>NZ_JBBNAN010000224.1:0-8570 GCF_037994405.1 Phyllobacterium sp.
ACGACAATCTCCAGTTTCAGCTCCGCAGACACTCCGTCGTCCGGCAATGCCTTCGAGAACTGCTGCAGGTCTTCGAAGAGGCGGCGGCGGGCAATCTCGCCGCCCTTCGGAGCTGCCGCCGCCAGTCTTGCGACAACACTGGCCCATCGAGGGTCATTGAGAGCTTTGTCTATGAATGAACAGCACCCGAAGGCAATCCTCAGAGCAGGCTCGGCGAGGGAGCCCCGGCCCGGCTGCAGCAGTTCATCGAAGGACCGCACCAATTCCTCCGCGACCGCTGCGGTCACTGCCTCTAGGCTGTCGAAATGAACGTAGAAGGTTCCCTTGGCGACGCCGGCCTCTTTAACGACGTCATCCACTGTGACAGATTCTACCGCCTGCCTAGCAAATAGCGAATTGGCAGCCGCAACAAGCTGCGCACGAGTTCTCGCGCGCTTTTCGCGGCCGATTTCGGCGCGTCGGATCGGATCGATTTTGGCCATGGTAGAGACAACCTTAAACTGTTCATGCAAATAGGTCATATTGACCAAAATGTCCAGTTATCATTACTCAACCGATGCGAAGGCCCCTCTCAGTTGCGCAGTACCGGCTTGGTCCGTGCGATCGTGCAGCCGCGGCCGTCGCAGAAGTTACCCGCAAAAATCAGCGCCGCCCGCGACGCACCAATCATTCGAAGAATGGCATGCCCAGCCTTGGGCAGAGTTCCAGTTAAGCATTTTTTGCATAGCACAAATGCAATTATCATATTGACTGTATCGTCGAACTGACCTATTAGTCAACTTGATGTCAGGCCCTGTCATGCGTGGGCTTGCTCGTCATCAAACCCTAACAACCTCGATCATTTCGAGCGGAGGCTTTCATGCGCCTGTGGTCCGGTCAGTTCCTTTATGCCTGTGTTGCCAGCCTTTGTCTCTTTGGCCATTGCGAAGTCGGCGGACTCGCCGTCGTGACTGTGCTGACGCGGGCCTTCTATGTTGCCGTCTCCCGCGTGCGGGAGACAGCCAAACCGGCGGCAGATACGGGTCCGCTCGCCGCACGTGCTCTCGTACTCCAACACTGAAGAGAGACGCAGCCATGCCGGAAACACCAACGTCTCTTCTTGACCGCTTTCTTCGATCGGATGCCCCGATACACGCCGCGCCAAGTGAGAACAAGCGCGATTATGTCGACAGGATGCTGCTTGCCGCGTTGCAGGAAGCGCAAGTGACGGCGCGCTCCTATGACACTAAGGCGCAGATCGTTGGCGCCGGCTACATCCTGGCACTCAATCTGGTGCTGCATTTCGGCGATCTCTTGCCGACGCGTGCACCGCTTGGTCCGCTGTTCTTCGCCGTGGTCTGGGGTGTTGTCATCCTGCCGATCCTGCAGTTCGGGCAAGTGCTCTATCCGAGCCGAACCCGCGCAGAAAAGGAGCTGCTCGCGAAAACATCCGGTGCTTCCGAACAGAGCGTCTACTATGTCGATCCCGACACATTTGCCGATCTCAAAGACTTCGTCAAAGAGGCACTGAGCTCCGACTGGACCTCAGTGCTCGGCGCCGAGTTGCTCAAGTCATCTCGCGTCAGGATCATCAAACAGGTGCGCTTCCGGCGGGGCCTTTTGATGACCGTCGTGTCTTTCATCGTCCTCGGAGGCGAGCAGTTTATTCGGAGTCTCACCATCGCCTGACAAGGAACGTACGGCAGGCGGGGACGATCCAGCCGCGTTCGAGTTCACACCGGAAAGTATCGGAGATTCAATTGGCAACTCGCCGCTGGACGGCTGACGCCATGACCTTTCTTTCGGTTTCATCGTCGCTGGCTCGGAATGTGAGGCCAGCCAATGAACACGCAGTCTTTTGGTTGCAAACCGTTATGGAGAAAAATATGCAGCCCTTTCGTTTAATTGGAATTGGTCTCGCCTGCGCCTATCTCGCCGCCTGCGACGACAAAGCTGAAGTCGTGTCGCCGCCGCAGCAGGTTCGGGCGATTCGCGCTTCGTCGAGCGAGTATCAGCCAAGCGCAGAGATCACCGGTGAGGTTAAGGCGCGAATTCAGTCCGACCTGTCCTTCCGCGTGAACGGCAGGGTGACCGAGCGCCTCGTCGATGTCGGTTTGCACGTGCACACCGGCCAGGTCCTCGCCCGCCTTGACGACACCGAAGAGCGGGCCGATGTTGAGGTTGCCCGCGCTGGGCTCGAGTCGGCACAAGCGATCGTCAAGCAGAAAACGCTGACGTTTGAGCGGTACGAGGCGCTGTTGCGCTCGCGCTCGATCGCCCAGGCGACCTTCGATCAAGCCGAGATGGAACTGCGGACGGCCCAAGCGTCCCTGGAGGCTGCCGAAGCAGCACTGGCGACGGCTAAGGACACCCTCTCCCAGACTGAGCTTAAGGCCGACGCGGACGGAATCATCACCGCACGCGAGGTCGAGGTCGGTCGGGTGGTTTCCGCGGCGCAGGCTGCCTTCGTGCTCGCCCATGAAGGCCCGCGAGATGCGGTTTTCAACGTCTTCGAGGCCTTTTTCCTGGAAGGGCGGCCGCTAGCCAATGTCGAGGTAGCACCGATCGCAGATCGCGAACTCGAAACGCAGGCGACCGTCAGGGAGATCTCTCCCTTCATCGACACGAGAACCGGAACGATCCGGATCAAGGTGGCGCTCCCGGAAGATGCGCAATGGCCGCTTGGCACGCCCGTGGTCGGTGAATTCCGTTCTCCTCCGCGCAACGGGATCGCCCTGCCCGCGGGCGCAATCGCCTCTGCCATGGGCGAGGCCGCCGTATGGCACATCGACCCCGCAAGCCGCTCCGTCTCACTGCGGAAGATCGAGGTCGAGAGGTACCGCACAAGCGATCTGATCGTGGCCGGCGGCATCGCACCGCAGGACCTGATCGTCACCGAGGGCGGAAAGTTTCTCAAGGAAGGCCAAACTGTGGCCTGGGAGGGCAAGTAAAATGGCCGCTTATCGCCTTCACCTCCCGTTTTCACTCCTTGCACTCGCGCTTCTTGCCGGCTGCGACCAGGATGCCGGCGCTGGCGAAGCGCTCATGCCGCGGCCCGTCAGGTCCATCGCGGCGAGCGCAGCGCAGGCAGAGCTCGTGCACTTTCCCGGTATCGTCCAGGCCGGGGTTGAGGCCGATCTTGCATTCCGGACATTGGGGCGCGTCGTATCGCGCAAGGTGTATGTCGGCGACCTCGTGCGTGCGGGCGATGTCGTGGCCCAAATCGATCCGCTTGCTCTTGAGCTAGCGGTCCGGAGCGCCGAAGCCGATCTGCGCAACGCTCAAGCGCAGTTTCAGAACGCTTTGTTGACGGAGGACCGCAAGCGGAGGCTTGCATCGACGAGCGCGGCGAGCGAAGCGGATCTGGACCTTGCCGGGCAGGCGCTGAAATCGGCGTGGGCCAGTGTCGGAAAGGCCAATGCCAGCCTGGACAAGGCGCGCGAGCAGCTTGGTCATGCCACGTTGAAGGCCGAGTTCGATGGTGTCGTTACGGCCAGCTGGGTCGAAGTCGGACAGACGGTGACCGCCGGTCAGCCGGTCCTGAAACTCGCACGTCTCGATCAGCGTGACGTGGTCGTCGACGTTCCGGAAGCGCAATTCCGATCCTTGCGCCTGGGGGACCGGTTCGACATCGCCCTCCAGCTCGACGATACACTGCGGACCTCCGGCGTTCTGCGCGAGATCGGGCCGCAGGCCGATGCTGGTACCCGCACCCATAGGGTGAAAATCGCCATCAATCAGGCGCCGGAGGTCTTCCGCCTTGGATCGGTGGTGACCGCGGCAGCACCAGGGGCTGAGCAAGGGCTGGCGATTGGCGTGCCTGCAACAGCCGTCGTCAAGAAGGATGGCACCGACCATGTCTGGGTGGTCGACCCGACGACGCACACGGTTTCGCTGCGATCGGTGCGACTCGACCCCTCCTCCACTGATATCCGTTCCGTCCGGGTTCTCTCCGGGCTCGAGGACGGCCAAGAGATTGTCGTCGCCGGCGTGAACCAACTTGCCGAGGGGCAGAGTGTGAAAATCGAACAGGAGCATCGCCCGTGAACAAATTCAATCTTTCAGACTGGGCGCTCCAGCACCGTTCGCTCGTCTGGTATTTCATGATAATCTTCGCAGTGGCAGGGGCCTATGCCTATCTGGGCCTCGGCCGCGAGGAGGATCCATCCTTCACAATCAAGACAATGGTGGTCCAGGCACAATGGCCCGGTGCCTCGGCACAGGAGGTCACGCAACAGGTTACCGATCGCATCGAAAAGAAACTGCAGGAGCTCGACAATCTCGAGCACACCCGAAGCATCACCACCGCCGGCCAGACCATCGTCTTCGTCGATCTGTTGCCGGAAACCAATGCGCGGGACGTGAAGCCCACCTGGTCGCGGGTGCGCAACCTGATTGCCGACATAAAGCACGAGTTCCCGCAAGGCGTGGTAGGACCTTTCTTCGATGATCAGTTCGGGGACGTCTACGGCAATATTTTCGCCCTCACCAGTGACGGCTTGGGCCAGAGAGAATTGCGCGATTTCGCGGAAGACGCACGAACAAAGATCCTAACGATACCGGACGTCGGCAAGGTGGATATCGTGGGTGCCCAGGACGAGGTGATCTATCTGGAGTTTTCGACCCGTAAGACCGCCGCGCTCGGCATCGATCGCTCGGCCATCATCTCGGCGCTGCAGGCTCAAAATGCCGTCACGCAATCGGGTTTCATCGAGGCGGGACCGGAGCGCATTGCGCTTAGAGTCGGCGGACGCTTTATTTCCGAAGACACGTTGCGTGGGATCAACCTAAGGGTCAACGACCGATTCTTCCCGCTGACGGACGTCGCCACCATCACCCGCGGCTATGTCGACCCGCCGACCTCGCTCTTCCGCTTCAACGGGAAGCCGGCGATCGGACTGGCGATCGGGATGAAGACGGGCGGCAACCTCCTCGCCTTCGGCGAAGCGCTTGAAAAGACGATGGCCAGGATCGTTCAGGATCTTCCGGTCGGCGTCTCGGTCGAACAGGTATCCGACCAGCCGAAAGTAGTTCACGAGGCAGTGGGGGGCTTCACGAAGGCCCTGTTCGAGGCGGTTGCCATCGTACTCGCGATCAGCTTCATCAGCCTTGGGTTCAGGGCCGGCCTCGTCGTGGCAATCGCGATCCCGCTGGTCCTCGCCATCACCTTTATGGTGATGCTCTATACCGGCATTTCGCTGCAGCGAATCTCGCTCGGAGCGCTCATCATCGCACTCGGTCTTCTTGTCGACGACGCCATGATCGCGGTCGAGATGATGGTGGCGCGGTTGGAAGCGGGTGACAGTCTCAGGAAGGCCGCCACTTACGTCTACACGTCCACGGCATTCCCGATGCTGACCGGCACGCTCGTGACCGTCGCGGGCTTCATACCGGTCGCATTCAACAAGAGCAGCGCCGGCGAGTTCACCTTCACACTCTTCGTCGTCATCGCCGTATCACTTATCGTCTCCTGGGTAGTCGCGGTACTGTTCACGCCCCTCATCGGCGTGACCATTCTGCCGAAGACTATGAAGAAGCACGCCGAGCACAAGGGCCGGTTCGCAAGGGCCTTTTCGGCGCTGCTACAATTCTGCCTACGGTGGCGCTGGATGACGATCGCTGCCACGGTCATTCTCTTCGTCAGTTCGCTTGTCGGCCTGTCGCTGGTGCCGCAGCAATTCTTTCCGAGCTCCGACCGACCGGAACTGATCGTCGACTGGAATCTGCCGCAGAACAGCTCGATTGCCGAAACGAGCCGTCAAATGGCGCAGTTCGAGCGCGAGATGCTGGCCGGCAACCCCGCGGTCGAGCATTGGTCGACCTATGTCGGACGGGGCGCGCCGCGCTTCATCCTTTCCTTCGACGTGCAGCCCGCCGACGTTTCCCTCGGCCAGACCATTATCGTCACCAAGGAGCTCGCCGCCCGCGACAAGCTGAAGCAGGAAGCGGAAGCCTATCTGCAGAAGACCTTTCCCGGAACTGATGCCTATGTGAAGTTCCTCGAAATCGGACCGCCGGTTGGCAAGCCGATTCAGTACCGCGTGTCCGGCGAGGACCTCCAGACGGTGCGCGAGTTGGCACAGAAGCTGGGATCCGTCATCGGTAGCTATCCTTCCGTGAAGAATCTCGCCTTTAACTGGAATGAACCGGCGCGCGTGGTAAAGATCGACGTGCTCCAGGACAAGGCGCGCCAGCTTGGCGTCTCGTCGCAGGACATCGCCATGGCGCTCAACACCGTCGTTCAAGGGGACGCCGTAACGCAGGTCCGGGACAACATTTATCTCGTCGATGTCGTCGGCCGTGCCGGAGAAAAGGAACGTGGTTCGATCGACACGCTGCTCGACCTGCAATTGCAGGCGAGCGGCGGTCAGTCCGTGCCGCTGTCATCGGTCGCAACTTTCCGCTACGAGCTCGAACAGCCGACGATCTGGCGCCGCGACAGAGTCCCGACCGTCACGATTAAGGCCGGGATCGGGGATTCGGCGCAGCCGGCGACCATTGCGAAGGCGCTCGCCGACAAGGTTGCGGCGTTCGAAAAGACGCTGCCGGTCGGCTACTCCGTCGCAGTCGGTGGCGCGGTCGAGGAAAGCGCCAAGTCGCAGGGTCCGATCGCCAAGGTGGCGCCGGCTATGTTCCTCATTATGGCGACGCTGCTTATGATTCAGCTTCAGAGCTTCCACAGGCTGTTCCTGGTCTTCTCGGTTGCCCCTTTGGCGCTGATTGGCGTCGTCGCGGCGCTGTTTATGAGCAATGCCCCGCTCGGTTTCGTTGCCCTCCTGGGCGTGCTCGCACTCGTCGGCATCCTCATCCGCAACTCGGTGATCTTGATCGTGCAGATCGAGGAATTGCGTGCAGAGGGAATGTCAGCATGGAAAGCGGTGGTGGAGGCGACGGAGCATCGCATGCGTCCGATCCTGCTGACCGCCGCCGCGGCGACCCTGGCGCTGATCCCCATCTCGCACGAGATATTCTGGGGTCCTATGGCCTACGCAATGATGGGCGGCATCGTTGTGGGAACGGCCCTGACGCTTCTGTTCCTGCCGGCGCTCTATGTCGCCTGGTTCCGGATTCCGGTCGAGATCGGGCAGCACTGACATGCCCGGTTTAACGCCTCTCGACCGCCCGCGCAGCATTTTCGCTTTGCAATGGATTGGCCGCTTGCGGCCGGTCCCGGCGACACATCGAACTAAGCATAGACGGGTGCTCCCCGTGCTGGTGACATTGTCCCTCGCCATAACCGGCTGCGCGACCCGGGTGGAGAACGTCCTTCAGCCTCCTCAGGTGGCCGTGGCCACCAGCGACGCCAGCCGGGTGAACATGCTGGTGGCGACGACGCGCAAGTCATCGGACGAACCCGGTCGACTCTATTCAGGCGAGCGCGGAACGGCGATTTCGCTCAACAACGTCTCCGTCTCCATTCCTCCAGATCGAAACCGCAAGATTGGTAAGGTGCAATGGCCCTCACGCGTGCCGCCGAATCCGCAAAAGGAGTTTGCAGTCCTTGAAGTCGGCAAGGTTGCAACGGAAGGGCAGGCTCTCGCATGGTTTCGCAAGAATCGCAACGCCAAGCGGCAGGTGCTCATCTTTGTCCATGGCTTTAACAACACCTACGCCGACGCGGTCTTTCGCTTCGCCCAGATCATTCACGACTCAGGCACCGCTGCGGCACCGATTCTTTTCGCCTGGCCATCGCGGGCGCGCGTTTTCGACTACCTCTATGACAAGGAAAGCGCCAACTACTCGCGGCGAGCCCTGGAGGACCTGATCCTTCAGGCTACGCGAAGCCCCGATGTCGACGACGTGACGATTCTCGCGCATTCGATGGGGACCTGGCTCGCGGCGGAGGCACTTCGCGGTGTTGCCATGCGCGAAAAATCGATCCCGGCCAAGATCAAAAATGTCATCCTTGCATCACCAGACATCGATATCGATGTGTTTCGGCGGCAGTTCATCGAGATGGGGCCAAAGCGGCCGCATTTTGCGATTCTGACGTCGACACGCGACAAGGCTCTAGAGGTCTCTGGCTGGCTCTCGGGCGGCGTCGACCGTGTCGGTGGCGCAGATCTCAGACCCTATGCCTCTGTGCTTGAAGAACTTGGCGTTTCGGTCATCGACACGAGTGTCATCCAGACCAAAGATCCGCTCGGCCACAATACCTTCGCCGACAGTCCTGAGATCGTACGCCTGCTTGGGAGACGGCTGGCTGGTCAAACGCTCGCGGGCAAGGAGGCGACATTCGCGGATCGTGTGGGGGTGGCGGCCGCCAATTTCGCTGGGTCAGCAGCGCGTGTAGCCGTTGCGGCTCCGGTCTCGGTCATCAGCGGCGAGGCTCGCGACGTATTGAAACGCGAACTTTCTCCTTCGAGCGGGCAGCTCGTTGATGGTCAGGTCTCGTATTGAGGTCAGAGCCGCTGCGCAGGCGGTCGAGGTTGGCCCTTGCCTTTCGCGGGGCCTCTCCTTCGCAAGTCCAAGCCGTGATCACGCCATGTTCGTTGCTAATGCCTGCTGGCACCCTTCATTCGCTGCGTACACGACAGAATCCAGGCCATATTCGCGATACTCGACGTGACTTGAGTCCACAGAGGCGGTGG
>NZ_JBBNAN010000225.1:0-2499 GCF_037994405.1 Phyllobacterium sp.
GTCACCGTGCCGCCTGTGCCGACAAGCGTCACATGGTCGTCACCGCTGCCTGCGTCCAGACGATCAAAACCACTCGTGCTCGTCAGAACGTCATTGCCATCGCCGCCGTAAACGAAGTCGTTACCGCCGCCGCCGTCGAGGTTATCATTGCCTGCCAGGCCGTGGATACCGTCGTCATTGACAGTTCCGAGAACGCGGTCATCGCCACTCCCGGCTGTCAGTTCCAGGTGCTCAATGTCGCGCAAGAAGATCTGGTCTTCGATCGCCGTCTGGTGACCGATGAAGCCGTGGCCGTTGACGCCGTTGAACATGACCGGGGAGCTCAATGTCGAGAGATCGACGACCAGCGTGTCCGCGCCGTTGCCGCCGGTTACCGCGCCGCCCGTGCCGGCAAGCACCAGCCGGTCATCGCCGTCGGCACCGTCGAGACGGTCATAGCCGCCCGTGCTCTTCAAAACGTCGTTGCCGGCCCCGCCATAGACGAGATCATCACCGCCGCCGCCATCGAGATGGTCGTCGCCGGTAAGACCCAAAATGCGGTCGGTTTCGTCCGTTCCGTATAGTGCGTCGTTTGCTTCTGAGCCGATTATGGTTGCCACAGCGTCTGTCCTCCCCGATGTTTATCGGAGCGAAGTATAGACAAACTAACTTCCGAAACAAGTATTATTGATAAAGTTCAACTGGAAATAACGTTCTGCCGAAGTATTTGAATTATACTTCAAAAATAAAACAAAATGCAGTGTATTTTTGGCTCTGTAGTAAGTTTGATTTGCTCTTTTTGCGTGGTGTTGCCCCGCAGATAAGAGCGAGGAGACGCTCGGTGACGTCATCCACTATTCCCCTTGAACCTTTCCGATCTGTTCAGAAAAGAAGGCTCTTGCGTCCGCGGTCAGGTCATGCCGGGAGCTTGATCGCGTATAGAACATATGACCACCGCGATAAAGCTTGAGACCAACCCGGCCCGCCGCAAGCGACGATGGCAGATGGTCAATGACATATTTGCTGATACCATAAGGCGTTATCGCATCGCTATAGCCCTGTGCGATCAGCAAACGGAAAGACGGTATGACCGAGAGCAGGTCGCGGATATCGCCGGTTGCGCTCGCCTGAACCCGCGTGCCGCCGTTTTTGCCGGGGCGGCCCCATTCCCAACGGTCGTTCACGTCGTCGGCGAGCAGCGTGTAGGTCATTTCCGTGCGGAAACCAAGTTCGTTGCGGGCGTAGCTGGCGAATGCCGCCCCATATGCGCGGGTGAACCCGTCAAGGATCGGGTCCTTACTTCGGTCGGCATCGAACTCAGGGTAGGGGTCTGAAACGGCAAAGGCTGCATCATAAGGGCTGACCACCTCGAATACGTCGCCCTTCGAGTGTTTGACATAAGTGTCTGCGAGAAAGCCGCGCGTACGGCTCACCACCGCTTCAGGTATGCCGGTCAATTGTGAAACTCGCGCATAGAAGGCTCGTGCCGACTCTCCCGAGGGCTCAGGCCCCGCAAGCGTCACAAGATAGTCGGTCATGGCGAATTGTTCCGCGTCCCGGATCGCCTTCAGGCTGAAGCTATTTCGGCGTTCCATCTCTGCAGCCGCAAGCGAAGGAAGTTGAAGGGCAGCCCCCAGCGGATATTGGCTCGCCCCAAACAAAAGCTGCCCCTCGATCAGTGGCGACAACATGATAATTCCCGAGACAAGAACGCCTTGGCGATCCTTGAGTGCAGAGGCGACTTTCGCAGCACGAAAACCACCATAACTCTCGCCAAGCAGATATTTCGGCGAAGCCATGCGCTCATTGTGATTGACGTAGAGCGCGACTGCCTTGGCAATGCTCTCCGCATCCTGGTTCACCCCATAGAAATTCGATGCAACGTTGTCGCTCGCCGCACGACTCCAGCCCGTGCCGACAGGATCGATTAGCACAAGGTCAGTGAACTCCAACCAGCTATCCGGATTGTCCACGAGCGTTGGACTGGTGCCATCCTGTCCGTTCGGGCCGAAATCGAGAAGGCGTGGCCCAACCAACCCAAGGTGGAGATAGGCCGAGGCGGCTCCCGGTCCTCCGTTAAAGGCAAAGGTGAGGGGACGGCCCGATTGTCTGTTCCGGGCGACATAGGCTGTATAGAATATCTTGGCGGATGGCGCCCCATCTTGGCCGAAGAGGCTGAGAGTGCCCGCTGTTGCGGTATAAGCAACTTCCTGCGTTCCGATCTTTAATACATGATCGGTAACCGAATCAGCCGGCAGGAGGCTAAGAATGCCCGTTGAACCATTACCTTCCGTCCTCGGCGGATTTACCGTCTCTTCGCCCCTGGAAGGAGGACGAGATTGCGAGGTCGTCGCATTGTGATTGTCTGCGTCATTGTTCTGCCGCGGATCGTCCTGCGGGAAGGCTGGTGAAGCGAAAAGTGCAAACGCGACTGCAAAACACGCAATGGTGCGATGGAAATACAAGCTCTTCCCTCCTTCAATACGAGCCGGAAGCCACAAAGAGTGTATTGCGTTTTGC
>NZ_JBBNAN010000226.1:0-4444 GCF_037994405.1 Phyllobacterium sp.
CTCGTGATGAACTCCAAGGTCCTTCAGTGGCGTGCAGCCGCGGCGGATGCTGCCTCACCACCCGACGCGCCCGTAGCGGCCGCGACAGACCTTGCGCAGGCAATCGCCTCCTACATCCCGCAACAGAAGGCACAGCAGGAGATTTTAGCGATCAACGACGCTCTGCTCAAGGCGGCGGTTGCGCCGACACCCGGCGACTTGGCGCTGATGTCCTTTGCACTGCGTCGTTCGGTCGACTCCCTTGCGGCGGCGATGCCCCAGATCGATGAGAAGCTGCGAACGCGGTTCCGCCAACGCGTTGAAGAGTTCGAGGGGCTGATCGACGGTCCGAAGAGCATCCTAAAGGCGCGCGAGGATGAGCTCGCAGTACTCGCAGAGGGCGGGAAGCTTTTGACCGAAAACGATCAGCTATCGCGCAAACTCACCGCTGCCGTGGACCGCCTCGTGGCTGCGGCCGACCGTGACATCACCGAGGCCGGCCGCGAAGCTGCGACTGTCCAGCGCTACGGCACCGGAGTTGTCCTTGGTTCCGCCCTTTTAAGCCTCCTGAGTTCGGTTCTGATCGTTTGGCTGTATGTCGATCGCAACCTTCTTGCCCGCCTAGCGGGGCTGAGCCAAAGCATGCTCGCGATCGCGGGCGGCAATCTCCGGGCGCCACTGCCTGGCGCAGGCCGCGACGAAATCGGACGTATGGCTGAGGCGCTTCGTCAGTTCCGCGACACTGCGCTCGAGGTCGAGGAGAAGAACCTGCGCGAGGTGGCCGAAGCCCGCCAGCGACTCATCGATGCGATCGAGAGCATCTCCGAGGGCTTTGCTCTTTACGATGCTGAGGACCGGCTCGTCCTGTGCAACAGCCGCTATAGGGAAATCCTGTATCCCGGCATAGCCGATGCAGTCGTGCCGGGTGCACAATTTGAGACGATTCTCCGCAATGCCGTAGAACAGGGCCTCATCGAGGATGCGAAAGGCCGGGAGGAGAGGTGGATTGCCGAGCGGCTCGCCGCACATCGCAATCCGCATCTGACGCTGGTTCAGCATCGCAGCCAGGACCGCTGGATTCAGGTGAATGAGCGGCGCATTGCCGGCGGCGGCACGGTCGCAGTCTACACCGACATCACCGCGCTCAAGCGCCACGAAACGGAGCTCGAGATCGCGCGCGACGCGGCCATGGCCGCAACCCAGGCCAAGAGCAAGTTCCTCGCCAGCATGAGTCATGAGCTGCGCACTCCGCTGAACGCCATCTTGGGCATTACAGAAATGCTGCAGGAAGATGCCAATGAAGCCGGCCAAAGTGAACTGATCGAACCGCTTGAGCGAGTCGCGCGCGCCGGCAAGCATCTGCTCAAACTCATCAATGAAGTCCTCGATCTTTCCAAGATCGAAGCTGGCCGCCTGGAATTTCATATCGAGCAGTTCGATATTGCTGGTATGGTTCAAGATGCCGCGACAACCGTGCAGCCAATCGCACACAAGAACCGCAACCGGATCATCATTCGCTGTCCAGATGGCATCGGCAGTATGCACGCCGATCAGCTTCGGGTTCGCCAGATCCTCCTCAACCTATTGAGTAACGCCTGCAAGTTCACTGAGAATGGCCAAGTGACGATTGAAGCGACCTGCGCGAAGCGTGATGGATGCGAAGGCGTGGTATTTGCCGTCGCCGATACCGGCATTGGAATAACGCCGCAGCAGATGACGAATCTGTTCCAGGAGTTTAGCCAGGCCGACAGTTCAACCACCCGCAAGTACGGCGGCACCGGGCTAGGGCTGGCCATTAGTCAACGCCTGTGCCGTAGTATGGGTGGCCACATCACCGTGGACAGCACTCCTGGTGCTGGCAGCAAGTTCACCGTGTGGCTGCCGTCGGCAATCGACGCGCTCCCAACGCGCGTGGAGCCGTCGGCCCCTGTCTTCGCGGTAGCCGCGAATGGTCGTGTTCGCGTCGTCTCAAACGTAGTCCTCGTCGTTGATGACGATGAGACAGTGCGGGACCAGATGCGCCGGTTTCTCGTCCGCGAGGGTTGCGATGTAGTAACGGCCAAGGACGGTGCGGAGGCCCTTATACTGGCCCGGCAGGTGAAGCCTGCACTCATAACCCTTGACGTGCTGATGCCGGGCTTCGATGGCTGGAGCGTCCTGCAGGAACTCAAAGCGGATATCGAGCTAGCGAATATCCCCGTCGTAATGCTCACCATGACCGACGAAAGGAACCGGGGTTACGCACTCGGAGCAGCTGATTACATGATTAAGCCGATCGAGCGGGAGGCGCTCCGGAAACTGATCGCGAAATTCTGGTCCGGCCGGCCTAGCCCAGCGCTTCGTGTTCTCATCGTCGAGGACAATGAGAACACGCGCCAGCAATGGCGTCGCATATTGCAGGCCGAGGGCTGCGACGTGGACGAGGCCGAGAACGGCCGGGTCGCACTGGAACGTCTGATCCGCACCCTTCCGGACCTCATCATTCTGGACCTCATCATGCCGGAAATGGACGGCTTCGAGTTCCTTATCGAACTGCGCAAGCAGCCCGCCTTCAAGGCAGTGCCGGTCGTGGTCGTGACGGCGGCGACCCTCAGCGAGGAAGACCACCGGCGCCTGAACGGCGGCGTCGAGCGCGTGCTCGCCAAGACCGCCCTTAGCCACAACGAGCTTCTTGACGAGTTGCGCAAGATGGTTGCACGATACATTGTCAAACGAAGGTCGCCTGACGAGGATCACCGTGGTGATTAAGATCCTCTATATCGAGGACAATGAGGACAACATCTACATGCTGTCCGCGCGGCTAACACGCAAAGGTTACGAGGTAATTGTCGCCACCGATGGCGATCAGGGTGTGGCGCGGGCGCGATCGGATGCTCCGGCGCTAATCCTGATGGACTTAAGCCTCCCTGTCGTTGACGGCTGGGAGGCAACAAGACGTCTCAAGGCGTTGGTTGAGACGCGCGCTATTCCCGTAATCGCGCTGTCATCGCACGCGATGGCGGGCGATCGCGAAGCAGCACTGGCGGCCGGGTGCGATGACTTCGATACCAAACCCGTCGAGTTCACGCGCCTACTCGGAAAGATCAGGGCCCTGCTCCCAAAGGAATCGATGAAATGAGCGAGGCTGGACCTGCCCTGCTCGTCATTGACGATGACGAGGACAATCGCTTTACGCTGACCGAGCGGTTGAAGCGAGAAGGCTACGGGACCGTGGTATGTGCCAGCAATGGACGGGAAGCGCTCGAACTGCTGGCGACAAGGCCATTCGATCTCGTGCTACTCGACATTACGATGCCGGAAATGGACGGCTACCAGATGCTCGAGCGCCTCAAGGCCGACACGACGCTTCGCAACATTCCGGTTGTCATGATATCGGCGGTCGACGAGATCGACAGTGTGGCGCGTTGCATCGGCCTCGGCGCTGAGGACTATCTGGCCAAACCGTTCAACACGGTTCTGCTGCGCGCCCGCGTGGCCGCCTGCCTGGAAAAAAAGAGGCTGCGCGACCAAGAGGCGGCGTACACACAGCAGATCGAAAACGAAAAGCGCCGAGCGGACGAGCTTCTGTACGCCATGCTGCCCCCCGGCGCGGTCCGCGAGCTCAAAGCGACCAATGAGGTCCGCCCGCGCCGCTACAACGAAGTCGCAGTGCTATTCTGCGATATCGTCGGCTTCACGGCCTACTGCGACAAGAATCCGCCAGAAAAAGTGGTGGACGAACTTCAGGCGCTGATCGGCGAATATGAACGAATCGTGCGTCAGCATGAGATGGAGAAGATCAAGACGATCGGCGACGCCTTTATGGCTACAGCCGGCCTGTTTGATCGCGTGTCAGATCCGGTTTTTGCCAGCTTGCAATGCGGACTCGATATGGTAACGGCGTCACGCAAGATAGAGCCCAAATGGGAGGTTCGAGTCGGCGTCCAATTTGGGCCAGTTATGGCAGGAATCATCGGGCAGCGGCAATACATGTTCGACCTGTGGGGCGACACCGTGAATATGGCCTCCCGGATCGCCGCCCACGCTAGCCCCGGGACTGTAGCGACCAGCGGGGCCACATGGCATCGCGTTCGCGAACGGGGTCGCGGGCGCTCCCTGGGTTTCGTCGAAATCAAGGGGAAGGGTCTGATCGAACTCATCGAATGCCAGGGACTTCGTTGAGGAACCGGAACAATCGTAGCCACCGATCATCCCATCGTCGGGCCGTCAGGCTAAGACGGTTCTCGACCACCGGCAAAGGTCTGCTGCTTCCGAGGCAGATATAGGACCACTGAATGTCCGAATTGGGGTCCGAATTTGACCGTCGTCAACCCGGAAGTCCGCAAGGACGTGTGACGGATGGGCGCTTAGAGCGGCAATATTCGGGCGCGCAATAGGTCAATGCGGCACGGTGTCGTGCTGCTGTTAACTAGGTCTTCCTCAAAGATAGGATATTCGGCTTGAGTCTCTGCCTCAACACCAAGGG
>NZ_JBBNAN010000227.1:0-2191 GCF_037994405.1 Phyllobacterium sp.
CGATCCGGTATCGATTGCAACCCCGCGCTGGCGGCGGCGGGCAAAGACCGACAAGATCGACGGCGAGGCGCTGCTCCGGACGTTGCTCGCTTACAAACGGGGCGAGCCACGGTTCGGGCGCCTCGTCTCTTCGAGGATCTGGCTCTTGCCCGCCTCGATGGCCGCTTTCCACGCCTCATGGACAAACTCGCCAGAGCGCAACTGCTCATCCTTGACGACTTTGCAACCCATTCCCTGACCGATCAGCAGCGCTTTCCTCTGCTCGAACTTGTTGAAGAGCGCTATCAGCGCCGTTCAACCCTGATCACGGCCCAGGTTCCCATATCCGCCTGGCATGACCTGATCGGTGACGCAACCGTCGCTGACGCCATTCTCGATCGCATCGTCCATAATGCCCACCGCATCAGCCTCGAGGGAGACAGCAGGCGCGAGCAAAAAGCAGCACCCATCTTGACCGGCAACGAGATCCCGGAAATCATGGCAAAGTTTTCAACAACAGGCTCGCAAAACGACGCCATTAAAACTGTCCCGGATTTACCAGAAACTCCGCCCGCCACTTGCCGGAATCAATGTCCCACTTCAGCGAAATGCGCAATTTTGGTACGACTAGCCTTCATGAAGGTAGCCAGCGCCATGTGGCCGTAGGATGGCTTGGCGCCGTTTAGCTTGGCCGCGATGTACGTCCTGCGGTCGTTTTCACTTGGATAGGCCGCTTCGAACAGCGCAGCATATTCATCGGGAGCACCCGTTGGGGGAAACCGATCGAGGCCGTCGAGGAACTCTTGGAGCGATCTGCGGACTGCAGGATTTTGCCAGCTCGGAAGCGGTTTTTGGTGAGACGCGTCTGCTGCGGCGGAAGCCCCAGCCCCGAGCAACCACATTAGCCCGCCCGGGCGCATGGAAAACCGGCGGGCGAAGTCGTCAGCGGCGACGATCATCTCGCCTCCCAGACTTTGCGCCATGCCGCGAATTCCGTGGGCCGCACTTGGTAGCGCGCGAAATTACCTTCGTGCAGGCTCGTCAACTCCGCTTCCGTGATCTCGACAAAACGCTCACGGTCGGCGGGATCGATTCTGTCGGCCGCCCAGGCGCCAATGCGTGCGGCCACCTCCTTCCGGCCTGCCATTGCGCGGATCACTTCGGCAACGATCTCGCGGAGTTCTGTCCGATAGCGAAGCCTGAAGGGGTCGGGCTCGCCCAGTGATTGGCGCACGGCGGCATACCGCGCTGCTGACCGTTCGTAGGCCCACAGGAAGAGGTCTTTTAGGAGATAAATCTTGTTCAGCTCGTAAACGCCGAGCACTGCCTCGGTATAGGCCTGCCTCGGCACGTCCGCGAAGGACAGTGGCGAAAGGTTGGTCTTGATGAGGGGGATGTTGGCGGCGAGGCGCGATACGCGCTTGTTCACATCGTCGAAGGGCTGAAGATAGGGAAGCTGCACCATGACAAAGAATGCCTGTTCGAACGGGTCGCCGATGGCGTCGGCGGTGGTGAGGATCTGATCAAAAGCTTCCTCTATGAGCTGCGGCACCTCCAGCGGAAGGAAAGCGGATCGCTCGATCCCCACCGCGATGTAGCGCAACCTGCCCGCGGCGGACGGGTCGGCAAGAAGGTTGTTGGCTAGAAGCGCGTGCAGATTGAGGATCGTGTAACGGTTGAAGCCGATGTCGCCGGCAGCGCTGACGAGGAATTCGATGGCGTCCTTGTGGTTGAGGATCATCTGCGCCTCGAGATGAGCGTGTCCTTCCGCTTCTTTCCCGAACTCGATGAGGCGCTTCGTGTCGAGCAGCGAATAGGTGTTGCCTTCGAGTCGGCTCGAATTCCAGGCGAGATCGATAAGGAGCCTGTTGAGGATTTGCTTGGCGTAGGTCCCTGCTGGCTGCTCGGCGATCTGCGGTCGCCCAACAGACGCCAAATGCGCGCGCTCGGCCTCGTTCAAATAGAAAGTTAGGTTGGGACGATATTGGTCGAGGAAGTCGCGGTTGTAACCCACCGGGGTGCGGGCTTCGGGCGCCTGTCACGTAATCGCGCACAGATTTGGCCGCCTCGGATAGGGCAATCGCGAAGGTTTGGTCCTCACCAGATGGCGCCGCCTTCGAAACGATGTCCGGCAGTCGGTATCTCGCCCACCGCCCCCCACCTTCCATGATGAGGCGTTTGTCCGAGACTAGGCGCTTTAAGCGGTATTGAA
>NZ_JBBNAN010000228.1:0-6329 GCF_037994405.1 Phyllobacterium sp.
TTCAAGATTGACATGACCAGGAATGCGAGAAAACATACGTTTTGCCTTCTTTGAAATTCAGAGATCCTAAATTTTGGAAACGCGCTTTCTCAAGACATTCCTCTCCGTCGTGGATTCGAACTCGATCGCGGCTGCGGCGAGAAAGGAGAACCTCACACCGTCTGCCGTCGTGCAGAGATTGAGAGCCCTGGAAGGAGAAATCGGAGCGGCTTTGGTTCAGCGGGCCGGTCACTCGACGCGCGCCACGGAAGCGGGCTTGGCGATACTTGATACAGCCCGGCGGCTGGTCGAGGCCGCCGAGAGCATGCCAGGTCTGGTAAACCAGAACGAAGAGGTCGGAACCATCCGCGTCGGTGTCATCCATTCGATGATCACCGGGCTGCTGCCGGACATTCTCTCTTCGATGATGGCCGGTCGGCCCGGCATCCAGGTGGAAGTCTTGCCCGGACAGTCATCCGACATCTATGTGAAACTGGGCGAAGGCAGTCTGGATGCAGCGATCATCGTGGAGCCACCTTTCGCCATTCCGAAAACCCTTGCCTGGCACGAACTGCGCAAGGACCCGCTAATCGTTTTGACCAGCACCACCGAAAGCGAGAATGATCCACTTGCCCTCCTTAAGCAGGCGCCGTTCATCCGCTATGACCGCAAGCATTGGGGCGGTCGACCCGGCGAGCTGTACCTGAGGCGCATCAGACTGAACCCGAAAGAGAAGTACGAACTCGACTCGCTGGAAGCCATCGCGGTGCTGGTCAACAGGGGGCTCGGCATCTCGCTCGTTCCCGACTGGCTACCGCCATGGCCAGAGAACCTTTCGCTTCGCAAGCTGCCACTGAAGGACGCCCCAAGTAGAGGCGTGGGTATCATGTTCCCACGCCTTTCATCGAACGAACGACTGGTTCGCGCCTTCGCAGAGGAAGCGCGCATAGCAGCGAAGCAGAAGGAAGCTTCGCTCGCTCGGAGCCGTTGACACTCAGCCATTGCGTCCGCGGTTAACGGCGCCGCTTAGCGATTTTCGAGCTACTTCCCATATGTTGGTGGCAACCTGATGCGTCGGCAAGCACTGATCGGATCGGCATCATAATTGAACGGAGCGGCGCAAAGGGAGTTGCGTTGCGGCGCTAAGGAGATCGCGCCAAACGCAATCACGAAAGGAACTGCCTCATGAAGCAAATCTTGCGCGCACCCACCCTGACGGGCTCGCGCCTCGCCGCTGCCGGCGGCCAGGTAGTCCAATTCAAGGGTTGCCGGTCTGAACTGAAACTGCCATAGCGAATTCATAAGGGGCTCCCGGTTCGAGCGAAAAAGCTAGACCGCTATCTGGCGTACAAAATGATCGGGTTCGACTGCGACAACACGACCCTGTGGAAGCGCAGAAAGTCGGCGAACTTCTTCGACTTCGGATTTCTTCAATTGAGCTTTCGGATCCTCGAAACGTATGTCCGGATCAGGTACCGCCGACAGGAGCAGGCGCGTATAGGGATGTTGCGGATTGTCGATCACCTTGTTGACATTGCCCCATTCGACAATCTGACCGGCATACATGACGATAATGTCTTCGGCGACGTAGCGCGCTGTGGCGATGTCGTGGGTGATGTACAGCAGGGCGAGCTTCATATCCCTCTTCATCTCGTTGAGAAGGTTGAGCACGCCCAGTCGCACCGATACGTCCAGCATGGATGTCGGCTCATCGGCCACGATGACCTCGGCACCGACCGCCAGCGTTCGCGCAATGTTGACCCGCTGGCGCTGACCTCCGGAGAGTTCATGGGGGTGCTTGGGGGCGATGATCGCAGGGTCAAGCTTGACCCTCGTCAGCAGTTCCGCGATGGCCTCATCGATCTGGCTGCCTTTCAAATCGCGCCGGTGCAGTTGAAGCGGGCGCCGCAGATGATAGGCGATCGTGTGAGCTGGATTGAGCGAAGAGAATGGATCCTGGAAGATCATCTGCACCGAGCGCCGGTATGCTGCAAACGCTCGGGCGTCACCGGTTTCCACAGGCTTGCCCTTGAACAGCAGCCGGCCTTCATTGGGCGTGTATTCCCGCATGACGAGACGCGCGCAAGTTGTCTTGCCGCTGCCCGATTCCCCGACCAGCGCCAATGTGCGGCCGGCATGCAGCGCAAACGAAACCGATTGGACTGCCTTGACCGCGAAAGGGCTGCGGCCAAAGGTTTTTGAAACACGGTCGAGCGCCAATATGGCTTTACACGTGTCAGTCATGTGGCTGCGATCTCCGTCACTCTGGCCCCGTGCAACGAGGGGAATGAGGCCCACAGCTTCTTTGTGTAGTCGTGTTGCGGTGCGCCATAAATCTTCTGGGCAGTGTTCTGTTCGACGAGTTTACCTTCCAGCATGATGCCGATGCGGTCGCAAACCTGAACCATCAGCCCAAGGTCGTGCGTAATAAATAGGACCGAGAAACCGAATGTCTTGCGCAACTCGTTGATCCGCTGGAGGATTTCGCGCTGGACGACGACGTCGAGAGCCGTCGTGGGCTCATCCATCACGAGGATCTTCGGGTTGAGCGCGAGACAGATCGCGATCACGATGCGCTGGCGCATACCGCCCGAAAATTGATGCGGATAATCGCTCATGCGGTCTGGCTGGATGTCGACAAGACGCAGCATCTCGGCTGTTCGCTCCCGCGCCTGCTTGCGGTTCATCCCTTGATGCGTGTGCAGCACGTCGTAGAACTGCGCTTCGATGCGCAGCACCGGATTGAGCGAATTCATGGCGCTCTGGAAAACCATGGCCACTTCGCGCCAGCGAAAGTAACGCAGTCCCTGGGGATCGAGATCCAACACGTCGCGGCCTTCCAGCAGGATCTGGCCACTCTGGATCAGGGCCGGTGGCCTGTGCAGGCGGCTGATGGCAAAGGCGATGGTGCTCTTGCCGCAACCGGATTCGCCGGCAAGACCAAAAATCTCGCCATGCGCGACGTCGAAACTGACATCATCGACCGCGCGAAAATCGGTTGTCTCGCCGATGTAATCGATGGTCAGGTTTTTTATGGAAAGCAATGGTTTGGTCACAGGCGGCCTTCTCCCGAACGGATCAATGCGGTCCAGCGGCTCAGACGATTGCCTGTCCGCAGGCGCGGATTAGCAATCTCGTCGACCGCAAAATTCATCAGCGAAAGCCCGACACCCAGAAGGGCGAGGGCAAAGCAGGGGGTGAGAATGTCCCACCATGCGCCCACCGACAGGGCCGACGCTTTCTGCGCATTGTAGAGCATCATGCCCCAGGAAACGGTTTTCGGATCACCGAGGCCGAGAAATTCCAGTGTAGCCTCGGTAATGATCGCAAAGATCACGCTGCCGATGAAGTTGATGCCGACGATGGAAATGAGATTGGGAAAGATTTCGAAGATCATGATACGCCAGCGCGGCTCGCCCATCATTTCGGCAGACTTGATGAAATCCTTGTGCTTGACCGAGAGTGTCTCCGCCCGGGTAACGCGCGCGCCCCAGGCCCATGAGGTGAAGCCGAGGATGATGGCGATGACGAGCGGGCTGGCCTGTCCGATGAAAGCGGCGAGGACCAGAAGCAGCGGCAGGTTCGGCACGACCAGCACCATGTTCGTGAAGAAACTGATCACTTCATCGGTCTTGCCGCCGCGGTAGCCGGCAATGATACCAAGTGCCGTGCCAAGGCCTGTAATCAGCAGTCCGGCACCGAAGCCAACAGCAAGCGATGTGCGCGCTCCGTGGATGAGCCGCGAGAACACGTCCTGGCCGATGCGGGTGGTGCCGAGCCAATGTTCCGCCGATGGCGGCTGATGCGGGCGGCCGACGCGGGATGCGGGGTTGTACTCGGTCAAGAGCGGCGCTGCGAGCGCGATGAGGACGATGACCGCAATGATGATTGTGCCGACGAGCGCCTTGCGATTGGAGACGAGACTGGAGAAGAGAGCTCGCATGGTCACGCCCCCCGCAAGCGCGGATCGAGCAGCACATAGCTGACATCGACAATGAAATTGGCGACAAGCATCGCGACGGTCATGATCAGTAGCTGGCCCTGAATCACCGGATAGTCACGGGCGAGAATGGCCTGGTAGAGAATGTTGCCAAGGCCTGGATAGTTGTAGACGACTTCGGTGACCAGCGAGCCGGCAAGGACGGTGCCGATGGCGATGGCAAGGCTGCTAACCGTTGGCAGCAATGCGTTGCGCGCGGCGTACCAGATCATGACGCGGCTGTCGGAGAGACCCTTGGCCCGCGCCATGACGATATAGTCCTCGCCTAGAAGGTTGATCATATTATTGCGCATGGTGACGGCAAAGCCGCCCGTGAGCACTGTGCAGAGCGTGAGCATCGGCAAGATGCCATGGTAGAGCAGGCTGCCGATATAGGTCAGTGAAAGCGATGGATCGAGCGCCGGGTCAGCGGCATAGCCAGTCGGAAACCAGCCAAGCGTAAAACCGAAGAAGAACAACACGATGAGCGACGTGACGACAGCGGGAACGGAGGTTGCAAAGATCGCCCCCACGGAAACCACAATATCGAACATCCCGCCGCGCCACCACGCGGCGAGAATGCCGAGGAATGTTCCAAGCGAGAAGCTGACGATTGTTGCCGTCCCCATCAGACCGACCGTCCAGATCAATGCATGACCGAGAACCGAGGTGACGGGCAGTGGGAAATATTTGATCGAGCGGCCAAGGTCTCCCGTGAAGATGCTCTGCAGATAGGTCAGATATTGCTGCCACAAAGGACCATCGACAAAGCCGAAGGTCAGTTTCAAGGACGCAATATTCTCCGCTGACAATTCGGTGCCGGTGCTGGAAAACATGATCTGGATCGGATCACCCGGCATCAGGCGCGGCAAAAAGAAATTGATGGTGGCAGCCGCAACAAAGGCTGCCAGGTAGAATCCGAGGCGGCGGAGCAAGAAAACCATACGCTTCTCCCATCTTGGCGCAGAAGCGACCGCTCCCGCGCCTTGTGGATTAGTTTGCCGGCTTCAATGCCAGGAGATGCAGCAGACGCGCCGGATTGTTGCGCGTGATCGATGGGTTGACGAACGGGTTGTCGGGCGTCGACCATCCGGTAAAACGTTTCGTGTTGTATTGATACCAGTTGGGATTGTTGTAGACGGGCATCATGGGAAGGTTTTCGGCGACAATGCGCTGAGCCTTGTTCATCACCTCCTTGCGCGCGGCGGGATCAGCTGTTCGGGTAAAATCGACCAGCAGTTTCCCAAGATCCGGATTGAACCAGCGCTGCGCGGTAAAACGCGTCTTGCCCTTGTCGGTCTCGTTGAACGCACGCTGATAGGGATAATAGGGCGAAGCTGCGGCGGGGAGGCTGTTGATGGCCATGTCGAACGTGCCGTTAATCAGGTTGCCCGTCCAGACGGCCTCTTCGGGTGTGGCGATCTGGGCGTTGAGACCGATCTCCTGCATGCCCTCGATGGCGATCTGTACGGTATCGATCCAATCGGTCCAGGCGCTAGGTACGATCACGGAGAACGATATCTTGCTGCCATCTGGATTGTCGCGGAAGCCATCGCCATCCTTGTCGACATAACCCGCTTCGTCGAGCAATTCCTTGGCTGCCTCCGTGTCGTGTTTGCCGAACTTGCCAAATGCCTCGATGACCGATGGATCGGACCAGGGTTTATAAAGTTCGCCAAGACCCGACGGGTCCTCGTTCAGCGTTGGATAGCCATAGCCCGCCACGTCAACCATGGCTTTGCGATCGAGCGACATGCTGACCGCCTGGCGGAACCGGATGTCGTTGAACGCCTTGCGGTTGTCCTTGTTGGCCGTTTCAAGATTGAACAGAAACGCCACCATGCTGCTTGGTGTGTACCAGTAGTGGAAATGCGCCTTGTCCTTGGCGACATAGGTGTTTTCGACATCGGGAATAAATGAAACGCCCCAATCGAGCGTGCCGTCGGCGGTCGCGGTCAGGATCTGGTTGTTGTCGGCAAGCTGCGGAAAGCGCAGGCAATCGATCTTAAGTTCAGCGGCGTCCCAGTAATTCGGATTGCGGCATTGATCGTAGGTCTGACCGGTGAAACGCGGGATTTCCGTCAGCGGGCCGCTGCCGACCGGGTTCTCATTGGCAAAGGTAACGGGATCGGCAATGTCCTTCCAGACGTGTTCGGGAATGATCGGCACCTGGGCCAGTTGGTCAGCCGCCAGCGAACTCGGATTAACCAGCGTAAAGCGCACCGTCTGCGCATCGACAGCCTCGACGCCATCAATGAACTTCCAGATGCTGACGAAATCAAGCGCCGGGAATTTCTTCAGATAGTCGTAGGTGAATTTGACATCGGCCGCTGTCAGCGGCTTGCCATCGGACCATTTGAGGTCCGGCCTG
>NZ_JBBNAN010000229.1:0-2503 GCF_037994405.1 Phyllobacterium sp.
CCCCACGTCATCGCCATCAACCGAAATCTTCTTTGCCCGGGAATTTGGTCCGGTTTCGAAATCTGGGGTAACCGGGGCTGATTTGGTGGGAACGCCGGTATAAACCGGCAAGGAGTAGATGGTGCAAGTCCATTACGATGAAGGAGTAGCGATCCATATCGGCCCCGAGTCATGCGCGGGCAGTCGTGAGGCTGTACGTGAAGTGTTGACAGGGGAGCATTCAGGCCAGCCATTGAGCCGCGAAAGACTGGACATTTCGGGTGCCGACGCTCTCCACCTACGCGGAAGGCAATACGGACGGACACGCTATCGCAAGTGGCCGTTCGACCCGGCGTGGTCGCAGACCCTGGCATGCATGGACGCTCCTTGCACGGGAACCGGGAGGCCTCGTGATTGGCCAGAGTGGTATCGCCATGCTGGTCCGCATCGGGAAGGCGAGGAGCCGTAGCCGATGATGCACGATCACGAGGAGTCTGATTCCGCCATAGTAGCGAAGAAGCCTGCGAACAAGGTCGGCCTGCCGACTGCGGAGCAGGGGGAGCGAAGGGCGGGAACCGAGGGGAATGCGGATCAGCACAGCACGCGCCGGGCACAGGACCGGGAAAGTGTGTCCCATGCGCTGGATCGCATACGGCAAGCCGCAAGGCAAAAGAAGAAGGAGAAGTTCACCGCGCTCCTCCACCACATCAACCCAGAGATGCTGAGGACGGCGTTCTACGCACTCAAGCGTAACGCGGCCCCCGGTGTGGATGGGCAAACGTGGCGAACCTATGAAGCAGACCTCGATCAACGGATCACGGACCTGCATGATCGGGTTCAACGGGGAGCGTATCATGCGCTACCGTCACGGCGGACGTATATACCGAAGCCAGACGGACGGCAGCGGCCGCTCGCGATTGCCGCCCTTGAAGACAAGATCGTCCAGAGGGCTACGGCGGCGGTGCTGAACCAGATTTATGAGGAGGACTTCCTCGGGTTCAGCTATGGGTTCAGACCGGAGCGCGGCCAGCATGATGCGCTGGACGCACTCTTTGTCGGGATCGAAACGCGGAAGGTGAGCTACATTCTGGATGCCGACATTGCGGGCTTTTTCGACGGCGTCAGTCAGGATTGGCTGGTCCGCTTCGTGGAGCACCGCATCGGCGATAGCCGCATCATCCGTCTGATCCGCAAATGGCTCAGGGCGGGTGTCCTGGAAGACGGGATCGTCATGGTTAGTGAAAGGGGAACTGGGCAGGGTTCGGTGATTTCGCCGCTGCTTGCCAACATCTACCTGCATTACGTCTTCGATCTTTGGGCCGAGCGCTGGCGACGACGCGAGGCCACCGGGGATGTGATCATCGTGCGCTACGCGGACGATATCGTGATTGGCTTCCAATTCGAAGCCGATGCCCGGCGCTTCTGGAACATGATGCGGGAACGGTTGCAGGAGTTTGCGTTACAACTCCATCCGGAAAAGACCCGACTGATTGAGTTCGGCCGCTTCGTGGCTGCAAACCGCAAGAGGAAGGGTCTTGGCAAACCGGAGACCTTCGACTTCCTCGGCTTTACACACATCTGCGGAAAGGATCGGCATGGCCGGTTCCAGATCCGACGCAAGAGTCGGCGAGACCGCAGACGAGCAAAGCTGAAGGAGATCAAGAGCGAACTGCAACGGCGCTTGCATCACCCAATCCCGGAACAGGGGAAATGGTTGAGGCAGGTGACCACCGGCTACTTTGCCTATCACGCTGTACCGACCAATCATTGGTCGCTCTGGGCGTTCCGGGAACATGTCAAACGGCTCTGGATGCGGGCGCTGAGGCGACGCAGCCAGAAACATGCGCTGGTATGGAGCCGGATGGTGAAGATGGCCGATGAGTGGCTTCCGCAACCACGTATCCTTCACCCTTGGCCAAACGCGCGCTTTGCCGTCAAACACCCAAGGTAGGAGCCGGATGCGGTAGTCCCGCACGTCCGGATCTGTGCGGGGGGCGCTCAGAAATGAGCGTCCCTACCGCGAACGAATTCCTCGGCCACCATATGAT
Organism: Phyllobacterium sp.; assembly: GCF_037994405.1. Classification (GTDB taxonomy): domain Bacteria; phylum Pseudomonadota; class Alphaproteobacteria; order Rhizobiales; family Rhizobiaceae; genus Phyllobacterium. The sequence continues at coordinate 2,028 of NZ_JBBNAN010000229.1, forward strand.
TCCTGTCGTGCTCGGGCCCAATCGGCGAAACTATGTGATCGATCATCACCATCTTGCGTGTGATGATGAAGGTGTCAAAAGCGTTCTGGCGACGGTGATCAGCGACCTCTCCAAACTCGACAGAGATGCCTTTATGGTCGTGCTGGACAATCGCGGCTGGATGCACCATTTGATGAGGAGGGCAGACGGCGGGATTACGCAATGATTCCGAATTCGATCAAGGGTCTTGACGATGATCCCTTCCGCAGTCTGGCTGGGGAATTGCGAAGTGCGGGCGGTTTCGCCAAGGACACGACGCCGTTCAGCGAATTTCTCTGGGCTGATTTCCTGCGGCGAAGGATTAGCCGGAAAATTCGTGGATGCGAGCTTTGACAAGGCACTCAATCAGGCTCTCAAAGATGCCAAAAGCCAAGCAGCAAGCTATTTGCCTGGCTGGTGCGGACCAATCAGCTGAGGTTAAGTTGTAGATTTGTTCT
>NZ_JBBNAN010000230.1:0-5367 GCF_037994405.1 Phyllobacterium sp.
AGGCTGACGGCTGTGTCATCGATAAATTCTACCCCCGTCCCACCTGCCCCAAACAAGATCACAGGGCCAAAAACGGGATCGTGGCTCACACCAAGGATTAATTCCTGCGCGTGTTTGCGCAAGACCATTGGCTGCACCGCAAAACCGTCGACATCTGCATCAGGCCTGAAAGTGCTGATGCGCGCACTGATTGCCGCCGCTGCTTCGCGCGCCGCCCTTGGTGTTGCAATGTCCAGCACTACGCCGCCGACGTCTGATTTGTGGGTGAGCGACTTGGAAAGCAATTTCACGACGACCTTACCGCCTCCTGACAACAACTCGCCGGCAGCATGCTCCACCTCCTCAACGGTCCGCGCCACGAGGGTCCGGGGGACTGGAATTGCGTATGCCGCTATCGCCGCCTTGGCTTCGGGCTCAGTCAGCATGCATCGGCCTTCGGCCGCAGCCCGGTGAAAAAGCCGGTAAACGGCCTCCCGATCAAAGCGCTTATCATCGTGCCGACTGTCGGGAACACGCATCAGGGCCCGCTGTGCGTGTGACCAATCGGAAAGATAGGATATGGCATTGGCGGCTGCCGCCGGCGTTTCGTAGCTTGCGATCCCCGCATCTACAAGCACATGGCGGCCTTCACGGGCTACACGCTCACCGAGCCAGCAGGCAAAGATAGGCTTTCCCGCGATCCTTCCTGAGTTCACCAAAGAAGCTAAAGCGCGCGCGGCATTGATCGGCGACGCCAGTCCGGTCGGACAGTTGAGCACCAGGATGGCGTCGGTGCCGGGATCGGCGGCCACAGCCTCAACCGCAGCCTTGAATCGTTCCGGCGGTGCGTCGCCGACGATGTCCACCGGATTGGCATGTGACCAATTTTGCGGCAGACACTCATTGAGCCTTTCCAGCGTACTTGCCGAGAGATCGGCAAGCTCGCCCTTGTTCTCCATCAACTGGTCGACGGCAAGAACGCCTGCGCCGCCGCCATTGGTGACGATACCCACCCGCGCCCGCTCCAGCACCGCAAATCTTGACAGGGTTTCCGTGGCGTCGAACAGTTCCGCCAGACCGCCGACGCGCAAAACCCCGGCCCTGCGCAACGCGGCGTCGACTACGCGGTCGGCACCCGACAAGGCACCTGTGTGCGTTGCGGCGGCTTTTGCGGCCTCGCTGTGCCGTCCCGGCTTGATCGCAATGACGGGTTTGAGGCGGGCAGCAGCCCGGGCGGCGGACATGAACTTACGCGGATGCGGGATGGATTCCAGATACATGACGATCGCCTTCGTTCCGCCATCTCCTGCCAGCAAGTCGAGACAATCGGCGATGTCAACGTCTGCCATGTCTCCAAGTGACACGATTTGGGAAAAGCCGATCTGATTGTCGGCGGCCCAATCGATGAGCGACGTCGCGATCGCGCCCGATTGGGACAGCAGCGCAATCTTACCGGGCTGCGCACCCATGTGGGCGAAACTGGCATTCAGTTTCGCTGGCGGAAGCAGCACACCAACCGTATTGGGTCCGATGATGCGTAAAAGGTAGGGCTTCGCAGCATCGAGCATTTCCTGTCGCAGCCCGCTCGCTTCGTTGAGGCCGGCGGTAATGACGACGGCCGCGCGCGTGCCTTTTTCCCCTAGATCACGGATGAGACCAGGAACCGACCCCGGCGGCGTGACGATCACGGCCAAATCCGGGACGCCCGGAAGGTCTTCCACTTTGTGATAGCAAGTCCGGCCCTCTACCATTTGGTGCTTTGGATTGACCGGCCAGATTTCGCCTTCAAAACCTCCACTTACGATATTGCGCATGACGATGCGGCCAACCGATCCGACTTTATCCGACGCACCAATTACCGCGACGGATTTCGGGTGAAAGACGTGTTCCAGGTTTCTAATGCTCATGCACAATTTCCCTGCAGTTTACGCGTCATTATCGGAAATGACGGGACGATCGCGCCGTTCAACGCCGCTGCCGTGAGCCAATTCGGGTACGCGGCTGGAAATTCTCCTCCCTTCTGCAGCCTTTTTCAAATATGCTCCTCATCCACATGTTCTGCCGGCATTTTGAATGTTTGCCACACTCCGCCTGTTGGCGCTTCAACGTTCATTGCAACTTCAGCACAATCCTTCCGTCGATCCCGCCTTTTTCCATGCGCTCAAAAATGGCGTTGATGTTTTCGAGCTTGTCCCAAGAGAAGTGTGCCTTCACCAATCCGCCGGCAGCGAAATCCAAGGCTTCCTCCAGATCTTGGCGGGTTCCGACAATCGACCCGCGCACGGTTATGCGTTTCAGCACCGTGTCGAAAATGGGCATCGCGAATTTTCCGGAAGGAAGGCCGACGAGTGCCATCGTACCGTGAGAACGCAGCATGGCGAAGGCTTGCTCAAATGCAGTCGGCGACACGGCGGTTACGAGTGCGCCGTGAGCGCCCCCCATCCGCCTCTGCAACGCTTCGCCCGGATCGACTTCAGATGCATTGATGGCAATTTCGGCTCCAAATTTTGTCGCTAGTTCAAGCTTCTCCTGATGGATATCCACGGCCGCGACATGCATGCCCATTGCCTTGGCGTATTGCACAGCCACGTGACCGAGCCCACCTATGCCGGAAATCACGATCCACTCGCCGGGTTTGACCTCGGTTTCCTTCAAACCTTTATAAACGGTGACGCCCGCACACAAGATAGGTGCGGCTGGGCCCCACTCCAACGCATCAGGCAGGCGGCCGACAAAGTTGGGATCGGCCAGGGCATATTCGGCAAAGCTGCCGTTGACCGAGTATCCTGTATTCTTCTGCGAACCGCAGAGTGTCTCCCACCCGGTGCGACAATGCGGGCAATAACCGCAGGCGGTGTGCAGCCACGGAATGCCGATGCGATCGCCTTCCTTGACCCGTTTTACCGACCGACCGATGCCGACCACAGTACCGACCCCTTCATGGCCGGGAATGAAAGGCACCACGGGCTTGATCGGCCAATCGCCTTTGACCGCATGCAGATCGGTATGGCAAACGCCCGTCGCGGCGATGCGCACCAATATTTGATCCGGACCCGGCTCCGGAACCGGTACCTCCTCGATCGTCAGTGGTTTGCCCAGTTCGCGAACAAGCGCCGCTTTCATCATATTGGTCATGCACGTCTCCTTTTTATAGTACAGGAAAGAGGCCATAAACGGCGCTCGATCACGTTGATCGAGATCAATCCTCAATCTTCGGTGACGAACGCCGACGACGATCACTGCTGGATCGATTCCGGCCGGTCTCCTGAAGCCCCACGGGAAAGGGACACCAAGGATCTCCCATTGCCGGCCGGAATCTCGCACGGATGAAACGTCTGCCAAGCCGCGTTGTCTTTGTGCTGGATCAAACAGCGTCTGAAATCATGCTGATAGCATCGTGCGACTCCGTCATTCAAAAGGTACCCAAATGAAAGTTCCGCCTCTATTGGCTGCACCTGTCGCCGTGGTTCCGCTTTCCATGATCAATCAAGCGACAAGACTGATGCTCTTGCGGGTGCTGAAGCAGCATCCTGATCTTTTTGACCGCCTCGGCGAACATCTCGGAAAACGGTACGGTTTTGTGCCGACCGATCTTCCGCTCACATTTGTGGTCGAGCCTGCAAAGCCAATGATCACGGTCGCGCGCAAACCGGGAGCGCTCCAGGCGGATGCGATTGTTGAAGGTCCTCTCTTCCTGCTGCTTGCGTTGCTCGAAGGACGCGGCGATGCCGACGCTCTTTTCTTCTCGCGCGACTTGGCGGTCACCGGCGACATGGAATCGATGATGGCGCTTCGCAATGCACTGGACGATTGCAACATCGATCTCTCCGTCGATCTTAGCGCCGCAGCAGGTCCATTGCGCCCCCTCTTTAAACGTGTCGCCGACTGGATCCGCGATCGAGCCCTCTCCGGAGAATCCCTATGGAACTGATCTGCCCTGCAGGAACCCCGGCCGCGTTTCGAGAAGCGGTCAACGCTGGGGCGGACGTCGTTTACTGCGGTTTTCGAGACGAGACGAACGCCCGCAATTTCCCCGGCCTGAACTTCACCCGCAAGGAACTGGAACAGTCGATCGCTTATGCCCGAAGCAAGGGCACCCAGACTTACGTCGCGCTCAATACGTTCATGAGGGCTGGAGACGAGATTGTCTGGTACGAAGCGGTGGACGATGCCGTGCGCCTTGGCGAGGGACAACGTTTATGAGGAACTGACGCGCACGATCCATTTCTCGAACCGCTCCGGTGTTCGGGCCACCTGTCCAGATTGCCACGTGCCGCACGAATGGACGGTTAAGATTGCGCGCAAAATGCAGGCGTCAAAAGAGGTATGGGGTAAGATTTTCGGGACCATCAACACGCGCAAGAAATTCCTCGATCACAGGCTCGAGCTGGCACAGCATGAATGGGCGCGCTTGAAGTCCAACGACAGTCTGGAATGCCGCAACTGCCATTCGTCCGTGGCAATGGACCTTTCCAAGCAGACGCAGCGTGCGGCACAAATCCATACGCGCTATCTTTTGTCCGGAAGTGCCACCTGCATCGATTGCCACAAGGGGATCGCCCACGAACTTCCCAATATGCAGGGCGTCGACCCCGGCTGGAAAATGCCCCCGGAGCTGGAGGGCGAAAAGCGTCCCTCTGCTTCCGCGATCGATGATCTGAAACAGGCCATCGCTAACGCACACAAGCAAGCATTTGCGGACCAATAGAGATTGTTCACGAAAGGCAAAAGCTGAAACGACCTGCGGGAACGCTCCGCTCAAAACCGTCTGGTTAGCTGTTTGATTGCGCGACGTCATTGGGATCAGGTACAATGGGCGATCCTGGAGTACGCGTGGCGCCACCGCACAAACCGGTTGTAGCAGGTGGTATAGGGTCCATAGCGCTCGGGCAGGTCACGCCAGGGTGCTCCCGACCTCAGCGCCCAGAAGATGCCATTCAGGACGCGCCTGTCATCCACACGCGGGACACCACGCGGCTTGCGAGGAAGGATCGGGAAAATTACTCGCCATTCGGCATCGGTGAGGGCATGTCGCATGTTCAAGGCTCCTTTTCGGAGCTTCAATCACACCAGGAACCCCGAGTTCAATGTCGGCTTGCAGCCATATGCGGTCGTCCGATCCGCGAGGCGGGTTGACCGGGTATGGCCCAAACCGGATATTCGTGATCAATGCATTTAACGACTGCTTTGCGCCCGCTATTTTGCCGTTCAGACCACCGTTGCAGCTTCCCGAGAGCTGACGGTCTGCTAAGCCGGCACTAAGGCCTCGAATGGGGTGGTAGCGGTTACTCCGCCGGTCAGCCCGCTGTCCAACGATAATAGCCGCGTTGATGCCAATGCGAGCATCCAAGACACCGAGCAAGTACTCCATCGCGGCCTCGTCTAGGC
>NZ_JBBNAN010000231.1:0-10986 GCF_037994405.1 Phyllobacterium sp.
CCGCGATCTTCTTGTGGGCGTTTTCAAAGGCCTGCTTGCCAAGGAGCAAGCGCAACGGCGGATCCTTGGCTTCGACCGCCTGGACGATTGCCTTTGCCGCGCGGACCGGATCACCCGGCTGATTGCCACTGATGTCGCGTATCATCTGTGCGCGCTGACCTGAGGTTGAACGGTAATCCTCGATCGTGGATGGAACTTCATTGGCAGACCGGCCGGCCCAATCCGTACGGAAAGGACCCGGCTCAACGATAAGCACTTTGATGCCGAGCGGTGCGACTTCCTTTGACAAGGCTTCCGATAGCGCTTCGACGCTGAATTTGGTCGCAGTGTAGAAGCTGACGGCCGGGTTCGCCACAAGCCCGCCTTGTGAGGAAATGTTGACGACAGTGCCCGAACGCTGCTTACGCAAGGTTGGCAGAACTGCGCGAGTCATGTTGGCGAGACCCCAGACATTGATCTCGAACATCTTGCGGACTTCATCCATCTCGCTCTCTTCGAACGATCCAAAATAGCCAATACCGGCATTGTTGACGAGCACGTCGATGCGTGCGAACCGCTCCTCGGCTGCCTTGATGGCATTCTTGATGTCTTCGGCCTTCGTCACGTCGAGTTTCAGGACAAGTGCGTTATTCTCATGTCCTTTGACGAGATCCTCGACCTGCGCCGGGTTGCGGGCGGTGACGACGGTCGGATAACCAAGTTCAAGCGTATGGCGCGCAAGTTCGCGGCCAAAACCGGTTGAACAGCCAGTGATGAACCAGACAGGTTTCGATGTCATGATTGTGTCCTTGAAAGGTGGGAGCGCCACGGGGTCACATTTGCCAGGAAAGCGCTATGGGAATTTTTCGCTACACGAACAATGTAGCCCACATCGCCCATGATTCAAGGGTGAAGCCACTATTCATTCAGATGCAGCGGCCACCATCGACCTCAAGGGCGACGCCAGTGATGAAGTCGGCTTCGCTGGAGGCAAGCCAGAGCGCGGCATTGGCAACGTCCATCGGTGTGGACAGGCGCCCGAGGGGCACCGTCGCCTTGAACTGCGCGCGCTTTTCCGGCGTGTCCTCCCCCATGAACAAGCCGAGCATCGGCGTTTCACCCGCCACAGGACACAGGCAATTGACCCGGATATTCTTCGGAGCAAGTTCAATCGCCATGGATTTGGTGGCGCTGATGGCCCAGCCCTTTGAGGCATTGTACCAGGTAAGGCCCGGACGCGGGCGCAATCCCGCGGTCGACGCAGTTGTGATGATAGAACCACCGCCCTGCATTTCCATGATCGGCACCACTGCCAGCGCCGAATAATAGATCGCCTTCATGTTTACAGCACCGATCAGATCGAAGGTGCTTTCATCGACTTCGAGCATCGAGCCGTTGCGATGGGTGAAGCCGGCATTGTTGACCATGATGTCAATACGGCCGAATTCATCCATGGCGGCCTTAACCATTGCATCGACCTCCTCCTTGCGTGAGACGTCGGCATGCACGGCGATTGCAGCCTTGCCAACATTGTTGGCGACCTTCTGCGCACCTTTCAGATTGAGGTCGGCGACAACAATTTTAGCGCCCTCTTCGGCAAAGCGCTTGGCCATCCCCTCGCCAAACCCCGAAGCTGCGCCGGTGATGATTGCTGTCTTGCCTGCCAAACGGGTCATGTCTTCTCCTCATACATGCTCATGTGATTTGATGTGTTGCGATCAGTCGTGGCGGAAGATGATCGTCTTGGTAGCGGACATGTCGTAAAGGGCCTCGAATCCCTTTTCCCGCCCATGCCCTGATTTCTTGAAGCCGCCAAATGGCAGTTCGATGCCGCCGCCCGCACCATAGGCATTGACGAAGACCTGTCCGGCGCGAACCCGCTTGGCAACGCGATGCTGGCGTGCGCCGTCCCTGGTCCAGATACCGGCCACGAGACCATATTCAGTGCTGTTAGCAAGGCGCACTGCATCTTCTTCGTCGTCGAAGGCGAATAGACAAAGCACCGGGCCAAACACTTCTTCCTGCGCGATGATCGCTGCCGGATCCACTGCGCCAAACAGGACAGGTGCCACATAGTAACCCGTGACAGGCGCATTGATATCGATGGAGCCACGCGCAATGACCTTCGTGCCGGCCTCGGCCGCCGCAAAGACATAATTTTCGACCCGGCGCTTTTGTGCCGGATTGATCATCGCGCCAAGATCGAGATCGGCATCGTGCGGACCAGCAACCAGCTTGCTGAAACGCTCGCCGAGTGCCGCGGCCACCTCATCATAGATCGGGCGCTCAATGAGAATGCGACTGCCTGCCGAACAGGTCTGGCCGCCATTTTGAATGATCGCATTGATAAGGACGGGCAACGCTTTCTCTATATCTGCGTCGGCAAAGACAATTTGCGGTGACTTGCCGCCGAGTTCCATGGTGACGCCACGATTGTTGGTGGCCGCTTGCTGCTGGATCGCCGTGCCGGTGACCGGTGAGCCAGTGAACGTCACATAGTCGATTCCCGGATGTGCCGACAGCGCGGCGCCTGCCTCGCGGCCGTAACCGGTGATGACATTGAGGACGCCTTCGGGAAAGCCAGCCTCGATGGCGAGCTCACCAATGCGGATCGTCGACAGGGACGCGTCCTCGGCAGGCTTGATGACAAGCGTATTACCCATGGCAAGCGCCGCTCCAACAACGCGCGCCATGATCTGCATCGGATAATTCCACGGTATGATCCCGGCAACGACGCCATGCGGCTCGCGCAAAGTCAGCGCGGTATAACCATCGAGAAACGGGATGGTGTCGCCATGAACTTTGTCTCCTGCCCCGCCATAGAACTCATAATAGCGAATGGCTGCGGCCACATCGGCCTTGCCCTGACGGATCGGCTTGCCGGTGTCGCGCGATTCCAGCGCCGCAAGTTCATCGCCATGCTGCTCAATCAGCTGGCCCAGTCGTGTAAGGAGCCGCCCGCGCTCGAATGCCGGCATCCGCGACCAGGGACCAGCATCGAAGGCGTCTTTCGCCGCACGCACGGCCCGATCAACGTCATCGGCATTGCCCGCCGGGATGGTGGCAAATGCCAGGCCATCGGACGGACACAAAACAGTGATCGTTTCCTGCAAGAGTGCGGCGACACGCCGTCCGTTGATGATGTTCAGGAAATTCTTATCCTGTGCGACAACTCTGGATAGATTCTGTAACATGACTTGTTCCTGTTCATTGCGATGGTATTGGAAGTCGAACGAATTGGAAATGCATTTTGACGCAGTTCGCGCTTCGGGACTGGTCATTTTAAATCGATTAGATTATACAACCCTGCGTCCCAAGGCGCGCAATTTAGGCATAGCGAGACCGTTCTCATGACAAGTCAGATTATCCCGGTTGATCCTTTTGATTGCATTGTGTTCGGGGGTACGGGCGATCTCGCCGAGCGCAAGCTGATCCCGGCACTCTATCAGCGCCAGCGCGACGGACAGCTGTCCGAACCAACCCGCATCATTGGCGCGTCCCGCTCGGCCATGTCCAACGTGGATTTTCGCAAGTTCGCCGAAGCGGCGATCAGGGAGCACGTGAAGGCTGAGGAAATCGACGCAACGCAGCTTGCCAAGTTCCTGGAACGTCTTTCCTATGTCGCTGTCGATGCAACGTCGGACAACGGGTGGGAGGAACTCAAGGCCGAGATTGGCAATGACTCAAAGAAGATACGGGCGTTTTACCTCGCGGTCAGTCCTTCCCTGTTCGGCGATATCACCAGCCACCTGAAGAGCTATAAGCTCGTTCACGACCACACGCGCATCATCGTGGAGAAGCCCATTGGCCGCGATCTCGAATCCGCCATCGCCCTTAATGATACGATCGGCCATGTCTTCCACGAACAGCAGATTTTCCGCATCGATCACTACCTCGGCAAGGAGACCGTACAGAACCTGATGGCGCTGCGTTTCGCCAATGCGCTTTATGAGCCGCTGTGGAATTCGGCTCACATCGACCATGTCCAGATCACCGTGGCAGAGGCCGTAGGGCTCGAAAACCGCGCCGGCTACTACGATACCGCAGGTGCGTTGCGCGATATGGTGCAAAACCACATGCTGCAGCTTCTGTGTCTCGTGGCCATGGAACCGCCGGCATCGATGGATGCCGATGCTGTTCGGGATGAAAAGCTGAAAGTGTTGCGCTCGCTGAGCCCGATCAATTCGAAGAACTACGAGGAATTGACCGTTCGCGGCCAGTACCGCGCCGGCGCGTCTGCGGGGGGGGCGGTCAAGGGCTACCTGGAAGAGCTCGGCCATCCGAGCAACACTGAGACCTTCGTCGCGATCAAGGCCGAGATCGCCAATTGGCGCTGGGCCGGCGTTCCCTTCTATCTGCGCACAGGCAAGCGGCTGGCGACGCGCGCTTCCGAGATCGTGGTCTCGTTCAAGCCGATTCCGCATTCGATCTTCGGCGAAAGCGCAGGCCGTGTCGTGGCCAACCAGTTGGTCATCCGCCTGCAGCCCGACGAAGGCGTCAAGCAGTGGATGATGATCAAGGACCCAGGCCCGGGTGGTATGCGCCTGCGCCATGTACCACTCGATATGAGCTTTGCCGAATCTTTCCAGGCTCGTAGCCCCGACGCGTATGAACGGCTGATCATGGATGTGGTGCGTGGCAACCAGACACTGTTCATGCGCCGCGATGAGGTTGTCGCCGCCTGGCGCTGGATTGATCCGATACTCAAGGCCTGGGCCGAAAACGAACAGCCGCCAGTCGGATACACTGCCGGTACGTGGGGGCCGTCGGCGTCGATTGCGCTTATCGAGCGCGATGGTCGCACCTGGCACGATGCCTCCTAAAGCAGGGTCGCATGGCAATGGATCACGAATTGCATAGTTTTGCCGACGGCAACGCGCTGGCTGAAGCCCTTGCCTCGGCGGTTGCCGAACGCCTGAGCCAAGCATGCCAGGCTCGCGGCAAGGCCGTGCTTGCCGTATCTGGCGGCACGACCCCTGCCCGCTTCTTCAAGGCACTGTCGATCAAGAAGCTTTCTTGGGACAGGATAACGGTGACGCTCGTCGACGAACGTTTTGTACCGCCGTCCAGCGACCGCTCCAACCAGAAGCTGGTCACCGAGATGCTTGTGCACAATGAAGCCGCCAATGCAAAGTTCGTCGGTCTCTACAATGACGCGCCGGATGCTGAGGAAGGTGCTAAAATAGCGGCAGAAGCGATAGCCAAGCTTGGACAGCCTTTCGATATCGTCGTTCTCGGCATGGGCAGCGACGGACACACGGCCTCATTCTTTCCCGGCGGTGATCGGCTCAGCGATGCGATTTCGCCGGACCAAAAGGCGCTTGTGCTGCCAATGCTAGCGGAAGGCGCCGGCGAGCCGCGACTGACGCTGACATTGCCGGTTATTGTGGGCGCGCGGTTTGTGGCACTGCATATCGAGGGAGCGGAGAAAAAGGCCGTTCTTGAAAAGGCGCTTGGCGACGGCGCGACGACGGATATGCCGATCCGCGCAGTTGTCAGACATGTGCCGATCGAGCTTGAGATTTTCTGGGCTCCCTGAAGCCCGGAGCGTGTGATTGCCCGGGAGGCTCCCAACGACCGGGCATACGCCAGAGGAGACGTAAAATGACCGTTCTGCAACGGGTGAAGAGCATTACCAAGCGCATTTGCGAGCAGTCGAAGCCGACGCGCGATGTCTATCTCGACCATTTGCGTGAGGCAGCGTCGCGCAAACCGAAGCGCACGGCGCTGGCCTGCGCCAACCTTGCCCATGGATTTGCCGCCTGCAGCCCGTCCGACAAAGCGGCACTGGCTGGCGACATCGTGCCCAATCTCGGCATCATCACCTCCTATAATGACATGCTGTCGGCCCATCAGCCGTTCGAGACCTATCCACAACTGATCAAGGCTGCTGCCAAAGAGGCCGGCGGGGTGGCACAGGTTGCTGGCGGTGTTCCGGCCATGTGCGATGGGGTGACGCAAGGACAGCCCGGCATGGAACTGTCGCTCTTTTCACGCGACGTGATCGCCATGGCCACCGCCATAGGGCTGTCGCACGACATGTTCGACGCGGCGGTCTATCTTGGTGTGTGCGACAAGATCGTGCCCGGCCTCACCATCGGCGCACTGACCTTTGGCCATCTGCCGGCCGTATTCATTCCTGCAGGACCGATGACCACTGGTCTGCCCAATGATGAGAAGGCGAAAACCCGCCAGCTTTACGCGGAAGGCAAGGTCGGCCGCGAGGAACTGCTTGAATCGGAGTCCAAATCCTATCATGGCCCCGGCACCTGCACGTTCTACGGTACCGCCAACTCCAACCAGATGCTGATGGAAATAATGGGCCTGCACATGCCAGGCTCCTCTTTCATCAATCCGGGTACGCCCTTGCGCGACGCCCTCACCCGCGAGGCGGCGAAACGTGCGCTGGCCATCACGGCGCTCGGCAATGAATATACGCCCGTCGGCGAGATGATCGATGAACGCAGCATCGTCAATGGTGTCGTCGGCCTGCATGCCACCGGCGGTTCGACCAACCACACCATGCATCTGGTCGCGATGGCGGCCGCTGCTGGTATCAAGTTGACCTGGCAGGACATTTCCGACCTGTCCGATGTGGTCCCGCTGCTTGCTCGCGTCTATCCGAACGGCCTTGCCGATGTGAACCACTTCCACGCTGCGGGCGGCATGGGCTACATCATCCGCGAGCTCCTGGATGCCGGCCTCCTGCATGAGGATGTCAAGACCGTATGGGGCGGCAGCGAGGGGCTGCGTGCCTATACAATCGAGCCAAAGCTTGGCGAGAACGGTACAGTGGTGCGCGAACCGGTCGCGGCGGAAAGCGCCGACAAGAAGGTGCTCTCCACCTGCAAGCAGCCTTTCCAGGTCACTGGCGGCCTGAAGATGCTGAAAGGCAATCTTGGCACGGCGGTGATCAAGACTTCGGCAGTCAAGGCCGAACGGCACATCATCGAAGCGCCTGCCATCGTCTTCGACAGCCAGGCTGCGCTGCAGGATGCGTTCAAGGCAGGCAAGCTCGACCGCGACTTCGTTGCTGTCGTGCGGTTCCAGGGCCCGCGCGCCAATGGTATGCCCGAACTGCACAAGCTGACCCCTGCGCTCGGCGTGCTGCAGGACCGCGGCCACATGGTCGCGCTGGTCACAGACGGGCGCATGTCCGGTGCCTCGGGCAAAGTCCCTGCGGCGATCCACGTGACGCCGGAAGCGCTCGATGGCGGCATCATCGGCAAGATCCGCGATGGTGATGTGGTCCGGCTGGATGCCGAGATCGGAACGCTTGACGTGCTGGAGGACCCGCAGGTTCTCGCAGCTCGTCCGACACCGGAGGTGGATATCAGCCACAACAGCTATGGCATGGGACGCGAACTTTTCGCCGCCTTCCGCAATGTGGTTGGACGTGCGGACAATGGTGCATCGGTTTTCGGGTAGTTAGCCCGGAATTCCGGCTAGCAGAAATCAAGGTGCGTGGTTCGACGCGGCTCACCATGAGAGCCTGCAATGAACCCTCAATACGTCGTGCGGCGCTCATCCGAGGGTGAGCGCCCGAACTGCGCCCGGTAGCTCTGGGCGAAATAGGAATGCGACGTGAAGCCCGTAGCAAGCGCCACATCGAGAATGGGCGAGTGGGTTTGCCGCAGCAGTTCACGCGCCCGTTCCAGACGCAGGCTCATATAATACCGGCCGGGTGTCATGTTGAGGTGGCGCAAAAACAGCCGCTCTACCTGCCGGACCGACAGGCCTACCGCTTTTGCAAGCCGTACCGCTGACTTCGGCTGCTCCAGATTGTCGGCCATGAGTTCGACGATCTTGCGGAGCTTTTCCGACTTGCCGGTGAGGTCGCGCTCCGGCCCGATGCGCTGGCGGTCGGTCTGCGAGCGGATGCGCTCGTGATGAAACTGGTTCGCCACTTCATTGGCGAGTGCGGGACTGAAATCCTGCTTGATGATTTCGAGCATCAGGTCGATCGAGGTCGTACCACCCGCGCAGGTGTAGCGTTTGCGATCGATCTCAAAGACATTGCCGGTGCAATCGATCTGCGGGAACCGTTCCTGAAAGCCGGCGCGATTTTCCCAGTGAATCGTGCAGCGGTGGCCTTCGAGCTGGCCCGCCTCCGCCAGGATGTAGCTGCCGATATTGAGGCCGCCGAGCGATGCACCCCGGCGTCCGAGAGTACGCAGCACCGCGATGACCTTTGGCTTGTCTTCGAATTCGGTCGTCAGTCCGGCGCAGATGAAGAAGATGTCGGCGGAAGGAAGATCAGCCAGCGCATATTGCACATTGATCTGCAGGCCGTTTGAAGCAGTAACCGCTGCACCGGTGGCCGAGACGGTTATCCAGGAATAGAACGGCTGCTCGGACATGCGATTGGCCGTGCGCATTGTATCGATGGCGGCCGCGAGGCTGAACATCGGGAATCTGTCGACAAGCAGAAAGGCAAAGGTTCTGCCGACCTTGAGGGCTTCAGGCATGCGCTGTTCTAACCGGATTCCCTGTTGGAGCAAATTTATCAGAAGCGAGGCGGAGTCTTGCCGGCCGAACGATAGGCAGCGACAAGCGTATTGGCCATCAGCATGGCAATCGTCATGGGTCCAACACCGCCTGGAACTGGCGTAACCGCCGCGGCGACCGTCGAGGCATCAGTAAAGTCCACATCGCCGACGAGCCTAGTCTTGCCTTCGCCCTTCTCGGGGGCCGCAATGCGGTTGATGCCGACATCGATGACCGTTGCGCCGGGTTTGACCCACTCGGCCTTGACCATTTGCGGCCTGCCGACAGCAGCAACGAGGATATCGGCGTTGCGGCAGATGCTGGCAAGGTCCTTCGTCTTGCTGTGCGCGATGGTGACGGTCGCGTTGTGCGAAAGCAAAAGGTTGAACATTGGCTTGCCAACGATATTGGAGCGACCGATGACGACAGCGTTCAGACCGGAAAGATCACGGCCAAGAATGCGCTCGATCAGCAGCATCGATCCGGCCGGTGTACAAGGTACGAAAGCAGTCTCGATTTCACCGGTGCCGAGCTTGCCGACATTGATGAAATGGAAGCCGTCGACATCCTTGTCTGGCGAGATCGTCTGGATGATCCTGCCGGAATCGATGTGCTTGGGCAGCGGCAACTGCACCAGAATACCGTGAATGAGCGGGTCGGCATTGAGCTTTTCGACCAGCGCGACCAGGTCTTCTTCCGAGGTTTCTTCCGGCAAGGTGTGCTGCACGGAGTGGAAGCCGCATTCGCGCGCCTTCTTGCCCTTGGAGGCGACATAGACCTGGCTCGCAGGGTCTTGGCCGACAATCACGACCGCGATGCCGGGGGTCATTCCACTGGTCTCGATCAAATCGGCGGCCGACGCCTTGACCTTCGAAACCACGTCCTCGGCAATCTCCTTGCCATTGATCGTCACTGCCATGTGCTGCTCCCGGACATCAAGCTTTGGTGGATTGGTCAACATACTGTTGATTTTGTGGCCGAATAATACCGTCAAAACGGCGTTCACTGACGCAATAGCGAAAGCGGCAGATAAGGGCAATGCGATGATGTGCCCCAGAGACCTTTGATTTCTCCACCCTGATGGACATCTGATGCGATTTTCTGCACTTGCATACTCATGGACAGAACGTCCACTGCGCTCCGGTTCTTAAAAACTGCACCACCTGCCTCATCGGGCTGAATTCTCAAAAAGGTCTCCAAGGGCTTGGCGAAGGCAAAAAAGCCAAGCATGATCGATAGACTTCATTCGAATTCGGAATCCCACATGCGCTATTCAGCTTTCACCCTTATTAAGAACGCCCTTAATGGCAACAAGGACTGGAAGCCCGCCTGGCGCAAGCCTGCACCAAAACCGTCCTATGACGTGGTGATCATCGGCGGCGGCCATGGTCTTTCCACCGCCTATTACCTCGCCAAGGAGCATGGCATTCGCAATATTGCGGTGGTCGAAAAGGGCTGGCTTGGCTCCGGCAATATCGGCCGCAATACCACGGCCATCCGCTCGAACTACCTTTTGACCGAGAACCAGCATTTCTACGAAGCGTCGATGAAGATGTGGGAGACGCTCTCCCAGGACCTCAATTACAATGTGATGTTCTCGCAGCGCGGCGTCGTCAATCTTGCCCACACCCTGCCGCAGCTCGACGTCTATGCGCGGCGCGGCAACCAGATGCGGCTCAACGGCATCGATTGCGAGCTGATGAGCCCGCAGCAGATCAAGAAACTCATTCCGGGGCTCGATATCAGCAACTCAGTGCGTTTCCCGATCCTCGGCGGACTGATGCAGCGTAGCGCCGGTACAGCCCGGCACGACGCCGTCGTTTGGGGCTACGCGCGCGCAGCCGACCAGCTTGGCGTCGACATCATCGAGAATTGCGAAGTGACGAGCTTCTTGAAGGATGGCGATACGGTCACCGGTGTTATGACCACGCGCGGACCGATCAATGCGAAGAAGGTCGGCTGTGCGGTCGCCGGTCACACCAGCGAACTCATGCGCCGGGCCGGCATTGATCGCCTGCCGCTTGAATCGCATGTGCTGCAGGCGTTCGTCTCGGAAGCGCTGAAGCCGGTCGTCGATACGGTCGCGACCTTTGGCGGCGGGCATCTCTACTTCAGCCAGTCGGACAAGGGCGGCCTCGTCTTCGGCGGCGACATCGATGGTTACAATTCCTACGCGCAACGCGGCAACCTCCCGGTTGTCGAGGATGTGATGAGCGAGTTCGTGGCGCTCATCCCAGCGCTGGCGCGCATCAAGCTGCTGCGGTCGTGGGGCGGCATCATGGACATGACAATGGACGGCTCCCCCATCATCACAACGGGCCCGCTACCGGGCATGTATCTCAATACTGGCTGGTGCTATGGCGGATTCAAGGCCACGCCGATATCAGGAAAATGCTTTGCCTGGACCATCGCCAAGGACGAACCGCACCCGCTGTCCGCGCCATTTACGCTGGACCGGTTCTATCGGGGCTACGTCATCGATGACAAGGGACAAGGCCCGACGCCAAGGTTGCACTAAGA
>NZ_JBBNAN010000232.1:0-2604 GCF_037994405.1 Phyllobacterium sp.
TCTCATCCTGATAATGGTTGTGAAAGAGGTTGGTTTTGTCGGTTTCCGCCATCTGCTTTCGACAACGCTGCACCGCAAGTGGCGCGGATGGCTGAATTCTCGCTTCAACGATGCCCTCCTCGATAGAAATCATACGCATTACCACCTCCAGCAGGGGGAACGCGCGGAAATGCCCGACAATATTGATCAGCGTCTGCAAGAATCCATCAAAGGGATGACTGGCGGCGCCATAGGTCTCTCGATCGGGATCTTGGGTGTGGCGATGTCAATCATCTTCATCGGGCAAAAGCTCATTGAGATGTCGACCGAAGTCAGCGGGCTTGAATTCCTCGGCTCATATGGCAGTGCCATACTCGCTTTCGTCGGGATCACTGTTTACGTTCCTCTCAGCACATGGGTTGCAATGAGGATCGGCCGTATACTTGAAACGCTTACGCTGGAGATGCAGCAGACAGAGGGCAGTTACCGCAGTGAACTGACAACATTCCTTCGTCGCAGCTTTCAGGTGGCCGCCTCAAACGGTGAAAACGTGCAGCGTATCGTTAACACCAGACTCTATTCAGCGGTCGACAGAACGTGGTCCAAGCTGAACTGCTTCGATGCCGCATACATATCGTTCACGGCCGTCTATAACTTCTTCGCTGCTCGCGTGGTCGCCTATCTGCCCGGCCTTCTTCCTTATATGAGCAACACGATCAGCCTGAAGAGCTACATTACTGGAGCCGAGTTGGTCGGCTCAATGATCAACGAATGCTCATGGTTCATCCAGGTGATGCCCGCGATTGCCAATCTAAAGGCGAACGCAAGGCGCGTCACAGAGCTGGCAGCAGCTGTTGAATCAGTCCAGCGGCCGACGGATTTCTATCGGTCGAGCGGTATCAATGAATTCTCCTACGGTACACAGCACGAACTCTTTGGCATGACGGTCCGCAATCTCGAACTCATGCATCGGTCGGATGATGCGCAGTCGTTCCTATCTGCATCCCATCTGCATTTCCACAAGAGTGAATGGGTCTATCTCAAGGGTGAATCAGGCTGCGGGAAAACATGCCTGCTGAAGGCGCTGAACGGGCTTTGGGCATACGGGCGGGGTGACATAACCTATCCTGAAAATGCAACGGCAATGTACGCCGCACAGGAAGTGAAGCTCCCGACAGCGTCACTCAAGCAGCTGATTTGCCTTCCAGATGATGAATCGGCGTTTGGCGATGCCTCAGCAGCTGCCGCACTTCATCGCGCCGGGATGGGAGACTTCATCGAGAATCTCGAGCAGGAGGACCGCGATGGCACCCCATGGGATCAGCTTCTGTCGGGCGGCCAGAAACAGAAACTCGTGCTCGCGAGAATTCTTTTGCATAGGCCAGACATATTATTCCTCGACGAGGCCACAGGTGCTCTCGATCCAGAATCCAAAATTGCATTCCACCAGGCAATCAAGGATCATTGCAAGGGGATCACGGTCATCAGTGTGATGCACGAGCAGGAAACGCCGAAATCGGCGCGCGGATCCGAATTTTATTCGCAGATACTGGAAATCAAGAACGGACTTGCCGAACTCCACGACATTCAGCCGCCGCTGGGACGGGTTGAGGTGCCGAACTTCGTGCAGCGAAAATATTCGATGATAGCCGCTGAATAGCGCCAAATCATCGCGCAATCCCAATGTCGCGTTGCAGTTAACTATGAGAATGCCGAGTCAGTGATTTCAAAACTGGTTGCCAAAGCGATGAAGGAGAAAGGTCCCTCAAGACGGTTCTTGGCGAAATCTCCTACGACAAGAAGGGCGACTCCACTCTCCCAGGCTATGTAATGTACAAATGGGAGAAGGCAGCAGATGGATCATACCGCTACTACCAGCAGTGATTGAAGTCACGAAGATGCACTGACTGCATTCCGTACAAACGCTTTTGAGGTTTTTGATATTTGCAGGAGGATGTCCACTGCATCTAATCATAGTTCCTCAAACTGCATGGCGGTCGGGCGGGTGGAACGGCAGCATGCAAGTTGGTTCCGTCGCGAATTTGGCATTGAGCGAAGTGACGAGGACATGATTGCGCGGGCAAGAACATGCCCGCCGAAGCTGGCATATGTCTGGTCCGTCAGGACCAGAGTTTGAGGGCGATCTGAAAGCGCTCGCTCCGGTAGTTGGAACGGAGGCTTCCTCAAGACGGGACCTATTGGCGGTTCGGGCCGGTAGGTCCAAAGGCGGGTTGAGAGTTGCATTTGCATGCACAATGTTCTAATGTATCAACAATCGTTCGCAATGAGGTTTTGCCATGTCGATTACGACCCTATCAAGCCGGGAATTCCAGCAGAACGCCAATCAGGCGCAGAAGGCCACGCAGAGTGGCCCTGTATTCATCACCAAGCGGGGCAGACCGGTAACCGTGCTATTGAGCTTCGAGGAATATCAGCGCATCACCGGGAAGCACCGAAGCATTGTCGAAGCCCTCTCTATGCCAGGCCTCTCGGATATCGACGTGGAATTTCCCCGGTCGCGTGAACAGCCCCGGCCAGCCGATTTCTCGTGATGTTCCTACTCGATACAAACGTCATTTCCGAGCTGCGCAAAGCGGGAGACGGTAAGGCGGACACCAATGTCGT
>NZ_JBBNAN010000233.1:0-70610 GCF_037994405.1 Phyllobacterium sp.
ACGTCGGTCTGGATTTCGTCGAAGAGCACGAGCCGTGCACGCTGCGAGATACGGGCTATATCTTCGAAGGTGAAAAGCTTGGCCTTGATCTTGGCAAGGTCGTCAGCTCCGAGATCGGTGAGGTCCGCGAGCAGTTCGTCGATCTCGGATTTTTCCAGCTGATTGATAATGTTGGCAATCGTGCCGTGGTGGCTCTTTTCGGAACTGGTATTGTCCTTGCCAGTCACTTCGCGTTGCAGAATTGTTTCCAGCATTCCGGTAATGGCTGGTCTTACCTTACGGATATGCAAGGTGCGCTGAATGATGGCGCTGCGCTCCGCTGCAGCAAAACGGATCAGTAGCTTGGCTGCGACGTCGGAGGGCAGGCGGGAAATCACATAGGCCGTAACCTGTGGGTGCTGTGCGACCAGATAGGAGTGGAGCACGTCGGCCGGAATGCGTGGAAGCTGGTCCCACACCGATTCCTGCGTCAGCAGTTCGGGACGGCGGTTCTCGATGACCGCACTCGCATCTTCTGCCGACAGTGTCTCGCGCAGCAGACCCTCAAAGCGCATGCCAGCCTCGGAGACCGGCGCGCCATCGGCAAACGCATTCTCGAACTCCTTCACAAGTTCTTCGAAATCGCCTGGTGTGATCGGCTCGAGTTTGCGGGCATGACCAGCGAGCGAACGCAGGTCGTCAGCGGTGAAATGCTTGAGGAGCCGCGATGCAGATGGCCGCCCAATCGCGACGAGCAATGCAGCCACTTTTTCTGGACCGGATAGATCCTGAATTGCACTCGCACTTTGAGGTGTTTCTTGATCGCTCATGCGGTCCGGCTTTTGGGGTTAAGATTGATAAGTGGTCAGGTCAGGCGCCGCTGCCGATAACTTCTGTCAGGCTGACGCCGAAACGGGAGCTATCGTCTTCAAGGACGATCACTTCGCCCCGGGCAATGACACGACCATTGACGACGATGTCTACGGGATCGCCAATCTGTTTGTCGAGGGTGACCACGGCACCGCGCCCGAGCTTCATGAGGTTAGCGACAGGCATGGACGTTGATCCAAGAACGACCTGGACATCAACGGGAATGCCCATAATGAGATCAATATTCGACTTGGAGCCAGCCGGCTTGCGATTCGGCTGCGGGTCGTCTCGCTTTAGCTCTTCGATCGCCTCGTTAAGCTCGTCTTCGATTGAATTCTTGTCGGTTGTGGCCATTGTCTTGAGGATCCTGAACGAAACTGGGTTTATAGGACGACGCTTGCCACATCGGCGCTACGAACGATGCGGTTGACGAAAACGGGGAGGGTTCTTGCCGGTACCTCAGGCGGGGCCACTAGGTCACGCATCGCGGGCGATGCGGAGACAAAGGCTGGCATAGCTGGCCTTGGAGTAGCGGGCGATGGCTGGGCGGTAGCCGAAGCAGGGCGAACGCCATCCTTCAGGTCACTTTTGGCACGCTCGACGAGATCGATGGCGCGGGTGATCTCGGAGCGGACGCGATCCGAATCCCGCAACCGGGCTTCAAGCCGGACGCTTTCGTCGCGGCAGGTTTCCCGCTCGGCCTGCAGAATTGCGAGTGCCTGCTGGAGGTTGGCAGCGGAACTTGCAACCTGATGGGCCATGACGCGGCTCATCGCTGTCAGCCGGTTGGCCTTGCGCAGAGCCGTAAAAAAAATGATGAGTGACATTGCGGTCAGAGCGATCGAAAGCAGATTAACCAGCGGCAAGCTCATCGAGGAGATCCTCTTCTTCATTGACGGGATCCGTGATCCGCACGGTGAATGCGCTGCCGGCCTTGCCAAGGCGGCATTTGTAAAGCGCCTGATTGCCACTGCGCAGCCGCACCTGGTCGATTGCATCCTTTGGCAAATGTAAGACCTGTCCTGGTTTCAACAGGGCAATCTGTTCGAGGGTCATTGACCCCTGTTGCAGATAAGCTTCGACATCGATGCGGGCACGACTGACTTCCAGACGCAATTTCTTCGCCCAGGTTGGATCGGAATGATGTGCAGGCTGGCGCAGCATGCGAGCAATCGCATCCTGCATTGGCTTGAAGCTGGAGCGTGGCAACAGGATCAGGATCTGACCGGACCGGCCGGCGGCCTTGAGCGCAATCGCGCAGCAGATCATGCGTGTTTCGGTGACGGCGCCGGGGGCGAGATGTGCGGCCTCTACCAGATCGCCGATTTGAAAAAGGGATTCTACACCGCCGGAAAACATGTGGTCGAGTGATGCCGTGACATCGGCGAAAGCCTGTCGGGCAATGCCAAGATCAACGGCAGTCAGCGGCCGAACCGCAGCTCCCATCTCCAGACTACCGCCCGCCCCAAAAAGCGCTTCAATGCCGCAGTTGACGAAGTTGCGGTCAGCGGCCAATAGCAGGCGCGATCCCCACTTTGAAACGGGCACCATGCCGACAAGGCCGGTCCGCGACAGTGTTGCGGAGATATCGTCCTTCTCCAGTGACCCGATGCTGACGAATTCAGCACTGACGGGCACATCGGTTTGCGCTGCTACCCGTGCGCCGAAAGATGCAGCAAGCTCGCGGAACACCGTTTCCAGAGATTTAAGATCGTCGACCGACATGCCGGCCACGCGCAAGATACTCTCTGCCAGCACATCCGGTCGTTTCTGTTCCGTGTCGGCGTCCATGACTTATCCTATGCCGCCTGTTGCATCGGAGCAGGCGTCAACGTTTCCTGCTCGACCACGTCGATCGACGGACGGTCATAGGCGGAAATGCTCTTGCGGCCATATTCGAGAGCGATCTGGGGGAGGGCGCCATTCATGTAGGCCAGCAAGGTCTGCTTGACGACCATGTAAAGGCGGTTTTGCTTTTCGCGCGTGGTCTTGATCTTGGTTGCGATCGGTCCGACGACGCCGTAGGAAAGGAAAATACCGGCAAAGGTGCCGACGAGGGCCGCTCCTATTAGGTGCCCGAGTATCTCTGGCGATTCATTGAGTGCGCCCATAGCTTTGATTACCCCGAGGACTGCCGCGACGATGCCGAGCGCCGGCAAGCCTTCGGAAACGCTGACCATGGCATTGTAAGGCTTCAGCTTGTCGCGCGCGATGGTGTGGATTTCTTCATCCATCAGCGCTTCGATCTCGTGCGAACGCGCGTTGCCGATGATGATCAGCCGGCAATAGTCGCAGATGAAATGTGTAAGATCGTGGTTCTTCAACACGCTCGGGAATGTCTGGAATATCGGCGATTCCGTCGGATTGTCGATGTGGACCTCGACCTCGTTGCGCGATTTAGCCCGCAATTCCCGCATCAATGCATAAAGAACGCCGAGCACATCGAGGTAGTCGCGCTGCTTGGGGATTTTGTTGGTGAAGGCTTCCATGCAGGCCCGGCCGGTGTCCTTGACCGCCGAAAAGGGATTGGCAACCAGAAATGTGCCAAAAGCCGAGCCGCCGATGATGACGAATTCCCATGGCTGCATGAGAACGGCGACATGACCGCCCATGGCGATAAACCCGCCAAGGAGACATCCCATCGTCACGACCAGTCCAACAAGAATACCCAAGACTCTCTCCTGCACATTTGCCAGCAAGGGAGAGCTATCAGGTCCGGCTTGCGTGAACCTTGCAGAAGTAGGACAAGCCAGGTGGCAAGATCACTGATCGGGAGAGTTCAAGACTTTTTGGAGAGATGATACGGCTGAATAAGGATTTCAGCTGGGATCCTCCAGGCGCCTCGTTCAGTTTAAAGACCATCTCCATGGTGAGAGCGCGATTCTTGTTTAGTATTTAGTCCCAAACTCGGCCTTGATGTCAGCGGGCGTTTTCCATACCGCCTTTGCAGCTATTTCGTACCATGCAGTCAAGGGGATGTCTGCTTGATTGTCCTGCGACCAAAACATCTTCAAGCTCCCGAGTTGGGATCATGGCAGCCATTGTGCCGACAGCTTCAGGCAAGCTTGATTTGCCACATAGGGAGCCAAACGCTTCGGGAAAGGCGCATCATGATCAATACAATGACGAGCTATCGCTTGATCGCTGCGGATTTGCCGCGCTCACTTGCCCGCGTCTCCAAGGAGCCATTGGTTCAGCGCGACACCGACTATTACCTGAAGAACATCAAGAATGTGAAGTCAGTCGACGATTTCATGAAGGATACGAGGCTCTACAATTATGCCTTGAAGGCGTTCGGTCTCAGCGACATGGCTTATGCCAAGGCCTTTGTCCGCAAGGTCCTGACAGAAGGTATTGATAACAAGGAGAGCTTTGCCAACAAGCTGACGGATACACGCTACAAGGAACTGGCGACCGCGTTTAACTTCGTCAAATACGCTGACAAGGCAACCAGCCAGCCGGCAGCGCTACAGCCAATCGTCGACAAATATGTACGCCAGACGCTTGAGGTCGAGACGGGCCAGCAGAACGAAGGCGTTCGCCTTGCACTCTACTTCGCCCGCAAGGCACCGACGATCACGAGTGCCTATGAAATTCTCGGCGACAAGGCACTTTTGCAAGTTTTCCAAACCACGTTCTCCATCCCGACCGCGACATCCAACATGGATATCGATCGGCAGGCCAAGATGGTCGAGGACAAGCTCAATCTGAAGGATCTGCAAGACCCGGCAAAACTCGACAAGTTCATAGCGCGCTTCACCGCCATGCACGAAATGAGCAATCCGTCGACGTCCACCAGTATCCCTTCGATGTTGATCGGAGGGACGCCGACGATCGGCATCGCGGACAGCATTCTGACAACGCTGCAATCCTTCAAACTGGGTGGACGCTGATGGAAAATTCAATTTATGTGGGGCTCTCCTCGCAGATCTCGCTCGAACGCCGGCTCGACGCGCTGGCGCATAATGTGGCGAATATGTCGACCCCCGGCTTTCGCGCGACGGGCATGAAGTTTGATGCCATGGTGTCGAAAGCCGCAGAGAATTCAAGCTTCGTCTCTGCAGGCGAGAGCTTTATCAAGACCGAAGCGGGGCCCATCACCCAGACCGGCAATCCACTGGACGTGGCGGCAAAGGGCGATGTTTGGTTTTCGCTGCAGTCGCCTGCGGGTCAGGTCTATACGCGCGACGGGCGCATGCAGATGTCAACGTCGGGCGAGCTCCTGTCGGTCAAAGGCTATCCCATACTCGATGCGGGCGGGCAGCCGCTGACAATCGATCCAAACGGCGGACCGCCGAAGATTTCATCGGACGGAGCCGTCTATCAAAATGGACGGCAACTCGGAGCGATCGGACTCTTCACGATCGATCCAAATGCCAAGCTGACCTATTTCGACAATTCTGCAGTCATTCCAAGCGTTGCCGCCCAGCCTGCGCTGGATAATCCCAATGCCGGCGTCATCCAGGGCGCTGTCGAAGGCTCCAATGTCGACGCAATTAGCGAGATGACACGGTTGATGAGCGTGACGCGTGCCTTTGAGCGGGTCGATGCCTTGTTACGCGGCAACGAGAATACGTTCAAGGATGCCGTCAAGACGCTCGGATCGACAACGTGACAGAGCATTTGATCAGCATGAGCGTCAGGTAGATCATGCAGGCCGTTGAAAACGCCCTGCAGACGATGAGTGACCGCAGAGGCAGTCTTGAGGCCCTTGCCCGGCTCGTATCGCAGGCGGCCCAACACCACCCTGCTGTGGCCGTGGGTGGTTATGTCAATGAAGTGTCGCGATCCGCCATCGGCGTTCGCGGCATATCGGACAGGGCGCAACTCGGCGACACGGTAATGATCCGCTCCAACGACACGCTACACCCCGCAGAAGTGGTTCGGCTGGAACAAAAACGCGTATTGGTCAAACCCTTCGATGATCGGCTCACGCCGCCGCTCGGAACGCCTGTCTTTCCCGAAGGGCCGTTTCGCATCGCGCCAACGCCGGCCTGGAAAGGCCGGGTCATTAATGCGCGTGGCTCCCCGATCGACGACAAGGGACTTCTCCTGGCGGGGACCGAGCCGATGCCGGTCGATTGCCCCGCGCCGTCTGCGATGAACCGGAGCCGGGTGGAGAATGGCCTGCGCAGTGGCGTCAATGTAGTCGATGTCTTCGTACCGATGTGTTTTGGCCAGCGTATGGGCATTTTTGCCGGATCAGGAGTCGGTAAGTCGACGCTTCTCGCCATGATGACCAAGGCTACCGATTTCGACACTGTCGTGCTGGCACTGACGGGCGAGCGCGGGCGTGAAGTGCGCGACATGCTTGAAGATACGATGGCGGGGAAGTTGGAAAAGACCATTGCGGTGATCGCCACCGGCGACGAGAGCCCGATGATGCGGCGCCTGGCGCCCAATACTGCGACGGCCATTGCCGAATATTTCCGCGATCGCGGCGACAATGTTCTGCTGATCGTCGATTCGATCACCCGCTTTGCCCATGCTGCACGCGAGATCGCCATTGCAGCGGGCGAGCCTCCGGTCTCGCGCGGATATCCGCCAAGCGTTTTCAGCCAGTTGCCGCGGCTCCTCGAACGGGCTGGACCGGGACTTGAGGGCGGCGGTACGATCACCGGGATTTACGCCGTCCTTGTCGACGGCGACGATCACAACGATCCGGTTTCCGACGCGATCCGCGGTACGTTGGACGGGCACATTGTGCTTGATCGCGGTATCGCTTCGCAAGGCCGGTATCCGGCCGTGGATATTCTTGGTTCAATTTCGCGCCTTGCCCAGCACAACTGGACGCCCGAGCAGGCGAAGCTCGCGACAAGCCTGCGCGGTTTGATTTCGCGTTTTGAAGAAACCCGGGACTTGCGGATGATCGGTGCCTATCAGGCCGGGAGTGACCCACTGATCGATCAGGCAGTCAATCTTGTCCCGCTTATTTATGACGCCATGCAGCAGACGCCGGTTATGCCGCTTTCCCATGACCCCTATGGCGATCTTGCCGCGGCACTCAGGCCAAAGGAACCAACATGACAAAGCAACAGGCGAGGTCAATGCCAAAGGCTGAAACAGCAGCCGTTCCAGTGAAGCCGCCACGTGACAAGCGCTTTGACGGTTATCTGAAGGGAGCGGGATTCATCCTGGCGACGATATGTGCGGTGCTGCCGTTCGTGATGTACTACGACATCCTTGACGCGCGTCCGAAACCGCAGGCAGCGGCCAAGGCGGTTCGCGATCCACTCAATCGCTCGAACCAGAAAGTCGTACGTGAGACCCATGGCAAGCAGGTTATCTCGCAGCAGCCGAAGGCGGGAGAGGAGCTTGATCCGATGACCACCGCAACGACATCGGAGCAAACGGGCGACAGGCTTGCGCGCATTGACGAAGCGAGCAAACAGCCATTTCCGAGCAAGCCGGTTTTCCTGGTACGTGAAGTGATTGGCGGGCTGGTTATGATCGAAGACGGCAGCGGCTACTGGTTTGTCGAAAAAGGGTCGGTGCTACCAGATGGCAGTACGCTCGTTGCGATCGAACATGGCAGTGATCCTGATAGCTGGTCGATCAAGACATCCGATGGCGATGTGATCAGTCGTACAAACTAGTGACTCATGCTGACAACATAAGTTCCGCAGCTGATGGCGCCGCAAGTCTCACGCAAGTTTGACCAGATAGGTTAATGCCAGATTAATCGGTTCAGACGTGCGAGGGAAGTCATGCAGGGAATCCATCTGTTCGATCTGGCGTCGCGTCAGGCCGAATGGCTTTCGGTGAGACAGGCAGCTGTCTCGGGGAATGTCGCCAATGCCAATACGCCTGGGTTCAAGGCGCGTGATGTCGAGCCGTTCAAGGACGTGCTGGAACAGACGCAGCTGACCATGGCGGCGACCAATCCCAAGCATCTTGAAATCGATGCATCCGGTATTGCAGCGACTGCCCTGCGCAAGGACGCGGTGACCGAACAGAATCATTCGAAGAACACGGTCAGTCTTGAAGGGGAAATGGTCAAATCCGGAGAGATCAATCGGCAGTTTGCGCTTAACACCAGTATCGTTAAGGCGTTTCACCGCATGATGCTCTCGGCCGTGAAGAGCTGACGACGATGTCCGATCCGCTACAAGCCGCCCTCAAGGTCGCTGCATCCGGCCTCTCCGCACAATCAACGCGCCTGCGCATCGTTTCGGAGAATCTCGCCAATGCGCAATCAACCGGCAAGACCGCCGGCAGCGATCCATATCGGCGCAAGACCGTTTCCTTTGCCACCGAGCTTGATCGCAACACCGGCGTTGAGACCGTACGGATCGCTGAAGTGGGCAAGGACACGTCCAACTTCACCGAAGAATATGATCCAAGCCACCCGGCAGCCGATTCCAGGGGCTATGTGAAATATCCCAACGTCAACATGGTCGTCGAAATGGCGGACATGCGTGAAGCAAACCGTTCCTATGAAGCCAATCTCCAGGTGGTCAAGCAAGCCCGCGAACTGATTGCCATGACCGTCGACCTTTTGAGGAATTCCTGATGATCGATCAACTTCTGAGTGTTTCCACCCGCAATGCCCTTTCGAAGTTGTCCGAGACAGTAAACCAAGGGACAACCACACCCGGTACGGCGATGCCGGCCGCAGCGGCAGGCCAACCCTCCTTCGACAATGTCCTGTCGCAACTGGCAGGATCGGTCAGCGGCAAGCTCGAAAACGCCGAGGCGGTTTCGATGAAAAGCATGACGGGCGACGTGCCAACCCGTGACGTGGTCAATGCGGTCATGGATGCGGAGCAGTCGCTGCAAACGGCGATCGCAATTCGCGACAAGATCGTCCAGGCCTATCTCGAAATCAGCCGCATGCCCATTTAAGGACAAGTCATGAAAGCGCTTACCATCGCTGCAACGGGTATGAACGCCCAGCAGCTCAATCTTGAAGTGATTGCCAACAACATCGCCAACATCAACACGACCGGGTACAAGCGCGCCAAGGCCGAGTTCTCGGATCTGCTCTATCAGGCCGAACGCAGCGCCGGTGTACCCGACGCGGCAAACCAGAGCGTCATTCCGGAAGGTGCGATGGTCGGGCTTGGCGTGCAGACCTCGGCGGTGCGCAATCTTCATATCCAGGGCGCGCTCAATCAGACGGGCAATCCGTTCGACGTTGCAATGGTCGGCCGTGGCTGGTTCCAGATCCAGAATGCGGCAGGCGATACATTGTATAGCCGCGCCGGTGCTTTCAACACGAACGCGACTGGCCAGCTTGTGACGCTGGACGGCAATCTGGTCGAGCCCAACATTGTTGTTCCGACCGATGCGGTCAAGGTTACGATCAGCGAAACGGGGCAGGTCTTTGCCCAGCTGGCGACCCAGACCCAACCCGTAAATCTCGGTCAGCTGCAGATCGCCAATTTTGCCAATGAGGCAGGTCTCGAGCCGCTTGGTGACAATCTTTTCCGTCAGACCGATGCTTCCGGCGACCCCGTGACCGGTGTACCGGGTGATCCCGGTTTCGGTACGCTGAAGCAGGGCTACCTCGAAAGTTCCAATGTGGATCCCGTCAAGGAGATCACCGATCTCATTACGGCCCAGCGCGCCTACGAAATGAACTCCAAGGTCATTCAGGCCGCCGATGAAATGGCATCGGTTGTTTCAAAGAATCTGGGTGGCTGAGGATTATCATGAAGGCTGCGCGGCATGTGTTTAAACGGATGGCTCGCACGGTGGCACTTGCCCTGTGCCTGACGCCCCTTGCATTTGCTGCTCATGCGGATCGCATTGCCTTTATCGTGCCGTCACAGATCATCTATCCGGGCCAGACCATCAGTGACGTCGGTCTTCAGGAAAAGATGTTCACCATCAAGGCGAGTGCGGCCGCAAGTTATGTCATGTCGACCCAGCAGCTTATCGGCAAGGTAGCACGCAGGACCTTGTTGCCCGGCCGGCCCATACTGGTGAATGCGGTCAACGAGCCAGACCTGATCCAGCGCGGCGTCACCGTCGCGCTCGTCTACAACACCGGTTCGCTGGTCATCACCGCCAAGGGAGTACCGATGGAAGCCGGCCATGCGGGCGACCTCATCAAGGTGCGCAACATTGACAGCGGTATCATTGTTTCGGGAACGGTCCTTGCCGATGGTACAGTCCAGGTCGGGATGCAATGATGCGGCGACTTGCGTGTCTCGTAGCCCTGATCCTTGCGGGAACGACTTTGGTCCATGCGGGTGAATCGTCGCCCAATGCCAAGGACTATCGCTCGCCGGCCGATGCACAGGCCGCCTGGCGCAAGGCCGAAAGAGAGGCTGACGATGGCCGCTGGGGTGGCGCAGCGTCACCTTTGGGCGAAGGCGGGGCGATCGCGCGCCTGAAAGACATCGCAAATATCCAGGGCGTGCGCGAAAACCAGCTGGTCGGTTACGGTCTCGTCATAGGCCTGAACGGTACAGGCGACAGTTTGCGCAATGCGCCGTTCACGGAACAGTCGATGCGGGCCATGCTGGACAATCTCGGTATCGGCCTTCCGCCGGGCACGTCCCGTGTCAGAAATATTGCAGCGGTCATCGTGACAGCCAATCTGCCGCCCTTTGCAGGACGCGGGTCCCGTATCGATATCACCGTTTCATCGCTGGGCGACGCGACATCGCTCGCTGGCGGAACGCTGGTGATGACACCGCTCGCAGCCGCAGACGGTCAGACCTATGCCGTGGCTCAGGGCAATATGGTCGTCTCCGGTTTTACCGCATCAGGCCAGGCCTCGACACTCACGCAAGGCGTCCCGACGAGCGGCCGCATTCCCAATGGTGCGCTGGTCGAACGAGAAGTAACCGGCAATTTCGGCCAGGATGAACTGGTTGTCGAGCTGCGTGAGCCCGATTTTACCACCGCGGTGCGTATAACCGACACAATCAATGCCTTTGCCAAACGGCGCTACAATCAGCCGGTCGCCAAGGAACGCGACTCCAAATCGATCCGGTTGCGCAAGCCGAAAAACATGTCCGCGACACGCTTTCTTGCGGAGATCGAAGGTCTCCCGGTCTCCACGGACGAGGTGGCGAGGGTGGTTGTCGACGAACGGACTGGCACGGTCGTCATTGGCGAGAAGGTGCGAATCTCGCGCGTTGCGATCAGTCACGGCAGTCTTTCAGTGCGTGTGACCGAAACGCCAACCATCGTGCAGCCCGAACCGTTCTCCGATGGTGTGACAGCTGTCGAGCCCAACACGAATATCCAGGCGGCGCAGACATCAAATATCGGTGTACTGGGCGGGACCGATCTGGAGAGCCTGGTGAAGGGTCTCAACCAGATTGGCGTGAAGCCGCAAGGCATAATCGCCATCCTTCAAGGCATCAAGACCGCGGGCGCGCTCCACGCGGAGCTGGTCGTTCAATGAGTGCGGTGTTGAACATGAGGAAATTCATCAGCACGGGCTTTGCGATTTTTGCCTTCAGCTGCACCATGCTTTTGCCCGTCGCCTACGGGCTTTCACAGGAGGCCGCACCCAAAGATGAAACCGGCGAGGAAATCGACCGCTACTGCACCAATATTACCGACAAGGCTGCGGAAGCGCGCTATGCCATGCAGACGCGCGAGCTCCAGCAATTGCGTGCGGATGTCGACAGCCGCATCGAACAGTTGGATGCCAAGCGCAAGGAATATGAAGTCTGGCTAAAGCGGCGCGATGAATTCATCGACAAGGCCGAGGACTCGCTCGTTGGAATCATTTCAAAAATGCGTCCTGACGCAGCCGCAGCGCAAATGGCGCTTCTCGGCGATGAGGCCGCAGCCGCATTGTTGCTCAAGCTCAACCCGCGCGTGTCCAGTGTCATTTTGAACGAGATGCCTGCAGAGAAATCGTCGAGGCTGGCCCGGGTTATTGTCGGGTCACGTGTCGTTCCAGAAAAAGAAAGAACCGCCCAATGAAAAAAGCGGCACCATCAATCGTGTTCGCCAGTGTCGTTGTTCTTTCGGGTTGTGCGGACAATTTCCGCGACCTGAACCGCGCTCCAGCAATGTCGCCGGTTGGTGCTGGCGTCGGGCAGTCTTTCAACGTTGCCGATCCGGCTTATTACCCGACGCAGCCCCGGCCGCAGAAATATTCGCTTTGGCAAGATCGCCAAGCCAGCTTTTTCCGTGATCCGCGCGCGAGCAATCCTGGCGATGTGCTGACCGTTGTCATCAGGATCGACGAAGAAGCGAAATTCGACAACAAGTCGAACCGGTCACGCGTTTCATCGCAGGTCTATGGTGGTAAGGCCGATATCAGCGGCAGCGGTTTCCCGGGTGGGACTATCGATGGCAATCTTGACCTCAACTCCGACACCAATTCCAAGGGAGAGGGTAAAATCGAGCGGTCCGAGAAGGTCGATCTGCGGGTTGCGGCGATCGTCACCAACATCCTGCCAAACGGAAACCTGGTCGTGCAGGGATCGCAGGAAATCCGCGTCAATAACGAATTGCGCATTCTCAATGTTGCCGGTGTCGTACGGCCGCGGGATATCTCCGGGTACAACACAATTTCTTATGAGAAGATCGCGGAAGCGCGCATTTCCTATGGCGGGCGCGGGCGGCAGAGCGAGGTGCAGCAGCCGCCTTGGGGACAGCAGGTCCTCGACACCGTCGCACCGTTCTAAGGTCGAAATAATGAGCGCCGTCGCAGAAGACACGATCTCGATACCACCGAAAGGTCCTACGACCATCGCTTTGATCGCGGTGGTCGCTGTTCTAACGCTCATTGCAGCCGGAGGCGGTTGGTTTCTTGGTGGACAACTCGGGCTGGCTACACACGATGCTGATACGGCGAAGACGGCAGAGGGGAAAAAGACGCAGGCCGAGATTCCAACCGGCACCGTCGTACCACTCAAGCCGATCCTTACCAATGTGAAGATCCCGCAAGATGTGTGGTTGCGGCTTGAAGCCGGCGTTGTCGCCCGCCCCGGCGAGAAAATATCGGATGAACTGGCGGCAACGGTCGCCGGAGACTTCATGGCATTCCTGCGTACAGTCAATCTGATGCAGCTGCGCGGTCCCGCCGGGCTCGAATATCTGAGAATGGATC
Organism: Phyllobacterium sp.; assembly: GCF_037994405.1. GTDB lineage: Bacteria > Pseudomonadota > Alphaproteobacteria > Rhizobiales > Rhizobiaceae > Phyllobacterium. The sequence goes on from NZ_JBBNAN010000233.1 coordinate 12,878, forward strand.
TGCAGGAGAGGGCGCGCATGCGCTCCGAAGGCAAGATCGAGAAAGTGTACATCTGGGCGCTGGTGATGGAATGAAACGACGGCTTCTGACACCCGTGCTGCTGCTGACCTTGAGTGGCACAGCGATGGCGCAAACTTCGATTCTCGAAGGGCTGATACCTCCTGGCAGCGCATCGACAAGCGGCCAGATCATCCAGATGCTGGCGGTGCTGACGGTCCTGTCGATCGCGCCCGGCCTGTTGATCATGGTGACGAGCTTCACACGGTTCGCTATTGCCTTTTCGCTGCTACGCGCTGGTCTTGGCTTGCAGACGACACCGGCCAATCTGGTGATGATCAGCCTTGCCCTCTTCATGACGTTCTACGTGATGGCGCCGGTGTTCGACCAGGCGTGGCAGAAGGGTGTTCAGCCGCTGGTCAATAACCAAATCACACAAGATGTCGCGATGAACGAGATCACGACGCCGTTCCGCGAATTCATGTTGCGGCAGGTGCGTGACAAGGATCTGAGGCTCTTCGAGGATCTGGCTGACGAGTCGTTTCGCACCAAGACGAACGAAGTGGTGGACTTGCGCATCCTTGTGCCGGCATTCATGATATCCGAGTTGCGCCGCGGTTTCGAGATCGGCTTTCTCATCGTTCTGCCGTTTCTGGTGATCGACCTCATCGTCGCGACCTTGACCATGTCGATGGGTATGATGATGCTGCCGCCGACTGTCCTGTCATTGCCATTCAAGATACTGTTTTTTGTGCTGATCGACGGCTGGAATATTCTGGTGGGAAGCCTGATCCGCTCATATTCATGACCGTTCAAGGCTCACGAGCCACTCATCAGAGCCAAAGATTACGGCTGCCGCTATGCAAATGCTTGCGATGAAGGTGCGCGCGCAGCGGTCATATCGGGTGTGAATGCGACGCCAGTCCTTGAGTTTTCCGAACATGTTTTCGATTTTGTGGCGCTTTCTGTACAGCGCAGGTAATCACTCATTGCAATGCCTCCTTGCACTGCAATTGAATCAATCCGTCGATATGGCTGCAAGTGACAAATGCCGCTGGCCCCTATTGGCCCCTGACGTCACTTCACAGCGACGACAACCTTCCCCTTCGCACGACCCGTTTCGACATAGTTCAGCGCCTCATTGGTCTTCTCGAACGGGAAGACCCGATCCACTACGGGTCGTATGGCGCCTGCCTCGATCAGGGCGGTAATCTGACCAAGCTGCCCACCGTTGGCCGTCATGAAGAGGAAGGAATAGCTGATGCCTTGGCGTTTCGATTTTCTCCTGATGCCGAAACTTAGCAGGCCCATGACCTGTTGAAGCAGCCAGCCAGAACCATTCTCTTTTGCGAAATCCGGGTCCGGCGGACCGGAAATCGAGATCAGCTTCCCGCCCGGCTTCAGCGCACCAAGGGATTTCTTCAGCGTGTCTGTGCCGAGGCTGTTTAGTACGACGTCATAACCCTGCAGGACCTCCTCGAAGTTGTCCTTCTTGTAGTCGATCACGACATCTGCGCCGAGACTTTTGACGAGATCGATATTTACTGTGCTTGTGGTCGTCGCCACATATGCCCCGAGATGCTTGGCAAGCTGGATCGCGATCGTGCCCACGCCGCCCGAGCCGGCATGGATCAGGACTTTCTGCCCCTTTTGCAAGTTGGCCCGCTCGACAAGCACCTGCCATGCTGTCAGGGCGACAAGCGGAATGGATGCGGCCTCTTCCATGGTCAGATTGTTCGGCTTCATCGCTACATCGGCCTCGTCCATGGCGATATACTCTGCAAATGTCCCGATGCGATCCTGGGCCGGACGTGCATAGACCTCGTCACCGGGCTTAAACTGCCGGACATTGGCCCCGACCCGGACCACGACGCCCGCTACATCGTTGCCGAGGACCTGCGGGAGGCGGTATGGTAGGATGAGCTTGAACTCTCCATCTCTGATCTTGGTATCCAGAACATTCACACTGGCGGCGTGAATCTCCACCATCACGTCATTCTCCCGCAGCTGCGGCTCGGGACTTTCGCCGAGCCGCAGAGCGCCGCCTTTCGTATATCGATCGATCAGGAATGATTTCATCAGACTAACTTTCGTTTCTGTGGTGAGCCGGCAGCGCCAGCCATGCGGCGAGGCAAGCTCAATCGGGAAGTCTGCTGAATTTCCGCAGGTTTTTGTCTACGAAGGACTCCGGCAGGAAGCGGCGCATAAAACGAACCTGCCCCGCTGCTTTGCCTGCAGTGTAGCGTCTTTTGGGCGATGCCGAATTGGCGGCCCTTACGACTGTTGCGGCGGCTACCTCAGGTGCGTCACCCTTCTCGATGAGTTCGCGCATCAGCCTCTGCGCGTCGGCGCGAATAGTATCATAGACGGGAAGCGGCTGGTCTGGTCGGGTGATGTTATCTTCGAAGGACGTGCGGGTCACACCGGGCTCGACGAGCACAACGCGGATGCCCTGCGTTCGAACTTCGTGATCGAGAGATTCCGAATAGCCCTCGATAGCGTGTTTGGTCGATGCATAGAGGGCGTTATAAGGAGCGGGAATTAGCCCGAGTATGGAACTCAGGTTGACAATTCGGCCCCTGCGCTGGCGTCTCATCACGGGCAGGACTGCATTTGTCATCCGCAGGACGCCGAACACGTTCACGTCGAACACAGCCTTCGCCTGTGCCGCAGAGGACTCTTCAGCGCCGCCGAGCAGCCCGATCCCGGCGTTGTTGACAAGAAGATCAATCCGCCCTGCGCGGCTTAGAACCTCGTCGACGACCGTCTGCACCGATGCGTCATCGGTTACATCGCAGATCAGCATCGTGATCCCGTCCGGGGTATCGGACATCGGCTTTCGGCTGGTACCGAATACACGGTAGCCATCGCGCCGCAGCGCTCGTGCCGTTACCAGCCCAATGCCTGAGGAAGCGCCCGTGACCAGGGCGATGCCGCGTTCTGTCTTGCTCATTGCCGTCTGCTTTCATTTTGTCATGGAACATCGATGAATAATCAGTTACTATGAAATTAGTAGTAAGTCACTATCAAAAAGATATCAACATGAAGAATCTTTCAAACCAGCCATGCCTGATCGCCCGGAGCCTTGCCCTTGTTGGGGATGCATGGAGTATGCTGATCATGCGAGATGCCCATGCGGGTCTCACCCGCTTTGATGAATTCCGCAAGAGTCTTGGTATCGCGCCGACGATGCTGACGGGGCGACTTTCAGCCCTGACTGACGAGGGGCTGCTGGAGAAACGCCGCTATTCCGACCGTCCGCCACGGGACGAATATGTGCTGACGGAAGCCGGCCGCGACTTTCTGCCGGTCCTATTTGCGATCGGCGCGTGGGGACGCAAGCATCGCGGCGGGGGCAAGGTGACCCGGTTCTTCGACGCCGAGACCGGAACGGAGATCGATCCCGTCACCATCGACCGCGAGACAGGCGCTCCGGTCGGAACACGTCCCATTCGCGTTGCCGCACCCGAATAAGCCGCCCCACGGCAGATGAAGCAGCGCCTGACAACTCCTATTGGAAGCCCGCTTCCGGCGCAAAGTTGCCGATGGTGGTCCGTTTTCGAGCGATGCCTCATGGCAGTTGCTGTCAAATGTTGATGCCAGATTAATAGGTCCGGAGCCTAGAACTTAAGTCGAAATGCCGGTGCGACCAGCTCCAATAACATTAGCGTATAACGGCGTGCGATATTTCGAGGCGACAGGCACTAGGCCGGTCCGTTAGGCCGGCCGAACGGGTATGTCCCCGCCATATTGTTCATAGGGATTTTTGACGTCCAATGTTCTGGCATATGTCGATGATGACCGCGCTGCAAACGCTCACTTCCATCAACAAGAAGAGGCGCACAGGCAATGCACGAAGTTCAAACTTTGCATCACTTAAAAAGCAAAGCCCCTTGTTATTAAAACGGTAATACTTTAGTCGTACTCATCAACCATGACGGGTTGTCGTTGAGACAATAGGCATCATGCCGCTCCGTCAGATCGGTGAAAATCCGATATGTCCCCATCAAGTATCTCATTAGGGGCTTCATCCTATGACCAGCATTCTTACCAACGCGTCAGCAATGACGGCGCTGCAGACACTTAACACAACCAACAAGAACCTCGCTACCACGCAAGACCGTATTGCTACCGGTCAGCGCGTTTCCACGGCTGCCGACAATGCTGCCTACTGGTCAATCGCCACCGGTATGCGCACCCAGAATTCGGCTCTTTCGGCCGTCAAGGACGGTCTTGGTCTCGGCGCCTCCATCGTTGACACGGCCTACACCGCTTTGAACGAAGCGATCACAAAGGCCCAGGACATCCAGGCGAAATATGTTGCCAGGGAAACACCAGGCACCGACGCCACAATCATCGATGCGGACATCGCGCAATCCAAAGCCGCAGTTGTTGATATTGCCAAGGGTGCCACCTTCCAAGGCGTCAACCTGCTGGCAACCGGCGGCACGGCACAGAACATTGTGACCGGCTATACATCCGGTACCGGTGTGACCACCATGGCCGTTTCTGCCTATGATCTGGAAGCCGCTTTGACCGGCGCCACAACCTCTGCGGCCGTCGGAACAGCTATTGATGCAATGAAGGCTGCTGCTGCGGCTCTCGGCTCGGCCAAGACCCGTATCACGACCCAGCAGACGTTCACAGACAACCTGATGGACGCGATCGATCGCGGCGTTGGCCAGCTGGTGGACGCTGACATGAACAAGGAATCGGCTCGTCTGTCGGCTCTCCAGGTTCAGCAGCAGCTTGGCGTGCAGGCTCTGTCGATTGCCAATTCGAGCAACCAGAGCATTCTGAAACTCTTCCAGTAAGGGCGAGTTCTTCGGATTAAGTCTGGGCCACGCTTTTTGCGTGGCCCTTTTTCATTCCGCAGCGCGGACTCTAACTTCGCGCAAGCTTCGCCCTCTATTGTTTCGTCACGGGATCGTGGTGGGTGTTGATGGAAAAGAATATCAGGCAGACATTCGAGCAGCTTTTCGCGAGCATGAAGAAGCTTGGCGCGCGGCGGCTCATTGCCCTCGGGATTATCGGGATTGCGCTGTTCGGGGCCATTCTCGCTTCGAGCCTCTATCTCAACCGTCCGCAATATGAGACGCTTTATGTCGGCCTCAGTCGCGACGATGTGAACCGCATGGGCATGGCGCTTGGCGAAGCAGGCATTCCCTTCGACGTCAAATCGGACGGTACGTCCATTCTTGTTGCCTTTGGGAAAGCCGACCAGGCACGTATGTATCTGGCGGAAAAAGGCCTGCCCACCAGCAACAATGCCGGTTACGAACTCTTCGACAATATGGGGTCGCTCGGTCTCACGTCATTCATGCAGGAAATTACCCGCGTTCGCGCGCTAGAGGGCGAGATATCCCGGACGATCCAGGCGATTCGCGGCATCAAGGCAGCGCGCGTTCACATCGTTCTGCCCGAAAAGGGCAGTTTCCGCCGCGGCGACCAGGCACCGTCCGCTTCGGTTGTCATTCGCACCGAAGGCGATTTTGCCATCGAGTCGGCCCAGTCGATCCGCCAGCTCGTGGCGGCAGCAGTGCCGCAACTAACCGCGGCCGAGGTCACCATTCTCGATACCAACGGCCGTCTCCTCGCATCAAAGGACGATGGCACCAATGCCGGCGCGGTGATGTCGGCGACGCTCGAACAGAATGTCTCGGCATCGGTGGATGAAAATATCCGCAAGGCCCTCGCACCCTATCTTGGCGTCGGCCATTTCCAGACCAGCGTTCAGGTCGCACTTGATACCGATCGGCGCCAGACGAATGAGACGGTTTTCGATCCTGAATCGCGTGTGGAACGCTCGGTGCGAGTGGTGCGCGAAAGCGGCGATTCGAAGAATTCCACCAGCGACAATGCAACAGGCGTCGAGCAGAATATTCCGCAGGAAGCTATCGCAAGCAAGAATGGCGACAGTTCGTCGGAAAAGACTGACAAACGCGAAGAACTGACAAACTACGAACTCAATTCGAAAACTGTCGCCACGACCAGCGACGGCTACCAGGTCAAGCGGCTTTCGATCGCAGTTGTCATCGATCAGGCACGGCTGATGGCGACAGCGGGCGTTACGCCCGTTCCGGACAAATTTGTCGAGCAGCAGATCGCCAAGATCACCGAACTTGTGGCAACAGCTGCCGGCCTCGATCAGAAGCGCGGTGACGTCATCAACGTGACCGCGGTCAATTTCATGGAAGCGTCTGATGAACAGATGCAGCCGACGGCCACGCCAATATCGGAAATGATCTTCCGTCAGGCCGGCAGCTTCGCAAATGCGGCTGCACTCATTGCCGCCGTTGCGCTCATCATCTGGTTTGGCGTGCGCCCGTTGATGCGTGAAATGGGCAAGCCGCAGGAGGTGCCGCAGCTCGCTTCCAGCTCGGATGTGACAGTGCCCAACCTCGCCAGCGCAGCGAATCTTCCGGCCGTGGCCCCGGCGCGCACCGAACATAGCCTGCCCTATGATGATCTCAGCGAGTTGAGGCGGCGCATGCGTGTTCCAGCTCAGAATCGTCTCGAGCAGATGATCGATATGGATGAAGAGCGTGTGGCGGCGATCCTTAAGCAATGGGTGCACGAGGCGGCTTGATGGCTACGAGATCAGTTGCCAGTGTGCTGACGGATTTTACGCCGAAACATGTGTCGGCCGATCGCGTTACGGTTTTTACAGGTGCGAGTAAAGAACACGCCGATCCGGTGGAAGATACGAAAGAGCCGCTGGAAGACATTGTCGATATCATCGACTACGAACTCAAGATCAAGGATGCCTTTGCCGCCGGTCGCGAGTCGGGTCAGGCAGAGGCCGCGGTGCTGTTCGAAGCCGAAAAGATGCGGCTTGAGCGTGAATTCCAGGAACAATTGGCGGCAGCCGATGCACTGTTTGTGCAACAAACTGGTGCCCGCATGGCAGCACAGATCATGGATGGCCTTGCGGCTATAGCTGGCGACCTTTCCGGTTCACTCGCGGCGGTGGTCGCCCCCTTGGTCGAAGAGAGCCTGCGCGATCGTACGATCAATGGATTTGTCAGCGAAGTGGAGCGGCTGACCAAAGGACTTGAGGGAGTACTCGTCGATGTTGCCGGGCCTCGGCACCTTCTCGATGCGCTACACAAGCGGCCTGAGATCGATCCGATACGCTTCACCTTCACCGAGGCCAGTCAATCGGAATTGTCGATAAAACTAGACGATGTGGTCATCGAGACGCGACTTGGCCGCCTGATCGACACGCTGAAGGATCAGAATCGATGAACATTGACCCTGAAACACATCGCGAGATTATAATCGTCCGCCGTGGCCGCGGTGATGGCGAAGAGGGACATCATGGCGGCGTGTGGAAAATCGCCTATGCCGATTTCATGACGGCGATGATGGCATTCTTTCTCGTCATGTGGCTGATCAACGCTGCCAACGAGGAAACGAAGGCGGCTGTTGCAAGCTATTTCAATCCGGTCAAGCTGATGGACCGGCAGGCGCGTCCCAAGGGCATCGAGGAAACCGAGAACGTGGAGGGCAAGGTTCGCTTCGAACGTCCGGAATCGACCGATCCAGAGACCAAGAGCGCACGTAATGAAAAACAGGTAGAGCCGGTACCGGAGAAAGAAGAACGGCAGATCTTCAAGGATCCATATGCGGTTCTTGCCGAGATCGCCACGGATTCCGGCGTCCTGCAGAACCGCTCTGCCAAAGGGGAGGGCGGTTCCAGCCAGGCTGGTCCCTCAACGGGCGCCGAGGGCGGCGATGCCTATCGCGATCCGTTCAATCCCAATTACTGGTCTACTCATGTGGAAGAAGAGATATTTCCCCTAACGAACAGCCCAGCCGTACCGCCACCGTCGCAGGATCAAAATTCCAAGCAACGGGCAAATGCCGAGAAGGCCGATATACAAAAGCAGGAGGCGGCGCTGGAGAAGCGTATGGCGGCCGGAGACCTGAAGCCCGAGACAAAATCCCCAGCGGTTGAAGACACGAAACCGTCCGATCCTGCCGAAAAGGCGCTGGCGAAGGACGATAAACCGGATGCCGCTCAGGTCGCTTCTGCACGCGATCTTGCGGCCGAAATATCCAAAAAGACAGGTGCTGCCAGCGAAAACAAAGCACCCGATATTACAGTCGTACCCACGCAAGAAGGTGTCATGATCCAGCTTACCGACAAGGTGGACTACGGCATGTTCGCCATCGGCTCGGCCAAACCGGACAAACGCGTCGTTCAGGTGCTTGATCAAATCGCCAAGATCATTGCCTCCCGCAAGGGAGACGTCATCATCAGCGGGCATACCGACGCACGGCCGTTCAAGAGCGAAACTTATGACAATTGGCGCCTTTCGTCGGCGCGAGCGCAAATGGCCTATTACATGATGACGCGTGGCGGGCTTGATCCGAAACGCATTCTGCGCGTCGAGGGCTATGCAGACCGCGATCCGAAGATCGCAGCAGATCCCTATGCTGCGCAAAACCGACGCATCGACATCTTTTTGAAGACGGCTGCCAGATGAGGGTACGGCGCGCACTGCGATGGTTGCTTTTCGGCTTTGTGAGCCTGCCATTGGCCACGGCCGCCGCACAGGTCAACCTGCCTGCGCCTGAGCCTTACCTATTGGTGCGGTCCATGCGCATGCTCCAGGATCAGGTGGCCTCCGGCAAGCCGGAAGCGCTGCCGATGCTCAATCGCGTCCTCGGCCATATTGCCGAACAGCTGCGGGCAGCCAGGCCGGAGGTCTGGCAGAAACCTGCCAATGCCTATTCAATTTTCGTCTACCTCCTCAATGGCGGCAATCCGGAGGTCGTGCGGGCAATCCTCACATCGACCAAACTCGACCGGATCGATCCCAAACTCGTGGCCGGATCTCTCGCCTATGCGGAGGGCGATACGCTACGTACGATCGAGAATTTCCAGGAACTGCCAGCAGATGCTCCAAGCGAACTTGTTGCCTCCATCTATCTGGTTACCGCGACGCAGCTTGCCGCCCTCGATGCTGGAACGGCGCTCAAGCGGCTGGATTATATCCGGCTCAATGCACCTGGTACTCTGCTCGAGGAAGCGGCACTGCGGCGCGGGCTGATCATCGCTGCTCGCCTTGGCGACAAGGACAAGGTCAGGCTGCTTGCGCGCAACTATCTGCAGCGATTCGCCTTCTCGCCCTATTCGGAAGATTTCTTCCGACAGCTTGTCGATGCCGTGACGGAACTGAAAGACAAGATCAGCAATGACGAGATTGAAGAGGTCGCCTCCCTCGCATGGCCAAATGCACGGTTGCCCTTTTACCTGCGCATTGCACGTGGCGCGATTGTCGGCGGCAATCTCTCCCGTGCCCGCTTTATCTCGGTGCGAGCCGATGCACTTGCTGTTGCGATGAGAGCCGACGACACACAGGCGAAGCTTTACCTGGCAATCAGCAATGTCGGCTCGGACAAGACGGGTGATGCCAAGTTCATGCTGTCAAAATTGCCGAAAGAACGCCTGCATGATCGCGATGTAAAACTGCTGGATGCAGCGATGGCTATGGCAAGCAGGATCCTTGCACAGCCAATCCCGGAGCTGGAAACGGTGCAAAAGCCGGACGTCATAAGCGCGCCTGTGCCCGCCAGTGTGCCTGCCAAAGCCACCCCGCTGCGGGCCGAAGCGGCTGATCCTCTGATTGATGAGACACGAAAGAAACTTGACGCCATCGACGCGCTTCTCGGGAAGGCCAGAAAATGACCATTGGAGCTGACATGCCTTTGAGATCGCCGTTCGACGCGCTTGTCCGTGACAAGGGCAAGGATCGCGGAAATGATCAAGAAATGCCGAAGAGCAACGATGTTCTGGATTTCAAGACCATTGTGAAGATCGCATTGCCGAAATTGAAACTTGATACGGATGATGCGGCCGATAGCGCAGCGTCATCCGACGTGGATAAGGCAGCCGAGCCGGACAAGGACAGATCATCCGCGACCGCTTCTGTTCAAAATGTGTTCGGTCAGACAATTTTGGCCTTCGAACAGCTGCTGCAACGCCAGGAACATCGCCAGGGTAGCCAAGAGCCTGTCGCAGACGCAGAGCTGACGCAAGAACAGACTGGGGCCATGTCTGCACCTTCCGAAACCGTGCTGGCGGCAATTGACCAAGGCGTGGAATACGACGCGCCGCTGCCTCATACCAAGCCCGAAAAGCCGGTTCAGGCGACAACGAAGCCGATGCCTCGGGAAGCGACTCCTGATCTTTCAGTCAAACAGGAGAAAGCCCAGTCCCTGCCTGCACCAGTGCCGACACAAGGCGCGGCCAACGACGCAGCAGCTGCAGAAGCGGAGGCGCCAGACCCCAGGAGTATTGCAAAAGTTGCAGTGGAACAGTCAGCGCCAATAGCCAACGCATCGGTTTCAACCCCGCCGGTTCCGCTTCAGGCTGAAGTAAAGTTGGCCGCAACCCCAGCGCCAGCTACGCCGCAGCTAACGACCCATCTAAAGGTGCAAGATGTCCAGATCCTGTCTGACCGGACCACGGGGGCAGCAAGGACGCTGGTCATTCAGTTGCAACCGATCGAGCTTGGAACGGTCACCGCGCGGTTGCGGCTGACTTCGGAAGGCATGCATATTCAACTGACAGCGGAAAGCAGGGCAATGGCGGACCACCTCGCCAAGGATCACGATACCCTCGGAAAGGCACTGCAGCGGGCGGGTATAGGCGATGATGCTTCCTCCATCACAATATCGGTGGTCGATCGTTCCAGTACCTCTGCCAACACGCAGACAGGGCAACAAAATCCAAGTGGACAAGAGCAGCAAGCCGGTTCGCGCGCCAACGGTCAAGGTCACTCGGCATTCCAGGGAACGCCCGGCGATCGGTCGACGAACCAGCAGTCTTTTGGAGATATTTTACCGGATGAGCGCGAGGAAAAATTGGCCAGGACTGGGATTGACAGCAACCTTTCACGCGGCCTGGTTGTTTAGTGCTTTCGTCGCGTGCCCGTCTGCATTTGCCGAGAATCTTTGCGAGCGCGAGATGCATCATGCCTCGACAAAATACGACATTCCCATCGGCATCCTCTATGCAGTCGGCCTGACTGAAACCGGGCACAAGGACTCACTCCAGCCCTATGCCATGAACGTCGATGGGCGAGCTTTTTTCATGCCATCAGCGGCAGCTGCAGAGGCAAAATTCAACGAGGTATATGCACACGGAGCCAAACTGATCGACCTTGGATGCATGCAAATTGATCACTTTTACCACTCCGCCGCTTTCCCCTCGGTGAGCGCCATGCTCGACCCGGCCGCCAATGTGGATTACGCCGCGCGATTTCTAAAACAGCTTCGTTCACGCGAAGGCAGCTGGACAATGGCCGTAGCACGTTATCATGCCGGGCCAAACAACGATCCGGCGCAGAAGTACTATGTTTGCCGGGTAATGGAGAATATGGTGGCAACCGGGTTTGGAAACTGGACGCAAAAGGCCCGAATGTTTTGCGATAAGTGACTCTATTAATACTCAGTAATAAAACGTGAATTTGCGCGCAACAGTATCTCTTGGTAAGGTCCCAGCAGCAGAAATTGCCGGGTGTGGAACCCGCCTTTTTGCCGCAGCAAGAGACACCCCTTCAAAATTAGTTCGGACTCCCAATAAATTAGGTGCAATTAATTGGGAATTGTCGCCGAGTCTTCCGCCCCGCTAGTTGTGTATTGCTTGGGGCATCTTATTGATTCGGAAGGTGGGGTTGTGATCGTAGTCGTCGACGAACGAAGTCTGGTGACGAGTGGGTATTCGGCGTGGTTCGCCCGTGAGGGCATAACAACAACAGGGTTTGCTCCCGATGATTTTGGCGATTGGGTCGCCACTGTCCAGCAGAGCGACATTATGGCAGTCGAGGCATTTCTCATAGGGGAATGTGCCAATCGCAGCCAGTTTCCACACAAAATTCGCGAGCGTTGTTCGGCGCCGGTTATCGCTGTCAACGAGTCACAGTCATTGGAGCACACGCTGGAACTTTTCCAAGCCGGTGTCGACGATGTTGTTCGCAAACCGATGCATGTGCGTGAAATCCTGGCGCGGATCAATGCGATCCGCCGCCGGTATGGCAATGGTGGCGCGGGCACCCAGATCGGCCCGATCCGGGTCTTTTCCGATGGCCGCGATCCGCAAATAAATGGCGTCGATTTTTCGCTGCCGCGGCGGGAGCGCCGCATTCTTGAATATCTGATCGCCAATCGCGGACGCCGCCTTAACAAGGCGCAGATATTCAGTGCCATCTACGGCATTTTTGACAGCGATGTCGAGGAAAGCGTCGTGGAAAGTCACATCAGCAAGCTGCGCAAGAAACTGCGTGAGCAGCTTGGGCATGACCCGATCGATTCCAAGCGCTTCCTTGGTTACTGCATCAATCTCGACTAAGCGATTTTCCGCCTCGGCGGAAGGGTCGGAATTCAAGAATCCCCTCAGGAATGCAAAGCGTCAGCTTCGCGCAAGTATCGCACGATAACGATCTTGTACGGAGTTTTGGCGAAGGAGACGGATATGAGCCTCTACGGAATGATGCGAACCGGTATATCGGGCATGAATGGCCAGGCCAACCGTCTGTCGACCGTGTCGGATAACATCGCCAATTCCAGCACGACCGGCTACAAGCGGGCCAGCACGGAGTTCTCATCACTCGTCCTGCCAAGCTCGGGCGGCGAATATAATTCCGGCGGGATCCAAACGACAGTCCGTCATCACATTTCCGACGACGGCTCACTGCGCTACACCACATCGTCGACGGACCTTGCCCTGCAAGGAAATGGCTTTTTCATCGTCAGCAACGCAAATGGCACGCCATATCTCACCCGCGCAGGCTCGTTCGTGCCTGATGCTTCGGGCAATCTGGTGAATACCGCCGGTTATTATCTGATGGGCTATCCCATCACGAACGGCAATGCGAACCCTGTGGCAAACGGCTATCAGGGGCTGGAGAAGGTCAATATCGGGCAAAATGACCTGATTGCCGATCCGAGCCGTGTCGGCACGTTCACGGCCAATTTCCCGGCCGGGGCGGCAATCGTGCCAGCGGCCAATTTGCCATCAGCGACAGCGACCGCGAGCGCGCAATACACAGCCAAGACGTCCGTCCAGACCTTCGACAATCTCGGTAACGTGGTTGTTCTCGATCTCTATATGAGCAAGACAGCTGACAACAAGTGGGAAGTCACAGCCTATAATCACGCGGATGCGGCAGCGACGGGCGGTTTCCCATACTCGGCTGCAGCACTAAGGACGGAGAACTTTGATTTCGATGCGGTGACCGGCAAACTTACCTCTACCGACACGTCACTTTCAGTCAATATTCCCAATGGCCAAACGCTCGAACTGAATTTTGCCGCAACAAAGCAACTGGCCGGCGACTACACGCCGATCGAGGTAAAGATTGACGGCAATTCACCCAGCCCGATCGACAATGTGGATATTGGTGCCGATGGCACTGTAATGGCCATCTACAAGAACGGCGCGAAGCGCGCGATCTACAAGATCGCTCTGGCCGACGTTCCAAGCCCCGACAATCTCCTCGTCATGTCGGGCAATGTTTTCTCGACAAGTGCGGATTCCGGCGATGTGCAGATTGGCTTTGCCGGCAGCGGGAGTTTTGGCAGCCTGAGTTCGGGCGCACTTGAACAATCGACTGCCGATATCGCGCAGGACCTGACGGACATGATCGAAGCTCAGAGAAACTACACGGCGAATTCCAAGGTCTTCCAGACCGGGGCGGATTTGATGGATGTGCTGGTCAATCTGAAAAGGTAGCTGAATTTCTAATGGCGATTGGACAAAGGGCATGTCACTAACTTCGGCGCTCCTCACTGCTCAGAGTGCTCTTACGACCGTTTCGAAACAGACCGCGTTGGTATCGCGTAATATTGCGGGTGCCAACGATCCCAATTTTTCGCGGCGTATTGGTTCGGTGGTCAGTGGCCCCGGCGGTTTGACCTATCTTTCAGTGACCCGTTCCGCCGACGCAGCGCTCCTGTCCAAGTACATTGATACCAACAGCCAACTTGGTGCCTCCGATACGCTTCAAAGTGGCCTTGACCGGCTCTCAGGCATCTATTCCGCCAATGATGCGTCGGCCTCGCCGAGCGCGCTTCTGGGGGATTTGCGCGACTCCCTGCAGCTCTATGCCTCGCAGCCGGGAAACACCACCGTCGGACAAGCGGTCGTCTCGAAGGCCGCGGATCTTGCTAGTGCGCTCAATAGCGGTAATGACGAAGTACAAAAACTGCGCCAGGATGCCGATACTGACATTAATGACTCGGTCAAGAACCTCAACACGCTTCTGGCGAAGTTCGAAGCCGTCAATACCCGCGTTGTCAACGGTACGCGGACCGGTGCGGATGTATCCGACGATCTCGACGAACGCGACGGTTTGCTGAAGCAGATTTCCAGTGAAATCGGCATCACCACACTCGTGCGCGGCGACAATGACATGGTGGTGTTCGCCCAATCCGGCGTGACGCTCTTCGAGGGATCCGCGCGTACGGTCAGCTTCACGCCGACAAGCGCCTTTAGTGCGGGAACGTCCGGCAACCAGGTCTATGTCGATGGCGTGCCATTGTCGCATGATACGTTTCAGCAGCCTTATGGCACGGGCCGCCTGAGCGGCCTTTTGCAGCTACGCGACCAGGTAGCACCGGACTATCAAAAACAACTCGATGAAATTGCACGCAGCCTGGTCAGCATGTTTGCCGAGACGGACCAGGGAACGCCGCCAACCAAGCCGGCTGTCCCCGGGCTCTTCACCTATTCCGGCGCACCGGTAATGCCGGCTGATGGAACGATCTCCCCAGGTATCGCCGGTACGATCAAGGTTTCTTCGGCATATGTCCTGTCCGAAGGCGGGAATCCCGCATTGCTGCGCGATGGTGGTACGGTCCCGGCTGATCCGGATTACGTGCAAAATCCCGATGGTTCGGCCGGCTTTTCAGCGCGGTTGCAGAAGCTCATCAGTGCGATCACCACGCCGCGCAGCTATGATCCCGCAGCAGGTGCCGGCAATGACAAGAGCCTACTCGATTTTTCGGACGCTTCGATCAGCTCACTTGAAGCCAAGCGCCAATCGGTGACCGAGACGAACACCTATAACGGCGTTCTGGCATCGCGAGCGAGCGATGCTCTTTCCAATGTGAGTGGCGTGAATATCGACAACGAAATGGCGGCGATGCTCGATCTCGAACACTCATACCAGGCGTCGGCGAAGATCCTTTCCACCATCGATAACATGTTCAAAGAACTCCTCCAGGCGGCGTCATAGATATGAAAACCCAATCCATTTCGTCATACGTACTGGCAAACTCGACCCGCAACATTCTGGCAAAAGCCCAAGCGGATCTTATCAAAGCGCAAACCGAATCCACGACTGGCTTCGTTTTCGACAAGGGGCTTACGTTAGGGAGCCGAACAGGCCAGTCGATCTCGCTGCGCAAGGAATATGATCGCCTGACGGTCCTTACCGATACCAACGGCGTGACCGCAGAACGAATGACAACGTCCCAGTCCGCCTTAAGCAACATAGTCAAGGGTAGTCAGGATTTTCTCAGCCTTGTGACCGCTCTTGCCAGTGGCGCTGCAGAACCCGCTGTGGCTGTCGACAAAGCAAAGGGTCTGATGCAGACAGCGACTGATCTCGTCAACACGAGTTTCAACGGTGAGTATGTTTTCGCCGGCGTTAATACCGATGTGAAACCGCTCGGCGACTA
Organism: Phyllobacterium sp.; assembly: GCF_037994405.1. Taxonomy (GTDB): domain Bacteria; phylum Pseudomonadota; class Alphaproteobacteria; order Rhizobiales; family Rhizobiaceae; genus Phyllobacterium. The sequence goes on from NZ_JBBNAN010000233.1 coordinate 28,568, forward strand.
TGATGCTGCCGGCAATCCTGCCCGTGCGGCGGTGCTGCAATCGTTCCAGGATTATTTTGGCTTTCCAACCACTGATCCGCAGGTGGCGAACATCAGCGCTGCCGACATGAAGAATTACCTTGATACATCGTTTTCGTCGCAATTCGATGCAACGTCGTGGTCGACCAACTGGTCCTCGGCGTCGGATACTTTGGTCAAGAGCCGGATTGCTCCAAGTGAACTCGCGGAAACCTCCGTCAGCGCTAATGGTGCCGGTTTTCGCCAGATGGCCATGAGCTACACGATGATTGCCGAGTTGGGTGATATCGGTCTCAATCAAGCTGCCTTCAATGCCGTGGTTAGCAAGGCTAGCGAAACGACTTCCCAAGCAACGACTGCATTGGCCGACACACAGTCCTTCCTCGGTAATGCGCAGGCAAGGACAAAGGACGCAACAGACCGGCTAACGGTTCAGCTCAAGGTCCTGAACAGTTCAGTGCTCGACCTTGAAGCCGTTGATCCCAATGAGGCAGCAACGAGGGTCAATGCTCTGACCACGCAGATCCAGGCGTCCTATGCACTTACGGTCAAGCTGCAGAGCTTGAGCTTGCTCAACTATCTGAAATAAATCGTAGCAGACTGGAAAGACATATGTACCAGGCCCGATACGACGACATCATGAGCGACGGCGCTGACAACGCCAAGGAGCGCGAACGCTCCCTGTTCGATCAGTCGATCATGATGCTCGAAGAAGCCCGGGACGAGGGCGGCTATTCCTACAAAGGTATCGAAGCTGTCCTGTTTACGTCACGTTTGTGGATGCTCGTGATCGAGGATCTTGGCAGCCCGGCAAATGGGTTGCCGCCTGAACTGCGCGCTTCGCTGATTTCGATCGGCATATTCATTCTTAAGGAGCTGGAGGCAATCCGGCAGGAAAAATCCACGGACTATGACAGTATCATCGAAATTACCAGAACCATTCGCGACGGGCTTTAAAGCATGAAAATCTCGCTGCGTGCCGGTGAAAAAATCTATGTGAACGGTGCCGTATTGCGCGCCGACCGGAAAGTGTCGCTCGAATTCATGAACGATGTGAGTTTTCTTCTTGAAAGCCACGTTCTCCAGGCCGATCAAACAACGACGCCTCTGCGGCAGCTCTATTTCGCCGCACAGATCATGTTGATCAATCCTGCCATCAAGGAAGACGCCAATCGTACGTTCAAGCGGATGCTGACGTCACTCCTTGCGACATTCGAAAACCAGCAGATGCTGAAGGAGCTGAAGCTGATCGACGAACTGGTCTGCAACGATCGTGTGTTCGAGGCGCTGAAATCCATTCGACTGCTCTATGCCCTCGAAGCGCAGATACTTTCCGGCGACACAGAGCCGGCCATCCCTTCACAAACAGAACAGAATGTCAGGCCGGAGGCACTCGCATGACCACCATCCCTGCTGTAGGAACTCAAACCAGCACCACGACGGATACGACAAAGACCGCTGGTCCCAGTGTGGACTATCAGACGTTTCTGAAGCTCCTCGTCGCCCAGATGAAGAACCAGGATCCGACCCAGCCGATGGATGCGACACAGCAGGTCACCCAGCTGGCGCAATTTTCCAGTGTCGAGCAGGCCATGCAAACCAACACCAAGCTGGATCAGCTACTGGCGAGCTCATCCTTGCAGCAGGCCGATGGTATCATTGGCAGGACTGTTACCAGTGCCGACGGCACTACCAGTGGTGTAGTTGAGTCGGTGCGCATTTACAGTGATGGAATGATCGCGACGCTCAAGGGCGGGGCCACGCTTCCGATCACGGCTGGAATCGTCGTCAGCTAATCATGAATGAGGCCGATGCGCTCGATATCATCAATCAGGCTATCTGGACGGTGATTGTCGCCTCCGGCCCCGCGGTGGGAGCGGCCATGCTTGCCGGTGTCTGTATCGCGCTGTTCCAGGCATTGACGCAGATTCAGGAAATCACTCTTACGTTCGTTCCGAAAATCATCGTTATTCTTGCCGTTCTGGCGCTCACGGCGCCTTTTGTTGGCTCGCAGATCAACACGCTCACATTGCTGGTCTATTCGCGCATTGAAAACGGGTTCTGAAGGCGCCCGTTCTCATAAGGCGTAGGGATGCGGATGCCCGGCGTATAGGCAAGACCAACAATGGCTGAAATATCCAGCATCAGCCAGCACTTTGGCCTCGCGTAAGCTTCGCTCCCTATTGTTGCAGAGATAATAGGAGAAAGCCGTGCAGCAGGCCGCAGTAAAACGTTTGGGCGACAAGGGATACCTCACCGGCAGCGACGTCGGACTGGCGCTCGGTATCGTGATCATCCTTACGGTTCTCTTCTTGCCGGTTTCGCCCATCGTTCTCGATATCGGCCTTGCCTTTTCCATAGCCCTTTCAGTGTTGATCCTGATGGTCGCACTGTGGATCCAGCGGCCACTCGACTTTTCGGCTTTTCCAACCGTGCTGCTGATCGCCACGATGATGCGTCTGTCACTCAATATTGCGACGACGCGTGTGATTCTCACCCATGGCGACGAGGGCTATGCCGCTGCAGGGCAGGTTATCCATGGCTTTTCGCAGTTTGTCATGGGTGGTGACTTCGTCATCGGATTGGTCGTCTTTGCCATCCTGATCATCGTCAACTTTCTCGTCATCACCAAGGGTGCAACCCGTATCGCCGAGGTGGGTGCGCGTTTCACGCTCGACGCTATCCCCGGTAAGCAGATGGCGATCGACGCGGATCTCTCATCCGGGCTGATCGACGAGAAACAGGCGCAACACCGGCGGCGCGAGCTGGAAGAAGAAAGCGCCTTTTTCGGTTCAATGGATGGTGCTTCAAAGTTCGTACGCGGCGACGCTATCGCTGGCCTCATCATCACCGCTGTCAATATTTTTGGCGGCATCATTATCGGCGTGACGCGCCATGGCATGGAGGTCAGTCAGGCGGCGGACGTCTTCACGAAACTCTCGGTTGGCGACGGCCTTGTCACCCAGATACCTGCGCTGATCGTGTCACTTGCCGCAGGCCTTCTGGTGTCCAAGGGCGGCACACGCGGTTCCACGGACAAAGCCGTCTTTGGTCAGTTGGGCGCCTATCCGAAGGCACTGTTCGTAGCGGCTTTGCTATTGTTCGTGCTTGGCATTTTGCCTGGTCTGCCGGCCTTTCCGTTTTTCGTGCTGGCGATTGGCTTGGCTGTCATCGGCATTTCTGTGCCGCGCAAATTGGCGCGCGTCGCGGCAGCTGCGCAAGCCGAACTGGCCATGAAGCACAAGGCTGCCGAAGAGGAGGATCGCAATTCGGTTCGAGCGTCGCTCGAGACCGCACAGATCGAACTCTGCATGGGCAAGCAGCTTTCGGCACGATTGCTCGCTTCTCAACTGGAATTGGCGCATCGCGTCAACAAGATGCGCAAGAAGTTCGCAGTCGAATACGGGTTTGTCGTCCCGGAGATCAAGGTGACGGACGATTTTCTGTTGCCGCCGAAGACTTACCGAATCAAGATCCACGGGACGGTAGTTGCCTCGCATGAAGTCAGGGTTGGCGAGATCCTGGTCATTCCCGGCGACCGTCCGCCGCCGCATGTACCGGGCGAAGAGGTGAGGGAACCAGCCTTCGGCATGAAGGCCTATTCCGTGCCGGAAACCTTCGCCGCCGAGCTCAAGCGCGACAACTACATGACCGTCGACAATCTTTCGGTGCTGCTCACGCATTTGAGCGAAATCGTCCGCAACAACCTGGCCCAGCTGCTCTCCTATAAGGATATGCGTGGATTGCTGGATCGGCTCGGCCCCGAATACCGCAAATTGCTCGATGACATCTGCCCGGCACATCTGTCCTATTCGGGCCTTCAAGCGGTGCTCAAGCTTCTGCTTTCGGAAAGGGTGTCCATCCGCAACCTCAATCTTATTCTTGAGGCGATTGCCGAGGTGGCTCCCCACGTCCGTCGCTCCGAGATGATCGTCGAACATGTGCGCATGCGCATGGCGCAACAGATCTGCGGTGATCTTGCCGACAACGGCGTTCTTTCTGTCCTGCGCCTTGGTAATCGCTGGGATCTGGTCTTCCACCAGAGCCTCAAGCGCGACGCCAAGGGTGAGATCACCGAATTCGATATCGACCCGCGTTTGTTGGAACAGTTCGGCACCGAGGCGAGTGCGGCAATCCGCAAATATCTTGATGCGGGCGAACGATTTGTCCTGGTCGCCTCGCCAGAGGCACGGCCCTATATCCGCATGATCATCGAACGCCTGTTCGCGACATTGTCGGTTCTCTCACATGTCGAAATCGCCCGCGGCGTTGAAGTTCGCTCGCTCGGGACGATCTCGTGAGGCTCGGCTGAACCATGCCGCAGCTGAGTGATAGCATCGTCGCGGCCTTTCTGGTTTTTGCGCGTGTCGGCGCCTGCCTGCTGGTCATGCCAGGCATTTCCAGTCCGCGCATCCCCATGCAGATCCGGCTCTTCCTTGCACTAGCCTGTTCACTGATGGTTGTGCCCCTGGTCCTGCCACAAGTCGAACCGGCGGCCAAATCCGCGCCGTTGCTGCTGATGCGGATCATCGTTGTGGAGATCATCGTTGGCGCAATGATCGGCGTTCTTGCGCGGCTCTATTTCTGGGCGTTGCAGTTCATGGCCAATGCGATTGCCATGGCGACGGGCTATTCCGGGGCACCCGCGGGAGCGATCGAATCAGAAGAACCGCAAGCTGCGATCGCAAGCTTCGTTACCCTGTCGGCGCTTTGCCTCTTCTTTGTCTCCGATCTGCACCTTGAAGTATTTCGAGCCCTGCTTTCCTCCTATTCGGCAATCCCGGTCGACGGCATCTTCCAACCGGGAACAGCCATGGTTAACTTGACCGATACACTCTCTAAAGCGTTCCTCGCCACCATCCGTATTGCTGCGCCCTTCATTGTCTTTGCCGTGGTCGTCAATATTGCGGTTGGCCTGATCAACAAGCTGACGCCTTCCATCCCGGTGTATTTCATCTCGATGCCCTTCGTTCTCGCGGGTGGACTGATGCTGCTTTATTTCGCCATGCCCGATCTGCTGCGTTTTTTCAGCAATGAAGCCGGTTCGTATTTGAGGAGCTTCTAAAATGCCAAAGGCCAGAGCGTCCTATCTCGGAATGATCAGGTTGCAGAAATTGGCGAAGGCAAAGGCCGAGATGAAACTCGCTCGCCTTAATGAGCAGCTTGCTGCCATAGAGGAAGAGAATGCAGCCCTGTTCAAGATGCATGATGATCGCTTCGAGGGCAATGCCGTGATCGTGCCGGCGCACATCATCATGAAGCGGCTGGAGCTGAACAAGGCGCGACAGGCGCAATTGGCTGAGAGTATGATCGCTCAGAGACAAGAATTGCTGAAGATATCCCGTACGATCGATACGCTTGATCGCCGCTTGCAATCATTGGGACGAGAGTTGGAGCGCTTTCGCGCTGCCGACGAGATGGATGAATATATGAGCCATCTTCAGGCGAAACATTCAATCTGATGGTGCGGGCTCAAGCCTCCCGTAAGTTTGAGCGGTTAAGGTGCAGGACATGAAACGGGATGGAACAGCAATCGATGGCCATTAGTCCTCCTTCGGATCTGGTACTGGATGTCGCCATGGCGGCGGATCCGGAAACCATGCGAGCATCCGTCGAGAAACTGCGAAGCATGGTCTCCGACCGCATCGCGGCATCGCTCCAGCTGTCGCGCGATAATTTTGCATCAATACAGCAGACGGGTGTCGCAATGGCTGATGCGAAAGTGCCTGAGGCGCCAAATCCAGCCTACAAGAAGTTCGAAGCTTTCATGCTGCAATCCTTTGTCGAGTCCATGTTCACAGGTGATAATCAGGCCGTCTTTGGTCAAGGCATTGCAGGCGATTACTGGAAATCGATGATGGCGGAAGCCGTTGCAAACAAGATGACCGATGCTGGCGGTATTGGTATCGCGCGCATGCTGGATCTGCAAAGCGCCAGGAAGGCGAAAAGCGAAGCCGCGCAAGTGGCGCAGGCAACACCGGGTATACCCAATGACCAACTCAATTTCAAACAACAGGATTCAAATGTCATTTTGTACCAGATCGAACGGCAACTCATTCAAAAGCAAATGAAAACAACGCAAAACGTTGAAGAACCCCGACAGGGCTGAGGCCGAAAAATTTGGAGGGAATGGATATGGAAATCGTGAACGACAATCAGAAGCTCAGCGATATGACCGAAACGACAGTTTTTGCCCCAAGGAACGAACCAGCGCTTGATCCAGTCCTTTTCGCGATTCGGCGATTGGAAGAAGTGGTAGAGCGTGAGACGCGCCTGCTTCTTGATGGCCACACGGTCGATCTAGCAGATATCAATGCCAACAAGAGCCGGGGTTTGCGGGACTTCAACAAGGCGATGGGCAAGGCGGCAAAGACGCTCGACACATCTGCGCTGAAATCACTCCAGCCCTTCCTCGACAATTTGCGCCAGAAGTTGGATCGCAATTGCGAAGCGCTCAAACTTCACTTGCGCGCCGTGACAGAACTAACCGGGCTGATACGTGATGCGCTTGAGACCCAGGAAGCCGATGGCACCTATACAATGCACCAGTTGAGGGACGGCCACGGGGCATGATCCGTATTGCGCTTATCGGTCTGTGGATTTGCGGCGTAGCCCTCGGATCGCTGTATTTTGCCGTCTGGCAGAATTCGGCAACAGCTGCCGTTGCACCGAAATCCGGTGAAGTCGCGTTGGATGATGGCAAGACCGATGTTTTCAGTGTTCCAATTATTATTGATGGCGCGGTCAACGGCTACGTCATAACACAGCTTGCCTATACCCTCGACAAGACCGTAAAGGCGTCCATCAACGTCCCTGTTTCCTATTTCATCAATGACGAGATTTTCAGTCAGTTCTACGGGCATTATTCTGCTGCGAAGGACGTGCAGAGCGTCAGGTTTGAGGACGTCAAGAAATCGATTATTGACGGCGTCAATGCCCGGTTGCCGCAGCCGCTGATAAAAGATCTGCTTGTCGAGCAGTTCAACTACATCACGGCCAAGGAAATTCGCGACCAGAATACCAAGGGTCTCGAACGGCCGTAACTGCACAAGGTGCAATTGCATGCGAATGATCAGAGTGAGTAATACTTGCCCGCAAGCGTGTTCAAAATTGTATCGTTCAGCGGAACTATGCCGGGATCTTGAACAAAACGAACGCCATATTCCGCATCCTTGTGCCAGACAATTTCCGTAATCAGAGCGCCGCAATATTGATCGTCGAACAGCCAGAAGCGGTTCGGGATCGTACATTGGCTGACGATTCTGATCTTGGCCCCACCACCTGCAAGATTCTGAAAATGGCATTCCGTTAGAAACTGGCCATCGAGCGTCACAAGCTTGCCTGAGCGCAGCCTCGTCTTCTTGCGCTCCTCGTTTCGCTTTTCCATTTTGTTGTCGGTTGCGGATGGTGGCATGGACAGGTGCGGCCCAGAAAAGAGAGTGAGTGACCGCTAAAGCCAGAGGCGAGGGGGCTTCTGTCCAGATCGGCAATTTCACCTGATGTCTATAGGCTCAAAGAATTGCAAATCCGTTATTAAGCAGCTAACGGGGCCTTGCGACATCGTTCGCGCCTTCAGGATCGGGTGCCTGGCCATAGCTCATGCGACGCATCTGTTCCATAACACGTGCCATTTCTTCATCCGGGAGTACCGGTGGTTCGCCGAGTGTCAGCGCCTGGACATAGATGCGCGACAGCGTTTCGACCTCGATTGCCAACCACAATGCTGCCTCAAGCGTCTTTCCCAGGGATATTTGACCATGCTGACCCAACAGGCAGGCCAGGCGGTCCTGCAGGGCGTCCAGCGCATTGTCCGACAGGGCCTGTGTGCCAAAAGTGGCATATTTCGCGCAGCGGATTGTGGTACCTCCGGCGACACCTGTCATGTAATGGAAACTCGGGATCGTCTTGTGGTGGCAGGCGAGCGTTGTGGCATAGATCGAATGGCAATGCAGCACGACATTGATGTCTGTCCGGTTTTTCAGAATGTCGCGGTGGAAGCGCCATTCGGACGATGGACGGCGTCCGACATAAGTGCCAGCAAAATCCATTTCAACCAGGTCTTCAGGCTGCATTGTGTCATAGGGCAATGAGGAAGGTGTGATAAGAAATCCGGCTTCGGTTCGGACGGAGAGATTCCCGGCGGTTCCCTGATTGATGCCGGCCGAATTCATCCGGCGGCAGATGTCGACCATTTCGCGGCGAAGCGCCGTGTCGGACTGGTTAGTTTGCATGGGAAATACCTTTCTTTTCAGCACTGTGGTCCGGATTTGAACCCGGAGCGATATCTGGTTTGTTCATTGCGTTTGCATGGGACAGTGCGCGCCAGCGGGCCGCATAATCCAAAAGTACTGGTCCAAGCGAACCGAGGTCTTCAGGTTGGCGCAACGCGATCGTCGCGGGTGCCGTGCGGGTCTGGTGCGTTGCAAGGAGCGCCGCCCCCGAGGCAACGCCATAAGCCTCCAGACTGAATTGCGTGCGGCACTCCGGCCGCAACGCTGCGACCAGCGCGGCGTACATTGGATTGTTGAGAAAGCTGCCATCGAGAACGACGAGTTCGTTCGCGCCGAGCGCATCGAGGCATTCGAGTGTTAGCAAGGCCGTATAGAGTATCGCAAGCGATGTCCGTTCTACGCTATCAACAGGTGCCGGTCCAACAATCTTTCCCCGACCGGCACTGCCGGGAAACAACCCGTCATCATCACCGAAAGACGGAAGCGCCATTGTCCCTTGCTGAATGATCTTTGCGATTGCGGCCCGGTCGCTGTCAATCGCGGTGCCGTTTGCCCCAGCAACGTGAACAAATTCACGGCCGCCCATGGTTAGCGCACCGCCCAGCGGGTGGCCATAGACATCGCTGTTGCACGTCATGCCGCGATGTTCATCGAGTTTTTCGAGCGGTGTTTGCCCGGAGAAACCAACGATCCACGTGCCTGTTGAAACGGCTGTAAGGCGATCCAGCCCGGCAGCCTGGTACCTGTAATAGTTGAGGCTGCTGTCATGGCCGCCAGCAAGCACGTGCAAGGTGTCGGGTAGAGCGTGGCGCTTGGCAAGCTCGGGACGGACCGGGCCCAGCCTTGTCCAGGCTTTGGCAAAGGGTGGCATCAGCCTTTCCCAGGCGCGCATTGTAACGATCGGCGACCAGTGCTGTTTCGCAACGTTCCACAGATGCGATTGCGCTCCCAGAAATGTGGCCTCAGAGACGGCGGCACCACTTAAACGCCAAGCCCAATATTGCGGAATACCAAGAAACCAGCGTGCCCGTGCAAAGTCCTGCGGGAAGGCGCACTCCATCCAGTACATCTGCCGTGCCTGATGGGTAGACGAGAGCATGACGGCACTGCCGCGATCGAAGAACGTGCCGCAAAGCGGTGCGTAGCCGTCACGGATTGCATCAGGCAGTGGCTGTTCATAGTCGATCATCGGCAGAACGGTACCGTCACCGGCATCTGGATCGGGACCGGTCAACATACCGCCTGATCCGTGTCCCGTGGCGACAAATGTCGCGATCGTGTGCCGTCGACAGAGCCCGGCAAGATTGCCGAAAATCCAACCGCTCAAGCCTTCGAGATCATGATGCTGCCAGGGCGGGCCCGGCAGCACAGGATTGGGAACCGAAAGTGTCTCTACCACATCGCCCGTAGTCGAAACTGCATTGAGCTTGACGTTGGTCTTGCCCACATCAAGAACAGCAACCATCAAAGGGCGATCGTTTCCCTGCTCCTCAAAAGCCATTCCTTCTCCTCCCGGATGGCTGAATATGGTTTTAAGCCTACTCGATCAGATGAGACCGTACTGTTTCGCCTTGTTGCGCAGGAAGGGTAGGCCATTTCCCATGACTTCCTCCTCATCCTTGGCGACGGGACGCCACACGGCAAGTCCGTAGGCGACTTCCGGCGGCATGTTGATGAAACTTTCCATTGCCAGCCCGCCCTTAAAGCCGATAGCCGCGAGCGCCGCATAGATCTCGTCCCAGGGACAGTTGCCGTAACCCGGCGTCCCCCGGTCGCTCTCGGAAAGATGGATGTATTTAAGGTGCTCACGAGCGTCGAGAATGCCGTTAGCGGCACCCTTTTCCTCGATGTTCATATGGTAGGTGTCGAGATGGACAAAGATGTTGTCGGCGCCGACGCGCTCGACCATCTGCACCGCTTGCCAACCGGTATTGATGAGGTGGTTCTCATAACGGTTGACCGCCTCGACGCCGAGTTCGATACCGCGGGTCTTGGCATGTTTGGAAGCCGCTGTCAGAACCCGGGCGATATTGTCGTATTCCCCCTCCGTCGGCGGCACGCCAGTGCGCTCACCAATACCGCCGAAGATAACGCCGGAAAGCGCTTCCGCGCCCATTTCAGCGGTTTTGTCGATCGCGACCCTCAAATGTTCGATCGCCGCATCTGGACGAACCGAAGCCCATGCCGGTTCTGGCAGGCCAAGCGAACAGACGGCCCGGAGCTGGTGCTTGCCCAGAAGTGCCCGGGTGTGCGCTGCATCGACTGCCGGCGCGTTGAGCAGGGCGATCTCGATGAAATCCATCTTGTACTTGACCGCTGCCGCAATCGCCTTTTCGGCGCCGGCGCGGTCCCAGTTCATTGTCCACATACTGGTATGGACGCCAAATCCCTGAACAGACATTGTCTTATCCTTTTGTGCGATTGAAAATCAGGAGTTGAGCCGCGAGCCAACGCAGGATCATGACCGCAATGAGGAGAATGCCCCAGACCGCGGTTGCCAGATGCTGATTGGCTCCCATAAGGTTGAGCCCCGACGAGAGGAGCTGGAGAACGACCAGTGCGACGAACACCGGGATGACGCGCCCGAAGCCGCCGAACGGATTGACGCCGCCAAGAAAACAGGCAAGCACGGTGATCAGCAGATAAGATTCACCGTGGCCAACACGCACGGAATTGAAGCGTGCCAGCATGATGATGCCCGCGATGGCGCACATCGCACCAGACAATGTATAGACAAGCACGATCACCTTGCGTGTATTGACGCCGGAATAGCGCGCTGCCTCGATATTTGAGCCAATCATGTAGGTGTTGAAGCCAAGCTTCATCCGCGTCAAAAGCACGTGCCAGATAACGACACAGGCGACAAAGATCAAAAGCGGTATCGGAATGCCAAGAATGCTGCCGTGACCGATCGGCTGCAGGAAGGCTGGGAACCCGGAAACGTCGCCGCCACGGGTCAGGAACTCGCCGAGACCGCGCACGAAGATCATCATCGACAGGGAAACGAGGATCGGATGAGCGCGCGTATAGGCAATCACGACGCCCATCACAACGCCGGTCGCGGCCCCGACTGCGATTGCCAGAATACAGCCGAGAACGAAGGAAGCGATGCCTGCATCGACACCGCCATTGGCCTGAAGCACCCAGGCTACCGTCAGTCCAGCGATATTTGCTGTAAAGGTAATGGCCAGATTGAGGCCGCCGGTCAGCACCGGCAGAAGCATTGCCAGCGTTAATAGGCCAAGCTCAGGAAGCTGGAACGCCACCGAGCCAAATGTTGCCCCGCTCAGAAATTGCGGAGAAGCAATGCCGAAGAACAGCATTACGGCAACAAAAGCGAAGCCGGGACCGGCGATCTCAGGGCCAAACAGGTCCCTGATGCGTGTTGCAATGCTGGTCATCGCCGGGCTCCTTGCTCACGCATGAATGGCAAAAGCTTTTCCAGGCTGGTGTTGGAGAGTGTTATGGCGACCAGGATAATGGCGCCGATGATCATCTTGAATGCAAATGGGGAGACACCCATTAGGTTCAGCCCGTTTTGAGTGATAGCGATCAGAAGAACGCCGAGCACGCAGCCGAGCACCGATCCTTTGCCGCCGCCAAGCCGTGCGCCGCCAAGGACAACAGCCGCCAGTACATCGAGCTCGCGTCCGTAGAGCGCGTTCGGCACCACTTCTTGCGCATAATGTGCCTGAATGAGGCCGCCGATCCCTGCCATCATCCCGAGCCAGCCGAAAGCGATGAACTGCATCGCACCGATATTGACACCGAAACGGCGCGCCCCTTCCGGATTATCCCCGAAGGCGTAGAGCTGCCGGCCTGTCGTTGTGCGAGTGATCAGCAGCCAAGTCGCAAATACACAGATTGCCATTACGAGCACGGGCAGTGTTATTTCCGCCCATGTGCCGTCGGGCATCTCGCGTTCGAACAAAACCACTCTGTCTGTCAGCCATTCCGGCAGATCGTAGATCGATACGCCTTGCGTGAAGAACATCAGCAGGCCGAAATAGATGTTGAAGGTGGCGATCGTGGCAACAATCGAGATGATCCGGAACCGGTGGATCAAAAACGCGTTGAATGCGCCAAGCGATATTCCAAGACCGCCGGCAATCACAAGCCCGCTTATCCAACCGCCTCCGCCAATCCATCCGAGGATCAGCGCTGCGCCGTACTGGACGACGGATGCTGCCACAGCAAAAGAAATGTCTATGCCTCCGGCGATGAGGACGACCAAAAGCCCGACAGCAAAGATGATATTGACTGAGCTCGTGTTGAGCAGATCGAACGCATTACCGAGGGAAAAAAAGTTGTCAGTGGCCAATGAAAGGAAAATGCACATGGCCGCTATGACGCCAAGCAGCGCGAACTCGGTGGCATGGGATTGAACGAGCTTACGCATAGACAGCCGCCTCGATTTCCTGAAGGGTGCAGGACCGCGGATCGAACCATCCGGCCATCTTCCCATGCGCCATGTGAAGCACCCGATCTGCATTGAAATAGACTTCCGGGACCTCATCGGAAATCAGGATGATGGCGAGGCCGCTCTGGGCGAGTTTGGCAACAATTTCAAAGATGCCAGCACGTGCGCCAACGTCGACGCCCACCGTCGGCGCATCAAGAATGAGAAGCTTCGGATCAGTGGCCAACCATTTGGCGATAGCGATACGTTGCTGGTTTCCGCCCGACAGGGTCGAAACCGCATCGCTCTGCCGGCCAATCTTGACGCCGAGATCCGCAACCCAGCGTCCGACCAGTTCCCGTTTGCGGATCTCGGAAAGCAGCCCGCCGGATTTGATGCGGTCGAGCGACGCGATCGCCAGATTGTCCGCGATCGATTGCGGTTGAATAAGCCCGAGCGATAGCCGGTCTTCCGAAAGATAGGCGACGCCAGCCTCGATGGCTTTGCGGTTTGATGAAAAGCGGACTGGCTTGCCGTCCAGTGAGACAGTTCCGGACCGCGGCTTGAGCATGCCGAAGATCGATAACGCGAGTTCCGTCCTGCCTGCGCCCAAGAGCCCGGTGATACCAAGCGTCTCGCCGCGGCGAACGGTGAAAGAAATGTCTTCGAACTGGCCCGGGCGTGATAGTCTTTTGACTTCCAGTACGATCTGCTTGTCCTCGACCGGCTTGGCACGGACCTGTTGGTCAAAAGATTTGCCGGTCATCAACTCGGTTATGCGAGACTGGGTCATACCTTCGACTGGGTAGACACCGACCAGTGCGCCGTCGCGCAGCACGGTCAAACGATTTGATATTTCTAACACCTCGGCAAGGCGGTGACTAACAAAGACCACCGCGACGCCGGAGGCTGAAAGGGAGCGGACAATCTCGATCAGGTGATCGGTTTCGGACTGTGTCAGTGAGGCGGTAGGTTCGTCCATGAAGACGAGCTTTGCCTCCCCCACCAGCGCACGGGCGATCGCCACGATCTGACGCTGGGCGATGGAATATTCCTTCAACGGGGTGTCGACGTCGAGCGTAACGCCAAGGCGGTTCAGCGCCTTGACTGCGATTTCACGCATACGGCGATAATTGACAAGACGTGGCCAGCGGCCGATCACGCTGTGAAAGGCGATGTTTTCGGCGACAGTCATTTCTGGAAACAGTGCCAGGTCCTGCCAGATCACCTGAATTCCACCAGCCTGTGCGGTTACCGGAGACATATGCGTATAGGTCTGCCCGTCATATTCGATGACGGCTCCTGCCTCCGGGCGATAGACACCAGTTATGATCTTGATAAGGGTGCTTTTGCCGGAACCATTTTCGCCGGCAAGACAATGAACCTCGCCCGGCAGCACCTCGAAGCTCACATTCTTGAGCGCTTTGATGCCGCCAAAGGTCATATTGATGTTGTGCAACGACAGGAGCGGCTTCACGCCACCCATGCTCTCGATCTCAGCCATTGTGATATGCCCGTCAAATCCGTGATTTGAAGCTGCCGGACCAGACGTGGTGGTCCGGCAGCAGGGAGGATCCGCGAAGGATCAAAGGCCCATTTTGGCCAAATCGTCGACAGTTTCCTTATTGATGGGCACCAGCTCATCGACGATGATGTTGTGATTGTCGAAATCAGGGTGGATCACACCCAGACCCTCGATATTATCGCCGTCTTTCAACTTTTCGCCCTTCATCAGCTTGTCAGCCAGGGTGACGAAGACTTCGCCGGCCTGCTTTGGATTCCACATGAAGCCACCGGAAATGGCACCGGATTTGATGAGCTTTTGTCCCTGGCCAGGGGAGAATGGTCCAAGGACGAAGATCTGGCCGGTCTTGCGGCGCTCTTCAACGGCGCGTCCAGCACCAATCGGGCCCTGGCTACCGAAAGCCAGAAAGCCCTTAAGGTTCGGATGGGCCGAAATCAGGTCAAGCGCGGTCGAGCGACTTTTGTCGACATCTTCAGCAACGCCGTAGCGGTCACCGACCAGCTTCATGTCTGGATAGTTCTTCTTGATGTAGGCATTGGCTGCGTCAGCCCATGCATTGTGCAGCGGCACGGTTAGTGATCCGACGAAAACGGCATATTCGCCCTTGCCGCCCATCTTCTCGGCAAGAAGTTTCGCATGCGCTTCACCGAATCCGGTTGAGGAAGCAAGCTCGAAATCCCAGTCGGCGCCCTTCTGGCTTGGCGATTCATGGGTGATGACGATAATGCCCTTTTCCTTGGCCTTGCTTAGCACCGGCTCAAGCACCTTTGCATCATTCGGAACAACGCCAATGACTTTCACGCCTTGCGCAATCAAGTCCTCGATGGCGCGAACTTGAAGGGCCGGATCGGCACTCGTCGGGCCAACCATGAAAGCATCAACACCAATCTTCTTGCCCTGTTCCTTGATACCGGCGTCCATGGCATTGAACCACGGAATGCCGCCGATCTTAACGACGACACCGACTTTGCCACTATCGGCGGCCGAAGCGATCAATGCACCCGCCAAGGACAGCGACACCGCGACTGCGGCGATCAAAAGTTTTTTCATTTCCTTCCTCCTCCTCTTTGCTCCCCACGGGAGCTTATCATCCAACCGGGCAGCGGGCATATACAGAACCGAAACGGTCCCGAAAGCTCCCGCTGAATCAGCCACCGCCTCCTCGCGGCATCCAAGCGCACCATCAAGGGTTGTATAATTGCACAATCGATGGTGCAATGAATATCAGCCAGTTTTAATCTTTCGTCAAGCGGAGTTTGGCACTAAGAAGACGGCAGGAGAAATTGATGGAACACCAACCGAAAAAGAAAGCGACCATCTATGACCTGTCGGTTCTTTCCGGAAGTTCACCGTCGACGGTAAGCGCGGTTCTGAACGGTACCTGGCGCAAGCGGCGCATCAAGGAAAGTACGGCAAATCTTATTCGCAATCTGGCGGAGCAGCATCAATATACCGCCAATCTTCAGGCGCGGGGTCTGCGCAGCTCAAGATCAGGTCTTGTTGGCCTGCTGCTGCCGGTTCATGACAATCGTTACTTTTCGTCAATGGCCCAAACGTTCGAAGCGCATGTCCGCAGCCGCGGGCAATGTCCCATTGTCGTGAGCGCCTGCCGCGATCCGGAAGAAGAACGGCAAACAGTCGAAACACTGATTTCCTATTCAGTCGACGAACTGATCGTGGCCGGCGCCACGGATCCGGACGGTGTTCATGCTCTGTGCGTCGCATCGGGGCTGAAGCACGTGAATATCGACTTGCCAGGCGCGCTGGCACCGTCGGTGATCAGCGATAATTATCGCGGAGCGCGGATGTTGACCGAAGCCGTTATCCGCCATTTCAGTTCAGACCTGCCACTTCAAGCGGATGAGCTTTATTTGTTCGGTGGGCGCGATGACCATGCGAGCCGTGAACGTATTCGCGGGTTTCGAGCGGTCAAACGCGAGCTTATGGATGGCGACTCCGACAAATGCATAGAACCGACAGGGTACTCGCCCAACATGGCGCAGATTGCGTTCGAACAGTTTTACCAGCGCGAAGGAAAACTGCCGCGAGGGTTGTTCATCAATTCGTCGATCAATTTCGAAGGGCTGCTGCGATTTATGGCACAGCATCCCAACGAGGCTTTTTTGGACATCGTTGTCGGCTGCTACGACTACGATCCTTTTGGATCGTTCCTGCCGTTTCCCGTCATCATGATACGTCAAGATGTCGACGGGATGATCACAAAGGCGTTTGAGATCATGTCCGAAAGCCGTCCGGTGGTGCAGACCTATCTCATTCAGCCTCAACTCGTGCCGCCGCGCACCGCGCTGAAGGGACCGCTCGACGCCATCAAGGATATTGAGTAGCCGGGCTGCGACTACTCAGCGACCGGTCCAAATGTTATCAAGCAGACGGCTAAAACCGCGAGGACGATTCCGATTGATTGAACCAGGGACAGTCTTTCTCCAAAGACCATCAGGGCAATCAGGTTAACGGCGATAAGTTGAATGACGGCTGACAGGCTAAAGGCTGACGCCATTCCAAACTCACGTACCAGGCGCAGCATAATCAGATTGCCAACGGAATATAGGCCAATCGTCAGGAGCAATTTTGCGCTGCTTGGTCCAAGGGCCCAGGATTTTGCGCATATGGCTGCGAGCAGGAAAGTAATGGTGGAAGCAGCCAACTGAAAAGAGCCGGTTAGGGTCATATTAATCTCCGGTGAGCGCAAAGCGGGCGGTGTGTCTCGACCAACAAGCAGGTGGAGCCGACCTATGGAATCCTAGTTCACAAGATTCATTATTGCAATATTGTCGACAATCTGATTTTGTTGATTTTCAGCATAGGATCTCGACAGATGAGCGGAATTGATTTCGATCCGATCGTTGATACAACCCGCCGCGCGGAGATCGTCACGCTGCTGAAGCGGGCGATCCTCACCGGCAAGCTCGAGCCAGGGCAGAAGCTGAACGAGCTGCGTATTTCCGAGCAGATGCGTGTCAGCCGTGCGCCCTTGCGCGAGGCGATGCGGGAACTGGTTCAAGAGGGTATCCTAACCAGCATTCCTTATGCCGGAACGTTTGTCATCGAAGTAACAGCCAAGGATATCGAGGACGCCTATTCGCTCAATCAGGTTCTCGATGAATTTGCCATCGAAAGAAGCTGGCCGAACAGGACGGCGCAGTTCTATGCCGAACTTGACCGGCGGCATGATGCGGTCAAACAGGCAACTCTCGAAGTCGACACGACGAGGCAGATCGAAACGGCACTACAACTGCACGGATTGATCTATGAGTGGGCCGATCATTCGTTGCTGCTCGATACATGGCAGCGATTGACCAGCCGGCTTCAGATGTACTTTGCCCTGCATCAGCGCGCACGCAACGAGCCTGTGCCATCGCTCGACGTTCACGAGGAATATGTGCGCCTGCTCAAAGGTAACGATATGGGAGCGGCTCAGCGTCATGCGCGCGAGCATATTGCTCTCGACTTTGAAGAGCTCGTCGCTTTCGCAAGAAGCCTGGAGGGGCGAAACGCCATTGATATGGCGCCTACCGGTCATAACGGAGCTAATAAGCAGAAACCCATCGACACCTGATTGCTGCCGATACCTTTCTCGGCCCCGCTTCTGTTCACCAGTCATAGGATCGTACGCCGTGCATATCGAGACCATAAAAGCCTACCGCGTCATGCAGCCATTCGTTGAGGGTCGCTATAACATGTCAAAGGGGCGCGGCGCCGATGGGTTCGACGCAGTCATTGTGTCAGTCACCTCGAACACCGGACTGACTGGCTGGGGTGAGATGGCGCCGCTGGGCAATTTCTATTCTGCTGCCTTTGCGGCAGGCGCTCAGGCCGGCGTCGCCGAAATTGCTCCTCATCTCCTCGGCCAGGACCCGCGTGCGCTTACCCGCCTCAACCGGCTGATGGACACCGTTTTCAAAGGGCACCCCTATATCAAGTCGGCGCTCGACATGGCGTGCTCCGATCTGACGGCGCGCGACGCGGCGGTGCCGCTCGTGACAATGTTCGGAGGCAAGGAAAGTGATATGGCCGATCTCTACAGGGTCGTTACACACGGCTCTGTTGAGGCGATGATAGCCAATGCCAAACGCATCGTCTCTGAAGGCTATTGCCGTCTGCAGGTTAAGGTCGGCGGGAAAGTCCACGACGATATTGACAAAGTGACTGCAGTCGCAGCGTCCGTCCCCAAAGGTACAGTGATCTTTTGCGATGCCAATGCGGGATGGTCGGCCTATCAGGCGCGGCAGTTCGTCGATGCCACACGCGAAATCGATTACACGATGGAGCAGCCTTGCGTGTCCATAGACGATTGTCTTTCGGTTCGCCGCTCGCTCGACAAGCCCATGGTTCTCGATGAATCTGTGACTTCGCTGGAGGAGATGCTCGATATTCACCGCAAAGGCGCAGCCGACGGACTGACATTAAAGATCTCCCGTCTGGGCGGTGTAACCAAAACACGCCAGATCCGCGACCTTGCCGTCGATCTCGGTTTCATGGTTACGGTTGAAGACACCGGCGGGGCGGAAATCGATACCGCAGCGATGGCGCACCTTTCGCTCTCAACACCTGAAGAACGGCGGTTGCATGCCATTGCCTTCCATGAATGGGTGACGGTCCGTACTGCCAGAAATGCGCCCCCTGTCGTTGGCAGCCGCATGGGCGTTCCTGATGGTCCAGGTCTTGGGATCGATGTTGATCCTGAACTGCTCGGCAAGCCCTTCCTCGAGCTCTGCCACTGACATGAAAATTCGCCGTATCACCGCAACACCGATCAACCTGACCCTTGAGGCGCCCTATGTGTGGGTGTTTGGCGAACTGGATGGCTTTTCGCCGACGATCGTCGAGGTTGAGACGGACGATGGGCTGGTCGGCCTTGGCGAAGCGCCGAGTGCTGTTGCTGCTACCATCATTACCGACGTGCTGGCCCCGAGGCTGATCGGGCGCGACGCGTTCGATATTGCCGGCGCTGAAAACGTCTGCCTGCCGTTCTGGACCGGCGTTCAGAGCATCAATGACCGCAATCGCATCATGGCGTTCGGCGCAATCGAGATGGCGCTGTGGGATCTGCGCGGCAAGGCCTGGAACCAGCCGCTTTACCAGTTGCTCGGTGGGGCGGTGCGCAAAGAGATACCCTTCACCGATTATTTCTCCCTGCGCAGCGATGGGCCGCAAAGAAAGGGCGAGAAAACGCCGGAAGAAGTTGCCGATTATTGTGCCGAACTGCACGAGATTTACGGGACGACTTTCTTTGAGGGAAAGTTCTCAACCGAAGATCCAAGAACCTCATTGCGCATCCTTGAGCAGATACGCAAGAAGCTCGGCGATGATGTGATGCTGCGGATCGATTCCAACCAAGCTTATTCGCTTGCAACGGCGCGACAACTTGTGCGAGCGTTAGAAGATCTGAACGTTCGCAACTGGGAGGATCCGGTGGCGACAATCGAGGAAATGCGTGAGTTGCGCCGCCATTGTTCGATACCGTTCTCCACACACAATATCGACATTGCGCGCGCTATCGAATTGCGGGTGCCTGATGCCATCGTCGGTAACCCGGCCATCCACGGCGGTATCGGACGGCTCGTGCGTTTCATCGGAGCATGCGAGCATGCTGCGATTGATTTCTGGTGCTATAGTGGAGACTCCGGCATCGGCAGCGCCGCCTATCTTCATTTGTGCGCGGCAATTGGCTGGATCAGGGAGCCGAACCAGTCACTGTTTCGCATGCAGGCAACGGATGTCATTGAAGGCGGGCCGTTTTCACCGCGAAACAATGTTGTTCCAGTGCCAGAAGGTCCGGGTCTTGGCGTTACACTGGCGCCAGACAGATTGGCCGCCTGCCATCGCGATTACTTGGATAAAGGTCCAAGGAACAAGTATCATGACCCCGCAAGGAAGGGGACGTATCGGCGCCTGCCGTTGAACTGACAAGGAGAAGATTGGCTCGACACCAGCCCCGGCACCAAGACCGGGCTGCAAATGACCCGGAGGAAATGGCATTCGATCATTTGTCGGTCGCGGACGATCCGACAGCTCGGCGACGAAGACGCCGGTGAAATACTTCGTCCGGCAAGAACCAGAACACAGGGGAAAGAGCAGAAGCCATGAAGAACTACAAGATTCTCGACATTCTCCGGCGTGGCCGGACTGATCTCGAAAACCATCTGATCGATGGTCTCGTTGACGGCAGGGTTAGCCGCCGCGAATTTATTCGTCATGGCAGCCTGCTGGGTCTGTCATTACCTTTCCTTGGAAGCGTCGGGTTTGCAGCCGGCTTCGGCGGATTGCCGAGCCTGGCACGCGCGCAGGGCGCTCCAGGCGCGACTATTCGTGTGGCGAGCAGCGTTCCCACCGCCGCCATCGAACCGGTCAGCGTTGCTGACGCTGGCGGGCTTTTGATGTTGCAACAGGTCGGTGAATTTCTTTGCCTTGACGGTCCCGATCTTGTGTTGAAGCCAATGCTGGCAGAGAGCTGGAAGCCGAACGACAAGGGTGACGTATGGACATTCAAGCTGCGCAAGGGCGTTAAGTTTCACAGTGGCGGCGAGATGAAGGCCGATGACGTCGTGGCAAGCATCGACCGCCTCGCCGATCCAAAAAACTCTTCCAATGCCTTGTCCGTGTTCACCGGGTATCTGCAAAAGGGCGCGACCAAAAAGGTCGACGACTATACGGTGGAATTCCATCTCGATGCGCCGAACGGCAACTTCCCCTACATGGTATCGTCCGATAATTACAACGCGATTATCATACCTGCTGACTACAAGGGCGATTTTGAGAAGAACTTCAATGCGACTGGTCCATTCAAGCTGGAAAAATACACGCCTAAGGTAGGCGCCTCATTCGTCAGAAATGATGATTATTGGGGCGAAAAGTGCTTGCCGGACCGCACGGAATTCACTTTCTTCGGCGATATCCAGCCGATGATCCTGGCGCTTCAGGGCCGGCAGGTGGATGTGATCAACCAGCTCCCGGTTCTCGCCGGCGTGGCCCTGCTCAACGATCCCAACGTCGAGATCCTCAGCCTCAAATCTGTCGCGCATCATCAGGTGCACATGCGTACCGATATGGATCCGTTCAAGGACCCTCGAGTCCGCCGAGCCATCGCGCTGAGCATCGACCGCAACAAACTGCAGAAGGGGCTCATGCGTGGCCGGGCCGCGCTCGGCAATGACAGTCCGTTTGCCTCGGTCTATCCTTCGACCGATCCAACCGTTCCGCAGCGGCAGCAGGACTTGAAGCAGGCGAAGGAACTGATGGAAGCGGCAGGCGTCGGCAAGGGGTTCAAGGTCACGCTGACGACGGAGCGCTACCTGGAAATACCGGAATACGCAGTGCTTATTCAGAATGCAGTCAAAGAAATAGGCATCGATCTGGAACTCACCATTCTCGATCAGGGCGCCTATTATGGCGATGCCGTTTTCGGCAAATCCAACTGGCTCGACTCGGTCATGGGGATTACCGATTACGGGCATCGCGGCGTGCCGAACGTCTACCTGTCCGCTCCCTTAAAGAGCGAAGGCACGTGGAACTCGGCACACTTCAAGAACAAGGAATATGACACGCTTGCTTCGGGCTATATTGCCGCGCTTGACCTTGAAGCCCAGAAGGCAACGGCAGGCAAGATACAGCGCCTGCTACTGGAAGAGACGCCGGTCATCTTCGGATACTTCTTTGATTTCCTGACGGCAACAGCCAAGGGAGTGACCGGGGTCCATCCGACGGCCATGTCACAGAACTATCTGGACCGCGCGTCGAAATCTTGACGGGGAGGGAAGGGACATCCTGCAACAGCCAGCTCCATATATGCGGAGCTGGCTAACCAAGGAGCACCAGCCATTCTTTCTTTCCTGCTCAGACGCGTCGCTCTATCGCTCATAACGCTCTTTCTGCTCAGCATAATGGTGTTTTTGGGCGGCCAGGTGCTGCCCGGAAACGTCGGCCGTGCCATATTGGGACCGCTCGCGGATATACGGGCCGTTGACGCACTCAATCACTCGCTTGGACTGGACCGGTCACTGCTCGTGCAATATTGGGACTGGATCTCCAGTTTCGTCCAGGGGGATATGGGCACGTCCTATATATTCCGCGCTCCAGTTGCTCCGTTCGTCGTCGAAGCGCTGGGTCATTCCATGAAGCTCGCGCTGGTCGCCTTCGTCATGGTCGTGCCATTGGGTATACTCGGCGGTATCATCGCTGCCCTGAATTACAATCGTCCGATTGACCGCATCATCAGCCTCGGCGGGCTATCAGCGACCGTACTGCCTGAGTTCGTTACCGGTATTATCTTTATTCTTGTCTTTGGTGTCTGGCTCAACTGGCTTCCTATCGCGGCAACCTGGCCGAAAGATGCGGGGTTTTTCACGCAGATCTATTATCTGATCCTGCCCGCACTGCCGCTCTTCCTGGTGCTGTTCGGCTATATTGCCCGCATGGCCCGTTCCGGCATGATTGAAGCGCTCGATTCCGATTATACGAGAACGGCGGTGCTAAAGGGTCTCCCATGGCGCACCGTCATCTGGCGGCATGTGCTGCGTAATGCGCTGCTTCCGACCATTACCGTGATTGCAACCCAGACCGGCTACCTGATCGGTGGTCTTGTCGTGGTCGAGACGCTGTTCCGTTATCAAGGAATCGGCTCGCTTATCTTCACGGCAGCTAGGGGCAAGGATTTCCCGATCCTTGAAGCCGGAATTCTGACGATCGGCATCGTCTATTCGGTAGCGACGCTGGTTGCCGACATTCTCTACTCGGTCCTCAACCCGCGTATTCGACTGGGGACGGAACAATGACCGCAATCGAAATAAAGCCACCGGAATTGCCCAGCGCAGTCAGCAAGCGCAGCCCCGCCACCGAGGTTGTTATTTCGCTTAGCCGTTCGGCAACCTTCCTGACCGGTCTTGCCATCGTGCTCTTCTGGGTTGTGTGCGCCCTTTTTGGCGAGCATTTCACGCCATATGATCCGCTTGCCGATGACATCATCAATTCGCTGATGCCGCCTTCCGCGGACCATTGGTTTGGCACGGATCAACTCGGACGCGATGTGTTCTCGCGTGTTATTGTCGGTTCGCGCGATATCCTGACTGTGGCGCCGCTCGCAACGCTTCTCGCCACAGTGGCTGGTACGACGCTTGGTCTTTTTACCGGCTATTTTCGCGGGTTGGTCGACGACATCATCAGCCGCGTGCTCGAAGCATTTATGGCCATTCCTGTTGTCATTGTTGCCCTCCTTGCAATCGTTGCGCTGGGCACATCGAAATCCACGGTCATCATCGTCATAGGGCTCAGTTTTTCACCAATCATTGCCCGCACGGTGCGCTCTGCGGTCCTTTCCGAACGCGAACTTGATTATGTCGCGGCCGCACAGCTGCGCCGGGAGAGCGCGCTACATACGATGTTTGTCGAGATACTGCCGAACGTGATACCGCCGATCCTCGTCGAAACGACAGTCCGGCTTGGCTATGCAATCTTTGCGGTTGCGACGCTCAGTTTCATGGGCTTTGGGATCCAGCCACCTTCGCCCGACTGGGGTCTAAGTATTTCCAGCAATTACGGCATGATCGGCGGTGGGTTCTGGTGGACTGTACTGTTCGACGCACTTGCCATTGCCTCGCTGGTCATTGGCGTCAATCTGGTGGCTGATGGGGTTCAGGGAGCGCTCAATGACTGAACCTTCCAGCACTGACAATGCACTTGAGTTGCACCACCTTTCCGTCGCCTACCGTGTTGGCAGGCGCAACAGGGCAGTCCTGCGCGACCTCAGCCTGACAATACGTCCGGGAGAAGCCTATGGCCTCGTCGGCGAGTCGGGTTGCGGCAAGTCTACTGTCGCCCTTTCTGTCGTGCGCTATCTTCCAAGAAACGGCGTGATCACTGCGGGTGAAATTTCGCTTGCTGGCCAGAATGTCATGAAGCTCGACAGCGAAGCGCTGCGCAGGATGCGGGCCGAGCACGTTTCGATGGTCTATCAGGATCCGGGCAAGGCACTCAATCCGTCGATCCGCATCGGGCGCCAACTGACCGAGATTTTCGAACTGCGCGGTATCACGGGGCAGGGGGCATCGGACCAGGCCATTGCCATGCTCAACCGCGTGCGCATTTCCGATCCCGTTCGCGTGATGCAGCGATATCCGCATCAGCTTTCTGGCGGCATGCAACAGCGTGTTGGCATCGCCATGGCGCTTGCCAATGATCCCACAATGCTGATCCTGGACGAGCCAACGACGGGACTTGATGCGACGGTTGAGGCGGAAGTGCTCGACCTGATTGCCAAGCTACGGCAGGAACTGTCCGCCTCAATCCTCTTTATCAGCCATAACCTCGCCGTCGTTTCCCGCATGTGCGACCGTGTGGGCGTCCTTTACGCCGGCATGCTGGTGGAGGAGGGGCCCACGGACGAGGTTTTCAACAATCCTCGTCATCCCTATACGGTCGCTTTGCTGCGTTGCCTGCCGCGAGGCGGACAGCGCAAGGACCAGATACGGCTCGACACAATTCCGGGTTTTCTTCCCGCACCTGGAGCGAAAATCAGCGGCTGCCCATTCGCTGATCGGTGTGCGCTTGCCGACAGCCGGTGCCACAATGAATTGCCACCGTTGCATGATCTTGGGGGCCGTCTTTCCCGGTGTCACTATCACGAGAAAGCACAAACGCTTCCACGCACAACACCCGGGAACATTGCCGCGCCCGTCATGAGCATTGCACCGGAACCTGTCTTGCGCATTGAGGGTCTCAACAAGACCTATGCCAGCCACGGCCATGCCTTGCGTGCCGTGAACGATATTTCGTTCGATCTGATGCCGGGCCAGACCCTCGGGCTTGTCGGGGAGTCCGGCAGCGGCAAGACGACCTTCGCCCGCCTGCTCCTCGGTCTCGTGCCTGCGGACACAGGCGGCGCTATCCACCTTGAGGGCAAGCCGCTGGCGCCGAGGCTTGAAAGCCGGTCAGCCGATCAGGTCAAGGCGATGCAGATCGTCTTCCAAAATCCCGATTCGGCGCTCAACCGGTCTCATTCGATCCGGCATATCCTGGGCCGGGCACTGCGGACACTGGCGGGCCTCAAAGGTTCCGCGCAACAAAAACGCCTTGTCGAGCTTGTCCGTTCCGTGCGGCTGACTGAGCGGCATTTGAGCGTAAAGCCCCGCCAACTTTCCGGCGGGTTGAAACAGAGAGTGGCGATCGCACGCGCCTTTGCCGGCGATCCGCGGATCGTTGTCTGTGACGAGCCAACATCTGCACTCGATGTTTCGGTGCAGGCGGCAATTCTCAATCTGCTGGCCGATCTGCAAACCAAGGAACGCGTCAGCTATATCTTCATCTCGCATGACCTGGCAGTGGTGCGTTACCTGTCGGATCAGATCGCAGTGCTGTATCTCGGCCGCATCATGGAGCTTGGGCCTTCGGAACGTGTGTTCTCGGGACCGCATCATCCTTATACCGAAGCATTGCTTTCTGCTGTTCCGAAACTGGACGAGACCGAGCAGGCTCGCGTCCGGCTCGATGGTGAAATTCCGAGCGCCATCAACCCGCCGACGGGATGCGTTTTCCACACGCGCTGCCCGCGCAAGATTGGCGCTGTTTGTGAGGAACGAGAGCCGCCACTGATCGATGCGGAACCCGGACACAAGATCCGCTGTCACATCCCTTACGAGGAACTTGCAAGGCTGCAAAAGAAGACAGACCAAACAAAGGAAATGACCGTATGACCGATCTTAGAACGTTGACGTTCGATGAAATCGAAACCCTTGCGATCAAAGCCTTGACCGCATCAAACGTCAGCGCACAAAACGCAGCGCCAGTCGCCAGATCGATTGCTGCGGCGGAACGTGACGGACAAGCCATTGTCGGGCTTTCATATTTGCCGACTTACTGCGACCATGCGGCTTGCGGCAAGGTCGATGGTCACGCACAGCCGCGCCTTGAAATGCTTTCCGCTGCGGCGCTCAGGATAGATGCAGCAACCGGCTTTGCCCACCCGGCGATCGCCTTAGGGTTGCAACCGCTTGTCCAGGCGGCACACCGTTGCGGCATCGCCGCCTTGTCTGTCGGCAATTCCTATGCCTGCGGTTCGCTAGGCTACTTTGTCGAAGAACTCGCAGCGCAGGGCCTCATTGCGCTTATGGCCGCCAATGCATCGCCCTCCATCGCGCCGTTCGGTGGACAGACGCCGTTCTTTGGCACCAATCCCCTGGCCTTTGGCGTCCCTCGTGAAGGACGCGAGCCCCTTGTCATCGACCAATCCTCAAGCGTCGTGGCCAAGGTCGCGGTGATCGACGCCTATAATCGCGGTGTCGCGCTGCCGGATGGCTGGGCGATCGACGCGAATGGCATGCCAACCAATGATGCCGCAGCAGCTATGGAGGGCAGCCTACTGCCGATTGGCGGCTATAAGGGCTTTGGGCTTGCCTTGATGGTCGATATTCTGGCCGCGGGCCTAACCCGTTCCCATTGGTCCTTCGAGGCATCATCGTTTGGTGATTGTGAAGGTGGACCACCACGCACTGGCCAGTTAATTGTCGCCATTGACCCAACGCTGTTGGGTGGCAACGACTTCGCGGGACGGCTGGAAGAGATGCTCAGCGCTTCCCAACAAACGCCAGCGGTACGCCTTCCCGGTGATCGCCGGCTCGAAGCGCGCAAGAGACATAAGGCCGGCATTGCAGTTGCCGCAGCCGCCGTCGAGACGGTCGAACGCTATGCCCGGGAAGGCTCGCCAATTCTGCCATCTTGAACTGGTCGGCGCTATCAGACCTTGACGTTTCCATGAGCAATGCAGTTAACGCATCTGCTCAATGTATTTGGCATGGAACCGTATGTATCCTGCTTCGGTCTGCTTGAGGTGCGTTTCGATCAACGCATGAAATTCCGGTAGCCGATAAAAGGGGACACCCGGATATGCGTGGTGTTCGGCATGATACGGCATGTTCCACGCGAGTTTGCGGACAAGCCAGGTCGTGGTGGTGGTCCTGCTGTTTTCCAGCATGTTTGCAACATAGGGACAGCGGCCGTGCTCGGCGAGAAGATAGAGACGAAGGAATGGCTGCCCCAATATCGCCGGTAGAACCCAGACGTAAAGGGGAGCGGACGTTTGCAGATAGATGGAAAGAACAAGCACGACGGCATAGCCTATCATCATTAGCCGCGCTTCGGCCCGGACTTTGGGGTGACCCTTCGGTGGAACGAAGGCATCGCTGCACTGTCCCGAAGCATTCTTTACGAGGGTCTTTATTTGGCTCCACCAGACCGGAATTCCGCAAAGGTGGACAAGATATTGCCGCACGGATTCTGGCTTGGGCGATGCGAGTTCAGGGTCGTTTTGCGGATCCTGGGTAAAGCGGTGATGCGCAAAGTGAAAATAGCGAAACCAGTCTGCTGGCAAAACGATCATAAAACTGCACACGCGCGCAACAATCTCGTTGACCCACTGCGTCCTGAAAGGCGTCCGGTGGATGGCCTCATGCAATAACGTGAACAGGAATACGATCAAGATGCCTTGAGGAAGCATGAGCAGCGGCCATATGGGTATTCGCATTGCAATAAGCCATCCGAGCAAAATGATGGCGCCCCAGTGTCCAGCAAGCTGAAGGAGACCTGGAAGGTCTGACTTGGCCGTTAGGTGATCGCGCTCCTTTGCTGTCAGTGCCGCGATGATGGTCCGATGATCCATGAAGCTTTCCCAAGCGGAGCATAGCTGTGTCTGAGATAAATCTTATGCGCCATTGAGGATTTTTGAAACGATGATTCCTGTCGGACACAAAATTCCCAAGCCAATCAAACAGAACTGGCTATATTGGCCGGGATGCAACGAGAAGCCCGATAAACAATGCAGAACGCACCGCATATCCTGGTCGTCGATGACGACACTGAAATCCGTTTGCTGCTTGAGCGATATTTGAATGAACAGGGATTTCGCGTGTCCGTGGCGGCCAGCCGGCAGGAATTCGAGACGCAGCTCGCGGCTCGCAATCCTGACCTTATCGTGCTGGACGTGTTGCTGCCTGATGGCTCAGGTCTCGATATCTGCCGTGCGTTGAGCGGCGAGCGTCAGCATATCCCGATAATCTTGTTAACCGCGCTAAAAGAGGACGTCGACCGGATCATTGGTCTCGAGATTGGGGCTGATGATTATCTCGGCAAGCCGTTCAATCCGCGTGAACTCACCGCCAGGATTAAGGCTGTCTTGCGGAGATCAAGCAACGGGAATCCGGCATGTGCGGAGATCGCGGCTTTTCACTTTGCCAATTTTGTCGTCGAGCCGGAGCTGCGCCGCGTCGCCAGGATCCATGGCGGGACTGTCGAACTTACGAGCGCCGAATTCGATCTTCTGAAAGTCTTTCTCGAAAGGGCGGGGAAGCTCCTGTCGCGTGATCAATTGCTTGATCTTACGCAGGGACGCAACCGTGACCCCTTGGATCGCTCTATTGACGTTCTGATGAGCCGCCTGAGACGAAAACTGGGCGATTGCGAATCTCAACCGCTGTTCAAGACGATACGCAATGGCGGTTATCAACTGACCGTCGCTGTGAAGATGATCATGGCCGCCCAATGAACTCGCTGCGCAACCGGATCGCTATCTTGCTTATTCTCGCAATCGTAACGGTTGTGACGTTGGCTACGCTTGCCGCCAATACAGCTCTGCGTCCTCCTTTGCCGCAAACGACAATGGAGCCCGTGGCACGGCAACTGCATCTTATCATTAAAATGATCGAGGCAGATCCGGCCGATGCGGTTACAGCGGGTGTGCGGTTGCAACAGGGACCGGCGACTGGCGCTCCGGAGGACATCTTGTCCGAATTGTTGGTCAAAGCATTGAGCCAAACGGGACGTTCGCGAACGGCGTTCATAACGCGAAACGAAGATCGCCCCGGTATCACGGCGTCTATAAAGCTTGAATCTGGACAATGGCTTATAGCCGACGTTCCTGATTTTTCACCGCAGCCAGGCCGTTGGAAAATTTTGGCCGGCTGGATCGTTCTCATCATATTTGGAAGTACCGCAGTGTCGGTTTTCGCCGCGTCCAAGATCACGAGGCCATTGCGCTTGTTAGACAACGCTGTTGCTGCCGTTGGGCCGGATGGCGTCCTACCGCATGTTCCGGAAATAGGATCCGGAGAGGTTCGCGCAACAGCGCAAACACTCAATCGGCTGTCCGATCGCCTCAAAACTGCAATGGAGAGCCGCATGCGGCTTGTTGCAGCGGCCGGCCATGATCTTCGCACACCAATGACCCGGATGAGGCTGCGCGCAGAGTTCCTGCCTGAAGACGCCGAACGGCAAAAATGGCTCAATGATCTGGAGGAGCTTAATACGATTGCCGACAGCGCCATTCGTCTGGTTCGCGAGGAAGCAGGCCACGATAATATCAAGGACACTCGGCTCGACCACGTCATCAACGAGATCGTGGAAGAACTGTCGGGTCTTGATATGAAAGTTGAAGCTCAAGGGATGAAAGCACTTTCCATCGGCGCCAGTCCAATGGCGCTAAAACGCGCGCTGCGGAACCTGATTATCAACGGTGCTACGCATGGAAAAGGCGCAAAAGTTGCCATGGAGCACCACGGTGATGTTGCCGTTGTAACGATTGCAGATAGCGGACCAGGCATTCCGTCAGAATTGCTCGACAGGGTCTTCGAGCCCTTCTTTCGCGTCGACATTTCCAGGCGCAAGGCAATTGCGGGTGCGGGTCTTGGGCTGGCAATTGCCAAGGAAATCATCGAACGCTTTGGCGGGACAATCACAGTTGCCAACAGGAAGCCAGCGGGACTTCTTCAGACGGTGTCGTTTAAAACACGATGAAGGTTTACCGTCACGGCTTTGCTGATATTGAAACAGCTTTTCGAAAGTCCAATCCCCTAATTCGAGGGACCGGTGTTACCAGAGGCAAACCCGTTCCACGTTGAGCCGATGTTCAGCCACGTATTCTTCGGCTGCAAACTCAAGAATCCGACGCTTCCCGACAGGGGTGCGGATCCGTGCTCGAAAACATTCTCGTAAAGGACCGTGTTGTATTTGCGTGAACTGCGGGGCGGCGGGGCGCGGAAGCGTCCATCGTAGGTCCACATCAGGTGGTAGGCATCGATGAAACCGTAGGGGAGGTCAGTAAATCTGTTTGCCTCAAACACGGTACCGTTGTAATCAGCGCCGTCGTAATTCCACGTCTCGTATTCCACGCCGATATGCGCCAGGTTGTTGAATGTGTTCTTGCGGTAGATGTTGCCAAGACCGCCCCAGACACCTGCAGTTCCAGAGCCCGTGAAGGTTGTACCGACGTAGAGCCCACTGTTGCTGTCGGCAATTGTGTTATTCGAATATTGCAGGAAATAGGGACTTAATCCGCGCGTCGACGCCAATGCCACAGTCATCATTCCATGGCGCATCTGGGAGATATGGTTGCTATCCACAATCGCATCGTAGACGTTGCCGTAAAGCAAGACGGCGGTCGAGTCAGAGTCGTGCTGGCGGTAGCTTGAGCGTCCCTGGAACGTATTGCCATAAATCGCAATCTGTGAAGCGGTCGCCGCCAGTGCAAATCGGCTCGATCGATCGGGAACGACACTCCACGGCTCGTCCAAAGTCGCCGTATTATTGCTTACTGAGATGATGTGACGGCGCTGTCCGGCGCCCCTTCCGGCGACGATAACCAAGTCTTCTCCTCCGGCTTTCGACGAAGGCGATAGTGAACTGAAGGAAACGGTATTCGCGCTGGCCTCTTTGAATCCATCCTTCAGCTCACTGCCGACGATCTCAAAGCAAATCTGTTCGCCCTTGTTGCAGTCCACCTTATTGCAGTCATGGGGCGCTGCCTGATGGGATATATTATCGCCCCAATACAGGTTCTTCATATTGCCGGCGTGCGCCTGTCCGACAAAGAACCGACCAATGCCGTGCCCGTCGTCCCGGGTTTCGTCGGCATTGGCAAGGTCGTTTCCAACCATGGAAAAGTCACGCCCGCCCCAGAGCGCAACGACGGACTCGCCGTAGCCCGTCATGCGAAACCGATTGTTGGACATGAAAATCTGTCGGCTGTTTCCATAAAAGGAACCGTTTTCAATCAGTTCGGACGAGTCGACATAAAGTCCCGAGGCGTCGTGCGCTTCCAGCGCCGCCACCCCCCACGCTTTAAGCCGCATGGACTGCAGCCGAAGATTTGAAGCTGACGGCACCCACAGCAGGGGGCGAGAATCAGTTTTGCCGTTGGCGTTTAGAGTGAGCTTTTCAAATTGCGCGTTCTGTTTGGCGTCAGCCACCATGCTGCTAGCGATGCTTTTGCTGAGTTGAATTTCCGTGAAATCCATGCCATCGCCCAGCCAGCGAACGTTGCTAGGTGCCTTGAGGGCGGATGCCACAAGGTAGGTTCCAGACGGAAAGTAAACGGTAGAAGGGGCGGAATTGCCAGCCGCAGACAAGGCCGCCTCGATCGCAGCGGTGTCGTTCGCAGAGCCGTTACCTGCAGCACCAAAACTCTTCACGTTAAAAACCTCCCGATCCTGACTGGCCCAGGGAGATTGGCCCAATATTTTTAGAGCCAAAGGCCCGCTCCAACCGAAACGGCCCCCATGGCCATTATGGATCCAGACTTCATAGGAGCCGGCTGCCAGATCGGGAATCTTGAAATCGACCTTGAAGGGATTGACCGCAGCCGCAGTTACATATCGCCCGACATTATGCGCAGGTTTGACATAGATGAATGATGCTGATTTGCCGTTGGCGTTTGAAAGATTGCGTCCGTAAACCGAAACCATCATGCCGGCAGCTGCATTGTCTGGGCCGAGCCACCATGCCTCAGTGCGATTGATGGCGAAGGCCTTGCTGCGCACTGCGTCGCGCTGCGGCCATATCAAGTACATCGACCAGGGAGGAAGTGAAGCCGGTAACAATATCGTCGCGGCCGTCTCATCGGCGCGCAATGCGTCGATCGAAACGACTGATCCACTTTTTGCAGATGGCGCTTGAGAAAACACATCGAAGCGAGATGAACCATCCAACTTCACCCCGGTCATTGAAACCGCCTCGTCGCGGTCGGCCGTTCTGGAAATCTCGGCAATGACGGGACCGGCGGTGCTAACGGTGTAGGCGGGCGGATCGAAGGCATCCGTGCCGTGGGGTAGTGCTGGTTCAGGGCTGGGAACAGGAAAGCCAAAATCGCCCGGTTCCGCGCCAGCTTGTGCCACCTGCCAGGACCTTTCCGGTGACGTGCCACGATCTGAAGAAATATTTCCCCATACTTCGCGGGAGTTTCCCAAGGACCACGGATTAACAGCTGCAGTCGCGCTCATGGTAAAACATGTCAGAACGACCCAAGCTGCGATCAGATACCGGCCAATGCAAAAAAGCAGATTGGTTCGGCCAAAGTGAAAGCGCCTGACATTCCATTGAGCTCCGCGCAGGGGAACAGTTCCGCTTGGTGGGGTTGAAATGCCTGGGAGCCGGGGCGACAGTGCGGCCGCATAGCACGGAGCCGTTGGCTCTGTTCGCATGGTATCCCCCCGACATGACCAGCCTTGACCAAATTGCGTGCACAATAGCATGATTTGAACGCCTGATGACAAACGGTTCGTTGTCAGGTGGTGCGATGACCGATTGATTTTGGGGTCTCGAACCGCACAAGCTCGCCGAGGCCCTCGTAGACATCCCTCCAATATTCGATGTCGAAGTCGATGACGACGAGCCCGGCTGTCGGGAATTTTCGTTGCAGTCGCGATATATCGGATTGGCGGCCATTTCCAACCAGTTTGAGTGCGAGCTCATGGAAGCCAGGATTGTGCCCAATGAGCAAAAGCACGTGGGCATCGGGTGAGGCTTGCCTGACGATTTCAAGAATTGTGGCTGGAGAGGCATCATACAAGCGGGGCTCGTCCTGCTGGATGACATTGTGCACAAGCTCAGCGCGCACCAGCTCCCAGGTTTTTCTCGCACGACGCGCGGTCGATACGATTGCGCAGTCGGGCAGGAGTCCTTCTTTGGCCATGTATGCGCCCATCGTTGGGCTCGCGCGTTGACCGCGTTTTGCAAGCGGGCGGTCGTGGTCATCAACACCGTCCGGCCAATCCGATTTGGCGTGACGAAGAAGCATTAGCCGGTGCATCAGCACATTCTCCTCAATCGACCTCACATCATACCGTTGTTGCATTGAATGTACGGGTTCGTCCATTATGTAGTTCGAACCAGTGTAGCGCGGATAGAATCAAACATGTCATCGTCAACGTCTCTCAGAAAACGCTCGTCTGCGAGCGAGCGTAGCCGCACCAACGATCCGGATCGTACCAAGGCCGATATACTTGCGGTTGCGACAGAAGAATTTGCAGCCTACGGCCTCAGTGGTGCGCGGGTTGATGCTATTGCCGAACGGACGCGCACGTCAAAGCGCATGATCTATTATTATTTCGGCGGCAAGGATGGGCTTTACCTCGCGGTACTTGAGAAGGCCTACGCCGATATCCGGGCAATCGAATCTGCGCTGGAGCTCGATCTTCTCGACCCGGTCGAGGCCTTGCGACGCGTCATCGATCAGACGTTTGAGAACGACGACAGCCATACGGATTTCGTACGGCTCGTCACGATCGAAAACATTAATCAGGGCAAGCATCTTGCTGAGGCGTCGTCCATCCGCGAAATCAACTTGCGCATTATCCAGATCATCGAGGCGATTCTGGAGCGCGGCCGCGCTTCGGGTCTGTTTCGGTCGGACCTCGAGCCTGTCGATGTCCACATGATGATCAGTGCATTTTGCTTCTTCCGCGTCGCCAACCGCCACACCTTTGGTGCGATACACCGTGTCGATCTGTCGGAACCTGGGCGACGCCAGAAGCACAAACAGATGATCGCTGACGCAGTCATTGGTCTGCTTCAGCAAA
Organism: Phyllobacterium sp.; assembly: GCF_037994405.1. Classification (GTDB taxonomy): domain Bacteria; phylum Pseudomonadota; class Alphaproteobacteria; order Rhizobiales; family Rhizobiaceae; genus Phyllobacterium. Next base: position 62,594 of record NZ_JBBNAN010000233.1, read on the forward strand.
AGTAGCTGGCGGGGAGTTCGTCCCCGCCAGCCTCTTTCGGTCAGGCACTGACGCTCGCCGGCTTCTTGCCCAGGTCCTGCATCGGTGTCCGATAGGTTTCAAGGGCCGTCATCGCGGAGATTGCGGCAACGATTGCTGTCACCGAAGTAAATGCCGCAACCGGAACCCAACCATTCGGCCCTGTGCCGAGCAGAGCTGCGCTGATGGTCGGCGCGAACCCGCCAAGCGCAAAGCCGATCTGTGTGCCGATCGCCATCCCTGAGAGCCGGACGCGTGTATCGAACATCTCACCGTAGAGCGCCGGCCACACACCGTTGGAGGCACTGTAGACGATGCCGGACAGCAGAATGCCAAGGACGAAGACCAGTGGCAGATTGCCTTGGCTGATCGCCCAGATATATGGCCAGATCAGCACGGCACAGCCGAGCGCCCCAAATATGAAGACGGGTTTGCGCCCGATGCGATCCGCGAGCGACGCCCAAAGAGGGATCGCACCAAGCGCCACCAGATTGGCAAGCACAAGTACTGTCAGCATGGTCGATCGGTCGATCTGCATCGTGTTGACCGCGTAAGAGAGCGTGAACACGCTGAAAATCGTGCTCACGACGGAGATCAGTGCGGCGAAAATGATGCGTAGAACGTCGGCCCAATTGTTGCCGAAGAGAGTGATCAATGGCAGTTTGGCCGTCTCGTGCTTCTTGGCTTCTTCGATAAACACTGGCGTTTCCGGCAAGGAGCGGCGCACCCAGAAGCCGACGATGACGACGGCAAGACTAAGGAAGAAGGGAATACGCCAGGCCCATGACAACAGGTCTGCCTCCGGCAGTTTCGCAATGGGTATAAAGACGAGCGTTGCCAAAATGAGCCCGGCCTGCGTGCCGCTGAGCGTGAAGCTGGTAAAGAATGCCCGCCGGTTGGGCGGCGCGTGCTCCAGCGTCATTGAATTCGCGCCGGCCTGCTCACCTGCCGCGGAAATGCCCTGCAAAAGACGGGCGATCACCAGAAGGATCGGTGCGAGGATGCCGACATGATCATAGGTCGGCAGGCAGCCTATGATGAAGGTCGAGAAACCCATCAGGAGCAGTGTAAAGGTCAAGACCTTCTTGCGGCCGAACTTGTCACCGATATGACCAAGAATGACGGCGCCAAATGGTCTGGCAATATAGGCGACGCCAAAGGTCGCGAACGAAGCGATAGCAGCGGCTTGCGGATCGGCTGCCGAAAAGAAAATCTTCGGAAAGATCAAGGCCGCGGCCGTGCCATAAATAAAGAAATCATAATATTCGACGGCACTTCCGATCCAGCTCGCAAGCGCGGCTTTCCCGGGTGCTTTCACACCTGTTATTGGTTGATGCATGGACGTCTCCTCCTCGTCAAGGCTATAACTGGTTGACCCGGCTCAGGTTGCGGCCTCCTTCGCTCCTGAGCCGAGTTGGATGAAATGGCGCAACATGCGCTCATGGTCGGGCTTCACCCCGGTAAATAGGCGAAAGGCTTCGACAGCCTGGAAAACCGCCATGCCGCCGCCATCGAGTGTGCGGCAACCAATGCGGCGTGCTTCGCGAAGTAGCGCAGTTTCAAGCGGAAAATAGACGATCTCCGCCACCCAGAGCTCCTGCCGGAGCAAATCGACGGGCAGTGGCAATCCCGGGTACTTGTCCATACCGGTCGGGGTGCAGTGCACCAGACCGTCGGCCTTGACCATATCTGCTTTGAGATCGTTTGAGATACGCACGCGGTGGACCCCGAAGCGTTCGAAGCGATCGTTGAGTGCTGCAGCCACGTCTTGCGCCCGCGATCTGTCTTGGTCTGCAAGGATGAGTTCGCGAACGCCAAGCGTCATCAGAGCATGGGCCACTGCCGCGCCTGCACCACCGGCGCCGAGTTGCACGACAGACGACAGACCAGCACCCGGTAGGCCTCGCTTGAAACTTTCCGAAAAGCCCCACCAATCCGTATTGTGGCCAATGCGGCGACCGTTGCTCAGAACGACTGTATTGACTGCGCCGAGCGCGGCTGCATCGGGTGAGAGCTCATCGAGATAGGGAATAATGGCCTGCTTGCAGGGATGGGTGACATTCAGTCCGGCAAAGCCCATGCGTTCTGCCGCAGTCAGCAGTTCCGGAAGGGCTTCAGGACCTATCGCGAGATGCTCAAGATCGATGCTTTGGTACATGAGGCGCAAGCCTTGTTCGTCTCCCTCACGCTCATGCATCGGCGGCGTGCGCGATGCCTGGATTCCCGCACCGACAAGGCCAAGGAGAAAGCGGGAATTTCCCGGGTGGACCTTCGTTTGATGGATCATGGATTGACCTTTTCAAGGAGAACGGCAAGGCGGCGTAGCGCCAGCGTGTAACCTTGCGTGCCGCAGCCGCAGATCACACCGGTCGCGACATGCGACACATAGCTGTGGTGGCGGAATGGTTCACGCCTATGGATATTGGAGATATGCACTTCGATGATCGGGCACGAACATGCTGCAAGCGCATCCATGAGCGCGACGGAAGTATGTGAATAGCCTGCGGGATTAATGACAATACCTTTAACAGTTTCACGCGCCTCATGCAGCCAGGCGATCAGTTCGTGCTCGGCATTGCTCTGGCGAAAATCCACCGACAGTCCAAGGTCGGCTGCCACGCGCAGGCATTGTTCCTCGACATCATCAAGCGTTTCATGACCGTAAATTTCTGGTTGCCGTTTTCCGAGCAGGTTCAGATTGGGCCCATTGAGAACAAGGATCTGGTGGACGCTCATCATAGGGCTAAACCCGCCAATGGCTGATAATGCCCTGTGCCAGCACAATTCATTCTTATGTCTCCTCCCGAATATGCCCTTGGCTGAGGCCTTGGTTCTCAGCGGCGGTCTTGACGCATAATGTACGAACTGGTACGTTCATGTCAATAGGGCCGCGAAATCGCCACGCTTGGCGACCATAAGACGGTCTTCTGCGATGGTATCCACATAGCCAAGGGAGAGGCCCGGATGAACCCAGTCGTCATTGCAGTCGCGATCACCGGATCGGTGCCTCGCAAGAAAGACAACCCAGCCGTCCCGATCACACCATCAGAACAGATTGAATCGACGCACGAGGCTTATGAGGCTGGAGCGTCGCTCGTGCACATTCATGTCCGCAATGACGACGAGAGCGCGTCCTCGGATCCAGAACGGTTCGCGGCAGTGCAGGCGGGCATCGTCAAATATTGCCCTGGAATGATCGTGCAGTTTTCGACGGGCGGGCGCGGCCGTGATCCCGGCCAGCGCGGTTCCTCGCTTTACCTCAAGCCGGACATGGCTTCGCTGTCGACGGGATCTGTGAATTTCCCGACCATCGTCTACGAAAACCACGCGGTGCTCGTCAGGGACCTTGCAGGCAAAATGTGCGACAACGGTATCCGGCCGGAGATTGAAATCTTCGATCTGTCCCATCTGCATGGAGCACGTCGGCTGGTCGAAGCCGGACTTATGGACGATCATCCACATGTCCAGTTCGTGATGGGCGTCGAAAATGCGCTGCCGGCTGACGAACATCTGCTTGATCTTCTGCTGGGAGAACTACGCCGGATATTGCCCAAAGCGACCTGGACTGCCGCTGGCATTGGCCGTTTCCAGGCGCAGGTGATGCAATGGGCTCTCCAGCGCAAGGCAGATGCGGTGCGCACCGGCCTTGAGGATAATATCCGCGTCACGAAGGAGCGCCTGGCTCGAAATAACGCCGAACTGGTCGAGATTGCCGTCGATATGATTATGCGCCATGGACGCCGTGTTGCAACCTGTGATGAGGCACGCGCCATCCTAAGCTTGTCAAATAAAAAGTGGGGTGCAGCATGAAAACCTCCATAGCGACGGTTTCGCTGAGTGGTGAGCTGCCGGAAAAGCTGGATGCCATTGCGCAAGCTGGTTTTGACGGCGTGGAGATATTCGAGAACGATTTTCTGGCCTTTGACGGCAGCGCGCGCGATGTGGGCCGGATGGTCCGCGATCACGGGCTTGAGATCACGCTGTTCCAGCCGTTCCGGGATTTTGAAGGCATGCCCGAACCGCAGCGGTCCCGCACATTCGATCGGGCGGAGCGCAAATTCGATGTGATGCAGGAGCTGGGTACGGACCTCGTCCTCGTCTGCTCCAATGTCTCGCCGATTGCCCTTGGCGGTTTGGACCGCGCTGCCACGGATTTCCGCGAACTGGGAGAGCGCGCGGCCAAGCGCGGCTTGCGCGTTGGTTACGAGGCGCTTGCCTGGGGCCGGCACATCAATGACCACCGCGATGCCTGGGAGATCGTCCGGCGCGCCGATCACGCCAATATCGGCCTGATCCTCGACAGCTTCCACACGCTTGCCCGCAAGATCGACGTGAACTCCATCCGCTCGATCCCCAAGGAGAAAATCTTCATCATCCAGCTGGCGGATGCGCCGCTGATCGACATGGATCTCCTCTACTGGAGCCGCCACTACCGCAACATGCCGGGCGAGGGGGATCTTCCGGTTCTCGACTTCATGCGCTCGGTCGCAGCCACCGGCTATGACGGCTATCTGTCGCTCGAAATCTTCAACGACCTGTTCCGCGGCGGTTCCACCCGATCGATCGCCATCGATGGCCACCGCTCGCTGATCTATCTCGGCGATCAGGTGAAACGCAGCGAGCCCGACATCGCCATGACCGTTCCGGACATGCCCGGACCCGTCGAGGTCAACGGCGTTGAATTCGTCGAGTTTGCGGCCAATGAGGAGGACGCGGAGGAACTTGCATCGCTCTTAAGAACATTGGGCTTCCGCAAGACCGGTAAGCACAAGACCAAAGAGGTGGGCCGCTACAGCCAGGGCAGCATCAATCTGGTGATCAACACCGAACGGGAAGGTTTTGCCCACTCGTCCTATGCCGTCCACGGCACGTCGGCCTATGCGCTCGGTCTCAACGTGGCGGATGCCGGCGCCACGCTCGAACGTGCCCGGGCGCTTGGAGCAGAACAGTTCGGGCAGAGTGTCGGACCATCTGAAATCGGGATGCCGGCCATCCGCGGCGTTGGCGGTGGGGTTCTCTATTTTGTCGACGGCAAGTCGGAGCTGAAGAACATCTGGGCGATCGAGTTCGAACCCGTCGAGGATGACATTGCAACAAAGGATGCCGGACTGCTGCAGTTCGACCACGTCGCGCAGACGATGAATTTCGATGAGATGCTGACCTGGCTCCTCTTCTACACATCGATCCTCAAGGCGAGGAAGACGCCGATGGTGGATATCATCGATCCGGCCGGCATCGTGCGCAGTCAGGTCGTCGAAAACGAAACGGGTACGCTGCGCATCACCATGAACGGTGCAGAAAACCGCCGCACGCTTGCTGGCCACTTCCTTGCCGAGAAGTTTGGATCGAGCGTACAGCACTTGGCCTTCAGGACCGACGATATCTTCAAGACCGCAGCGGCGCTGAAAGCCAACGGCTTTGTGCCGCTGCAGATTTCGCCCAACTATTACGACGATATCGAAGCGCGCTTCGGCCTTGATCCCGACCTTTCGGACCGGCTCAAGGAAGCCAATATTCTCTATGACCGCGACGAGAGCGGCGAGTATTTGCAGCTCTATAGCCCGAACTATGGCGAAGGTTTCTTCTTCGAGATCGTCGAACGCAAAGGCTACAGGGGCTATGGCGCTCCCAATGCCATCTTCCGCATCGCTGCCCAAAAACGTTACATCCGGCCGCAGGGCATGCCAAGAACCCGTTAGAAAACCTGGTTCTCACAACAGCCTCCGAGGATAGATGCCGCGGTAAAGCACTGCCTGTGGGAAAACTTGGTCTTGTCAGTTGTAGGATGATATGTATAGGTTAGTGCAACTTCCCTCATGAGTGGTTGGCAACCATGGTAAAAAGACGCTCTCCCGCGATTGGCACTGTGCACGCTCTGCCACACCGTGTTGCCGCCATACTCGGTAAAGAAATATCCTCTGGCGCGTTGTCGCCAGGTACCCGATTGCCAACTGAACAGCAGCTTACCGAGAAATTCGGCGTCAGCAGAAATGTGATCCGTGAGGCGATTGCCCAATTGCGTGCCGACGGCATGATCGAGGCACGCCAAGGTATCGGTGCGTTCGTCCTAGGGCCGGAGCAGCGAGCTTCCATTCGTATCGATGGCGACGCCTTGAAGAACGTCAACAATATGGAGCGCCTTTTCGAGTTGCGCTGCATTCTCGAGGTCGAGGCCGCGACCCTTGCTGCTGCACGGCGCGACGTCTCTCATCTGGAAGCAATCAGCGCAGCACTCGATCGTATGAGCGGTGAGGAGCGCTGGGAAGAGGGCAGTATCGATGCGGATCTTGCCTTTCATCGCGAAATTGCGCGGGCGACCGGCAACGAATACATCCACACTTTCATTTCCTTCGTGTGCGAGCAGATCCGCCGTTCAATTGAATATGCAAGGGTGACAAATCCTCTGCAGGACCTGATCGAGATCAATGTCGGTGAACACGTCCGTATTTACGAGGCATTGGTCAAAGGCGATCCCGAAGAGGCAGGCATCGCAATGCGGGCTCATATTGTCGGGGCGGCGCAAAGGGTAGGGGTAACGCTGCCACTCAAGCATGATGCAGCCCATCAGTCGGTTGCCAACAGGAATTGAGAACATGCACTTTGGGCAAGAAGTCAAAATCAAGGACGTCTGTTTGCTGGTCGAAGACATTGAGCGGACGGTTGATTTTTACGTCAACAAGCTCGGCTTCAAAATGCGCCGGCGCGCTGAAGGGTTCGCGGATTTTCACAATGGTGGCGTGATACTGGCTGCGTGGGAGCTCGGCCATATCAATGCCCATACGGGGGTCTCCAGTCGCGTTAGCCCGCGGGGCGCGCACAAGGTCTGTATCGCCGTGGAACTCGGATCGCCCGAAGAAGTAGACGGATACTACAAGTCACTGACAGCAAATGGCGTCCCTTTCTACGGCGAGCCCGCAAACCACGTTTGGAACGCACGCTGCGCCTATTTCACTGATCCGGACGATACGCTTTGGGAGCTCTATGCCTGGCTCAAAGGAGGGCCAGGCGACTATCACGAAGAGCATGCAAAATAACCAAGCGAGGGCCAAATCGAAAGGCTGGCCCGAAAGCATCCTAGAACGATAAACAGGAGCAAAAACAATGAGTGGGAACAATATCGAATTCAATCGCCGATCTTTCCTTCAAACAGGATTGGCAGGGCTGGCCGCTTTTTCACCTGGGATCCACCTTGTGATGTCCAGCGATGCCCGGGCGGCAGGCAAGGTGGTGATCCAGTATGACTGGCTGATCTCGAACGGCCAGATCGGTGATGTAATCGCCCTGGAAAACGGATACTTCAAGGAGGCCGGACTCGAGGTTGAGTTCAGTCCGGGCGGACCCAACGCATCGACAGTGCCGCCGGTCGTGTCGGGTTCCGCGCTCGTTGGCCAGTTTTCCGAAACGCCGCAATTGTTCAGCGCAAGGGCCAATGGTGTGCCGGTCAAGCTCATTGCCTGCGGTTATCGAACAGGACCATATGCGTTTACGTCAAAACCCTCAAAACCACTGCGTTCGGTTGCTGACCTGAAGGGCCTGCGCATTGGCGTACAGCCCACCGCTCGCTTTGTTATCGATGCCATCGCGGCCAAGAACAATATCGACATCAATGAACTGACGATCGTCAATGTTGGCTTCGACAAGACGCCGCTTATGCGCGGCGATGTTGACGCCATCGGCGGCTGGATTACCAACACGCAGGCGCTGAGCGTGGTGGGCGATGATCGTATTGACCTGCTGGTTCGCGATATGGGGCTCCAGTCCTACGCGGACGCCTATTTTGCAACCGACAGCGCCATCGAAAGCGACCCCGATACGTTGGCCCGGTTCATTGGTGCTGTCGGCGAGGGGTGGCGGTGGACGCATGCCAATCCCCAGGACGCTGTTGGCAAACTGGTCTCCGCTCATCCCGAACTCGACAAGGCGTGGGAACTCAAGACCATTGATCTGGTGCTCAAACTCAGTTTCGATGCCAATACCGCCAAAGAGGGTTGGGGCACTT
>NZ_JBBNAN010000234.1:0-35644 GCF_037994405.1 Phyllobacterium sp.
CTCGGTCAGGAATCGTTCGCGTGAGGGATAGCCTGCCGCAATCTGCTCCAGCTGGACTATGTCGGCCTGCCGCGTCGAAGCGTCCTCGTGAATACGTTCGAGGTGTGGCTCATACCAACGGCGGGCGCGTTCGATCTCGGCGGGCCAGCCGGAATTCCCGGAACGGAGCTGCAGCAAAGTATTCACCAACGACGTCCAGTGCTCGCCTGTGCGTGGAGGAGCCGGGATATCGGACAGTGCAGTGAGAGGATCCGCATGCTCGGTCATCATGTCGAGCACCTTCTGTGCGGAGGCGGGACCCACACCAGGCAAGAGCTGCATCAGCCGGAACCCGGCAATCCTGTCCCGCGGATTCTGCGCAAAGCGCAACACCGCGAGCATATCCTTGATATGGGCGCTATCGAGGAATTTCAGCCCGCCGAATTTGACGAACGGGATATTGCGGCGCGTGAGCTCGACTTCGAGCGGGCCGCTGTGGTGCGAAGTGCGAAACAGAACGGCCTGCTGCTTGAGTGTCGTGCCAACTTCCCTGTTCTCCAGAATCCGTTCGACGATGTAGTTGGCCTGGTCGGCCTCATCGCGGACACTAACCAGCTGTGGGCGCTCAGCCGATTGTCGTTCCGTCCAGAGATTCTTGGTGAAGCGCTCGGATGCAAGATCGATCACGCCGTTTGCAGCGGCAAGGATGGGCTGGGTCGAACGGTAGTTGCGGTCCAGCGTAATGATGTCTGCTGCGGGACTGAATGCATTGGGAAAGTCGAGGATATTGCGAACCGTTGCAGCCCGGAAGGAATAGATGGACTGCGCGTCGTCACCAACGACGGTCAGTCCCCGTCCTTCTGGCTTCAACGCGAGCAGCACCGAAGCCTGAAGCCGGTTCGTGTCCTGATATTCATCAACGAGCACATGGTCGAATCGCCCGCCAATGTCGCCGGCAAGCAACGGATCGACGACCATCTGCGCCCAATAGAGCAGGAGATCGTCATAGTCGAGAATGTTCTGTTCCTGCTTGGTCTCGACATAGGTGGCGAATAGTTCGCGCAGTTGCTTTTCCCAGTTGGCGCACCACGGGAAGGACAAGCGCAACACGTCGTCGAGGGACATTTGCGAGTTGACAGCCCTTGAATAGATGGCGAGGCAAGTGCCTTTGGTCGGAAAGCGGCTTTCCGTCTTTGAGAAACCGAGTTCGTGACGAACCAGGTTCATCAAATCGGCAGAATCTTCCCTGTCATGTATGGTGAAATCCGGGTTCAGACCAATCTGCTCGGCATAATCACGTAGAAGCCGCGCACCTATTGCGTGAAACGTCCCTGCCCATGTGAGGGCGCCGCTCATTGCGCCGCCATTTTGTCCGAGAACCTGAGTGCAGATGCTTTCGACGCGGCGCGTCATCTCAGCTGCCGCGCGACGCGAAAAGGTCATCAGGAGAATACGGCGCGGATCAGCGCCGTTGACGATCAGATGGGCAACACGATGCGCCAGCGTATTCGTCTTGCCGGAACCTGCACCTGCAATGACCAGAAGCGGCCCGGCGGGCATTTCATCGGCAGGCCCGACACCATATTCCACGGCTCTGCGCTGTTCGGGATTCAATCTTTCCAAATGCGCAATGCTCATGGAGTCTCCGACGTGTTTCTTTTGTTCGGCCTCCACACCAAATTTCGCCGGCAGGTGCGGGCGAATCAAGCGGTGGCGGCGAACAAATAAGGAACGTATCATCGGCCCAGCGTGTTGGAAAGCTGGGTTATAGACTTTTGACTAAGAAGGTTGGGAGAAACCCGGTTCAGACCCGCCGGACTTCTTGAATGCTCACGATCTCCCGCGAGAAAAGCACGACCGCAAAGATCAGAACGCCGGCAAAGGTAATCATTGCGCCAATGCCAACCAACGGTTCCAGTTGAGCGTTACCGAGTTCCATGAAGTAAAGCGCGGGCAACATGACCAGAAGGCCGATCGTATAGATCGCGTAGTGGACCATCGCCAGGCGCTTGCTGGCCTTGGCCGGATTGAGTGCGTAATACCCGCCAAAAATAGCGCTTGAAACCCAGCCGAGAAGATTGAGATGAGCATGGGCTGCGATTGTGTTGTGGTTCCCGGATATCCCCATTTGCAGGCCAATCGCCAGACCAATGATCAGCCATATGACTGCAGTCTTGAAGAACAGGTGAGAAATTTGTGGCATTGCGGTCCCCTCCGAACGCGATTTTTTATGATACGTGGAGGATACACGTGTGCTTCGTGTCTTGCCAGCGGGTGAGTCTAAGCAAAAATAGTGAGATTTGGTACCGGCACATGGATCAGGCCGTGGATGCTGCTATATTCTCCATCGGTGCGCGTACGGTCCAGACGATACGATTGGGCGTCTGCTCCAGAATGCCTTCGCCACCGAGCGAGAGCGGTGTCACGCGCTCAAGCACAACCTTGCCGAAACCGCGATTGCGGCCAAGCCTCACAATCGGCCCATCTGATTCAATCCATGCCAGATAGAAAGTTCGGCCTTCGTCTCCGACGTACCAGTCTACGATTATGGTGCCGCGTTCTGCAGAGAAGACACCGTATTTGGCGGAATTCGTTGCCAATTCATGGAACGCAATACCGAGATACTGTACCGCATTCGGTTGAAGTGTAATTGACGGTCCGGACATGGTAACGCGCGTTTCGTCGCCGAATGGCTTGATTTGCGCCACCAGCAGGTCTGAAACCGTTGCGCCACGCCAGGCGGCGTGCACAAGCAGATCATGGGAGCGCGCAAGGGCCATAATCCTTTCACGAATGTGCTGCTCGAACTCGGCCGTATCATTGGTGCGATTGCTGGTCTCCCGGATCATGGAGAGGATCACCGCATACTGGTTCTTTACCCGATGGTTCACCTCGCGCATCAACATCAGAATACGGTCTTCGGCTTCTTTCTTTTCCGTAATATCGCGCGCGATTTTTGAAGCGCCAACAACGCGGCCGGAGGAGTTTTTAACCGGCGATACCGACAGCGAGACGTGGATACGGGTGCCATCCTTACGCCGCCTTATCGTTTCATAATGGTCAATCCGCTCGCCCTTGCGAATTCGGTTAACAATACTCGGCTCTTCATTCAAACGATCGGTAGGGATTAGATGCGTGATTGAGCGGCCAATCATTTCTTCCGCGGTGTAGCCGAATATTCGTTCCGCCCCCTTGTTCCAGCTGCGTATGGTCCCTGAAAGATCCTTGCTTATGATTGCATCATCCGATGATTCCACAATGGCCGCCAGCCGCTGAGCTGTGTCTTCATCGCGTTTTGGCTCGCTGATATCCAGGAGCATGTTCAAAGCGCCAGTGATCTTGCCGCGCTTGTCCCGCAGCAAAACAGGAAATTGCAGGAACGAGACGCGGCTGCCATCGGGTCTTTCGGCAATCGCCTCTAGTCCGCGAACCTCGCGTCCTTCGCGCAAAGTCACGGCCATTGGGCATTCATCATGCCGCATGGGCATTCCGTCAGGCCAGTACAGTTTCCATGACCCGCACCATTCATCTTCACCTATCCGGGGTCTACGTCCCCAAAGTTCAGCAGCTGCGCGGTTGTAAAAGGTGATGATTCCAGATTTGTTCGTCGTATAGACAGCAGCCGGAAGGTCCATGATGATAAAATCACGGCTATAACTATCCATGCCATGTAAAGCTGCGAGAGAAGAATCAAAATTACTTTGCGGAACGTCCACAATATCCCCAATCCATTCGCAATTTTCTTCCTGTTGTCCTTGAAAACCAAGAGCCAGTTTTACAATCAAGATTCCAAGCAAGCGCTCACCGCAGGTAAACTGTTTGTGGTGGACTTGGTTCCATCGCCATGGCGTAGAAAGTGAATTGGGATCAATCAACGGCCATTTGCGTTTCATTCGGTGGATGTCACGTCGAGCATTGTCGAATGATATATGATAAGACTGGCGAGTCTGCTGTTTGCCGTTCTTGCGCTCATTCCAGCTGGTGCCCATCTGTTCTCAATGAATAACAACTTTGGCTTGGACGTACTGACTATCTTGTCGCGCAACGAGCTTATGACGGATGGAGCCTCTTTGCGATTGTCATGATTGGCGCGCTGCTCTCGACGTTATTATTATCCCTTTGGCTCTACCGTGCTGCGCAACCCTTCAAACTTACGGGTAGCGGCGTTTCTTTGCATTGTGAGCACCCAGGTGATCTTCTGGCTGGTCACTTACCCTGCCAACAATGCAACTGAAAACTGGACCAAATGCCCGAGGGTTGGGAAGCGCTGCGCAGGCAGTGGGAATATTCACACGCGGCAGGCGCTGTGCTGAACTTCATTGCTCTATTTCTATTGATGTTATCGGTACTTCGGACCGAATAAGATCAGAAGCCCAGAATAACAACAGGCCGATTTCAAAAGAAACCGGCCTGTTTTAAATCTCATGCGCGCGTCTCGCGCGGCTTTAGCTCTGTGAGCTTGGCTATATCGAGTCTAACTTCGATATTCAAACTGCAAAGATGACAGCTGCAACTGCTAGCGCGCCAAACAAAATCATTGAGCATGTCATCCAGTTGGAGATATCGCCGTTTTCTTTCGTATGTCGCATCATCGCCTGTATCCTCCTGAGCATAGCCGGATAGGACCGGCCCGTTCTCAAAAATCACGCATATTCGTCGCTGATTTTGGTTCCAGTGATCTTTTCTAAATTGTCGTGATTCACGCGCTGTCGCCGGATGGCAGAAGGCTTAGTTCTAACGTCCCGGTTTCAGCGAAAGGACTATAGCGCTTTCAATTTAGCCATTCAATTTATGCTGAGGTCGCAGCTAATCACAAATTGATATGGAATGTATAGATTGTAATAAGCCTACGCGGCGTCTGGCAGCTTTGGAAAAATCATTCGCACCAAGGCTCCGCGTCCGCCATGGAAGCTCTCCGGAGCATCAAGCATTTCAAGGTGTCCGCCGTGATCCTCGACGATTTTCTTGACGATGGCGAGACCGAGACCAGTGCCTTTTTCGCGTGTCGTTACATAGGGTTCCAGCAATTGATGCCTGTTTTCCGCCGGCAATCCCTTCCCGTTGTCCAGAACTTCGACAACGATGGACGGACCGGCACTTAGCGCGCGGACGAGAATGTGGCCTGTCTCGATCGCTCCGGTCTGCAGCGCCGCATCGATGGATTCTGATGCGTTCTTGATGATATTACCGAAGGCCTGGCCAAGCAGGCGATTATCGAAGTTGCCGATCAAGGATTCATCGGCGATTTCATGATCAAACTTGATCTGGCTGTTACTGATTTCGACCAGGAACGAAGCGTCACGCAACACATCGCGAATGTCGGTCGCTGCCAACTGCGGCTTGGGCATGCGGGCGAATTCAGAGAATTCATCCACCATACGACCTATATCGCCGACCTGCCGGATGATCGTCTCGGTACATTGGTCGAAAACCTCGCGATCTTCGACGATGACTTTGCCATAACGGCGACGAATGCGCTCAGCCGAGAGTTGAATGGGCGTCAATGGGTTTTTGATCTCGTGAGCAATTCTTCGGGCAACGTCCGCCCACGCAGAGGACCGATGAGCGGCCACCAGATCGGTGATGTCGTCGACGGTCACGACATAAGAAGTATTCTTTGTATCGGCATCTTCCCGAGTAATCTGGACATTGAGGGAGCGTGCAACGCCATTTCGCGTGACGCTGATTTGCTTGCGGCTGGAGGACCGTCCGTTTTCCCGCGCAGCATCGAAAACCGGCCCGATCTCCGGCAGGACCTGGACCAGATTCTTGTTGGCTGCCTGCACGCCGTCGATCGACAACATTTGTTCGGCTGGCCGGTTGAGGTCGGCGATATTGCCCTCGGAATTGACGCTGATAACACCAGCTGTCACCCCGGACAGGACCGCCTCTGTAAACCGCCGTCGCTCGTCGATCTCGTCCTTCGCTGAGAGAAGGGCGCTGTGCTGGGTCTTAAGCTGCTCAACCATGTTGTTGAAGGTGTGGGAGAGTGAGCCGATATCGCCATCTGAACCGCGTACCGGCACCGATACATCGAAATTGCCTGTGGCTACGTCTTCCGCCGCGCCGATCAATATGCGGATTGGCTGGACCACGCGGTTGGCCACAGCAATGCCTGTCCACACGGCGGTGAGCAGCAGCAGCAATGTAAGTTCAGTATAGAGCAGCGCGTAGGCGATCTGCGTGTTGGACCGATTGCTGGCCAATGCCTGGTATTCGGTATTGTTGTCCGTCATGACACGCATATTGTCCAACGCCGAAGAATCCACCGCACGAATTGTGTAGAGGTAAAGATCCGGGAGTGCCTGCGTCTTGATCACCGCACCGACGAGGTTCGTGTCACCTGGCGGTATCAGAACAGGCTTGTCGCCCGCCGCACCCTTCAAGGCCTTGAGGGGGACTGGAGGCAATGTATTGTCGTTGAAAAGTTCGGCACTAACAACGACTTCGCCAGTGGATTTGACCAGCGAGGCTCCCAGAAGATTGTTGCGGCCGGCATCGTATGTCAGCCAATCCGAGAAAGCGCCCCGGTCGAGACTGTAGAGCATCCTCCGCTGGTCGAGGTCGATCACCATGGAAAGTGTCGTTGTTAAGAGGCTCTGCGCGTTGTCTTCGGTGTAGGATTGCGCTGCCTTGATCGACATGTCGATAATCTGGTTGTTCTCGGGGTTAATCCATGAGTTCAACCGGTTATCGAGGACAATAAGCGAAAAGCAGGCAACAATGATCGATGGTATCGAGGCGATCAGCGCAAATATGATCGCAATATTGGTATGCAGATCGTTATGCTTTTCCTTGCTCTTGAACAGGAACAGCTTTTTCAAGGTCGCATAGGACAAATAGACCAGTACCAGGATCGAAATGGCATTGGCAGCGATGATGAACTGCGTCGTCCGCTTGGTTGGCGAAATATTCGTGATGCCCATCATGATGATGAACGAGACGATCGTCGTCACCAGGACGAGGAGCGTCATGATCAACGCGCCCTTTGGCAGAACTTGCGGTTTGATTACAGTCTTGGTGGCGGACATCCATTCGTCTCGTCGGGCCACGCCGATTGTTCGGAGTGAAACCTCATAGTCCCTTTGTCGATTATCGATCGCGATGCCGCTTGTAAAGGAAGCTTGCGTTCCACGCACCATTTGCGGCAAGAGGCTTTGTGTGCGTTGCCGATGTGCCACGCGCAGCCATCGGAGCAGTTGATGACAATCCGGACGATTTTGAAATTTCCCAACGCAAGCCTGCGGCTGCCCGCCGAGCCCGTGATCGAGTTTGACGACGACCTGAAAATTTTAGCCCAAGACCTGCTGGAGACGATGCGCGCTGCTCCTGGAATTGGCATCACCGCACCGCATATCGGTGTACTGAAACGGCTTGTTGTCATCGAGTTGGGGCCGAACAGTGACCCTGGTTTCTACGTCAATCCAGAAATCGGGCAGGCCTCGGGCGAGATGTCCAGGCATATGGAGGGAAGTGTTTCGATGCCGGGTGTCTCCGATGAGATAGAGCGGCCTGCCTCTGTCCATGTCCGATATCAGGATTTGTCGGGTGCATCTCGAACAGTAGAAGCGAAGGGGCTGCTATCCGTCTGCCTGCAGCACGAAATCGATCAACTCGATGGCAAATTCTGGATTTACCGCTTGTCGAAACTGAAACGTGACCGCCTTGTCAAGCGTTTCGAAAAGCTGCAGCGCACAGTGAAGGAGTAACGCGGTTCAGCGATGAATAGGGTCCTTCCACAGGACCCCTTCCGGTTTCTCCACAGGTTCGATATCGAGATTGACGACCACCGGTTCCTGACCTGATCGAACGACAACGCATTCGAGCGGCGCGTCCGGACTGGCGTTGATCTCCTGATGCGGCACGTAGGGAGGCACGAAAATGAAATCGCCCGGTCCCGCTTCTGCGACATATTCAAGCTTGTTGCCCCAGCGCATGCGCGCCCGGCCCTTTACCACATAGATAATACTTTCCAGATCGCCGTGGTGATGTGCGCCGGTCTTGGCGTTCGCGTGGATAACGACAGTTCCTGCCCAGATTTTCTCTGCTCCGGCCCGGGCGCGATTGACCGCCGCAGCGCGGTTCATGCCCGGCGTCTGAGCCGTATTCGGATCAAGGGAATCCCCGGGAATGACTTTCACGCCATGCTCCCTCCAATCGATGGGATGTTCATGACCATCAGTGCCGTTGTGGTGATGTTCGTTGGACATGGTCGCCTCCCGCATCTTTCGAGACCATGTGATAAGCTTAATCAGCATCACCGCGCTGCGCCAGACCCACTGTGTTGATGACGATTAATTAACCTCAGCTACGAGTATTTACCTTGACGATTTAGCTCTTCGCTCGCCAATGTAAGTGGACTGTGGCGGGACATTTTTCCGCAGTTGTTCGGAAGACTGGGTGATGCCAATCAGTAAATCGCGAAAATCACCGTTCGATCCAGGAAATGAGCGCGGTGACGATCGTCTGCTTCAGATCGAGGCAGTTTATGACAAGGTCCCTGTCGGCCTGTGCTATATCAATCGCAACGGCGCTTTTGTTACGATCAACGATCAGCTCTCGCGCATGCTGGCTATCTCCAGCGAGAAGGCTGTCGGTCAGCCCATCGAAAACATTGTACCCGATCATGCACTCCTCTTGCGCGAGGACCTTAAGGCCGCTGTGGCTGGAACCGTGATTCCCGATCGGCAGATTGAGTATGCCCAAGAAACCTTCATGGTTTCTGCGGCACCGGTGACGAATGATCTGGGCGAGTTCGCCGGCATCTCGGTTGCCTACACGAACATTACCAATTTGAGAAGAATGGCCGAGAGGCTGCGGGAAACGGAGCAGCGCACGTCGTACGCGCTGGAGAGTGCCGGTCAATGGATATGGGATTTGAACATTGCGACCATGCGCGTATGGCGTTCCCCGCAATATCGCGTGCTGCTCGGCCTTGATCCTAACGGCGCAGAATCTGAAAGCGTTGCCTGGGATATCGTCCACCCCGATGACAAGGCCCACGCCATTCAAGCGTTTGAAGATGCCGTCAGTGGCCGCAAATCGCACTTCGAAGCGATCTACCGCGTTCCGCGTGGCGGCGGCGGGGACGCATGGATTCTAAGTCGTGGCAAGGTAGTCGAATATGGTCCCGACGGTACGCCGCTGCGGCTGCTGGCGACAAGCGTCGATATCAGTGCACAGAAGCTTGTCGAGGAGCAACTCTCGACCACGGTTCAAGAGCGGCTGGAACTGGAAAAGAAGTTGCTGGAAGCGAACCGCAAGCTGAAGAACCAGTCAGAACGCGATCATTTGACTAATCTGCCAAATCGGCGAAAGTTCAGTCATTTGTTGAAACGAGAGTTCGCGCGCTGCGCCGAGAATGCGCAAACTCTCGCAGTCCTGATGGTCGATATTGACCATTTCAAAGCGTATAATGATTTCTATGGGCACTTGGCCGGGGACAAATGCCTCGTGCATGTCGGGCGCGCGCTGAATAAGGTGGTCAAGCACAGCGGGGGATCCATCGCCCGCTTTGGCGGCGAGGAGTTCGCGGCACTTCTGTCCGGCGTCACATCAGAGCAAGCCTGTGACCTGGGCACTCAAATGCTTAATGCCGTTTGGGCCTTGCAGCTCGAACATGGCGGCAGTCCAATCGGCATGGTTTCAATCAGTATCGGCGTTGCCGTTTTCGATTGCGCGAATCGTGCGGCGTTTGATGGTGGTCCCGATGATCTCCTCAATCTTGCCGACAGCGCGCTTTACGAATCAAAGCGAAATGGCCGGAACAGGATCAGCGTCTGGGGCGCGTTTACGAAATAACCCGTTGCGTGGCGCGAACCGACTGCCGCCAGATCAGCGGGGCATGCAAACGAACCGGGGGGACTTCTGAGGCCGGCTCTGCCTCGCGATCTCCAAGCCATGCAATACTGTTTTTCACAATCTCGTCCACGGGCTGGGAAAACGTCGTCAGGCCATAGGAGGTCCATGCGGACTGCTCGATGTCGTCGAAGCCGACGACACAGAGGTCTTGCGGAATACGCAGCCCAAAATCGTGCCGTGCGCCGTCCATCAAACCGAATGCCATCAGATCGTTGACGCAGAACACCGCGTCCGGTCGGTTCGGTTCTGTAAATAAAGTCTGGGCGATCTTGCGGCCGCTTTCATAGACGGTGTTGCCACAGCGCACGACTGTCACCGCAAGTCCGAATTCTGCAGCCGCGGCGATGAAGCCACGTTCGCGCGCCATCAGACTCGGTGTTCCGACTTCGGAGTTGGCGAAGGCGAGGTAACGACACCCGGCGCGCAGGAACGCATGCACCGCCACTCTTGCAGCATGGCCATCGTCAAGGTTGATGCGGAAAGGCCCCTCGATATCATCGTCGCGGTTGATCAGCACAATGCGCTGTCCGCTGTCGAGACAAAGCCTGGTAATCGCTTTGTCAGGCAGGCCGGACAACAGAATTGACGCATCTGCGCGATAATGCAATGTCTGGCGTAACGCTGCGTCGACGCTGCCATCCGAGCGATCCGTGTTGATCAGCATTGAGATCTTTCCGGCCTTCTGCAATTCATGGGTGAGGGCGCGTACCAGCCCGGCGCGGTAGGGCGTATCCATTTCCGATACAACGAGGCAGACAATACCGCTCTCACTGCGCATCAGGCCGCGCGCCAGCTGGTTCACGTGGTAGCCAAGCGCTTGTGCAGCCTTCATTACACGCTGGCGCGTCTCCTCCGATACACTGGCGCCCGGCGTAAATGTACGCGACACAGCCGAGCGGGAAACGCCGGCTCGCTTGGCCACGTCATCGGCGCTGACGAATGATTTGTTCACCTACTTGATTCCAAGTGATTATCTGTCTCTACCCATATCTTGCACGCGCTTGCGAGAACTTGCAATCGTTGCGTGGGTGAATTTCCTGAATGGAAGCAATAAGCTTACTTGACAAGCATATATGGCATGTGAAACTTTTGCACACGCTTGCAAAACGGCGTGCGGCATGGAGGTGCCGCTTTTTCAGGGAGGAACAACATGCGTTCAATATTCGCAATCGCCGCTGCTTTTGCTGTTGGGCTTCAAATGATGCCAACTGAAGTGCGTGCTGCTGAAAATCTCAATCTGATCTGTTCGGCCGATGTCGTCATCTGCGAGTTGATGAAGGGCATGTTCGAAAAAGAAACGGGTATTCAGGTCAATATGGTGCGCCTGTCGTCGGGCGAGACCTATGCGAAAATTCGTGCCGAGGCACGCAACCCGAAGACCGACATCTGGTGGGCAGGTACAGGAGATCCGCATTTGCAGGCGGCTTCCGAAGGGCTGACCCAGGAATACAAGTCGCCCATGCTCGATCAGTTGCAGGATTGGGCGAAGAAGCAGGCGGAGAGCGCCGGATACAAGACTGTCGGTGTCTATGCAGGGGCACTCGGCTGGGGTTACAACACCGAGATCGTCAAGAAGAAGGGTCTGAAGGAAGCCAAATGCTGGGCCGATCTGGTCGATCCATCGTTCAAGGGCGAAATCCAGATCGCCAATCCGAATTCTTCCGGCACGGCCTATACGGCGCTGGCTTCCCTCGTTCAGATCATGGGTGAGGACAAGGCTTTCGATTATCTGAAGCAACTGAACGCGAACGTTTCGCAATATACGAAATCGGGTTCAGCGCCGGTCAAAGCTGCGGCACGCGGTGAAACGGCGCTGGGCATCGTCTTCATGCATGATGCGGTCGCTCAGATTGCCGAAGGCTTCCCGGTCAAGGCTGTCGCACCTTGCGAAGGCACGGGTTACGAAATCGGTTCCATGTCGATCATCAAGGGTGCGCGCAATCTCGATGCTGCCAAGAAATGGTATGACTGGGCGCTGTCCGCCGAAGTGCAGTCGCATATGAAGGAGGCAAAATCCTTCCAACTGCCGTCGAATAAGTCCGCGACGGTTCCGCCGGAAGCGCCAAAGTTCGAAGACATCAAGCTCATCGACTATGACTTCAAAACCTATGGAGACCCCGCCAAGCGCAAGCAATTGCTTGATCGCTGGGACAAGGAGATCGGTGCAAGCGCAAACTGATCTCACTTTGCGACTGACGCGATATGTCCGGATCGATCCGGGCATATCGGCAGCGCAGGTACTTTTCTTCAAGGATTAAGGCGGCGGTGGCGTGATGGAACGTAGCGACCGGAGATTGAATATTGCTCTCGGCATCGGGCTCGCCGGGTACATCCTCGTGCCCTGGTACAGAATCGAAAGCGGCTTCTTCGGCCTCGGTTGGCTCGGCAATTTTCTGACAGGCTCGGCAGAAGCGCCCGGCATCGTGCAAATCTTCGAGCACGGACGCTGGACGGTAGCCGTCATTGGACTGTTTTTCCTCGCAGGCTTTTGCGCGCGCGCCTTCAAGGTTTCGCAGTTGCGTTCAAATCTGCTGATCGCGGCAGGCGCGTTTGGAATTGTCTTCCTTGTTCTGCAGGGACTCGCTGTCGGGTTCACCGGCTGGACCTGGACGATCACTGAAACGCTGTTCGGGCCGCTTGCCGATGGGCAACCGTCGATGGGTGCAGGCGCTGGGCTGGTGGCGCTGTCGTTCGTCCTGATGTTTTCCTTCGGCCTCGCCGAGCGCGGCGTGCTCCGGGGCGATGCCTTCGTGGTCGCTTCGATCGCGCTGCTTGTCTTCCTTGTCAGTATTTTTGTGTTCTACCCCGTGGGCAGCATGTTCGTCGGCGCCTTCCAGAGTTTTGACGGCTCGTTCGATCCCTCCGGATTTGTCCGCAACATTCAGGATCCGTCGATCTGGAGCCTGGATTGTCTCGTCGGCGGTAATCGCTGTGGCGTCGCCTGGCGCACCCTGCTGCTGGCTATCCTTTCGGCGCTCGGCTCCACACTACTTGGTCTCTGCTTCGCTCTGGTTGCAGCCCGTACCCGCTTTCCCTTCAAGCGGGGCCTGCGGTTGCTGACGATCCTGCCGATCATCACACCGCCGTTCGTCATCGGCCTCGCGCTTATTCTTCTCTTCGGCCGCGCCGGTGTCGTGACCCAGCAGCTTTCCAACCTCTTCGGGATTGAGCCGGGCCGCTGGCTTTACGGCCTGACCGGCATCTGGATTGCACAGGTCCTGTCTTTCACGCCTATCTCGTTTCTTGTGCTCATCGGTGTCGTCGAGGGCGTCAGCCCGTCTATGGAAGAAGCATCGCAAACCCTGCGGGCGGATCGCTGGCGTACGTTCTGGAAGATATCATTGCCTTTGATGAAGCCCGGCCTCGCCAATGCCTTTCTGATTGGCTTCATCGAGAGCATGGCGGATTTCGGTAACCCGCTGGTCCTCGGCGGCAGCCATGGAGTGCTTTCAACGGAAATATTCTTCGCGGTTGTCGGCTCGCAAAACGATCCGTCGCGTGCGGCAGTACTGGCGATTATCCTTCTGTTCTTCACGCTTTCGGCCTTCCTTGCACAGCGTGTGTGGCTAGCAGGCAAGAGCTTCGCGACCGTGACCGGCAAAGGCGATTCCGGTGCACACATTGCCTTGCCGCGATCCCTTTCCGTCGGCGTCCACGCTATCGTCATTCCGTGGATACTCTTCACGCTGGTCATCTACGGTATGATCCTTTTCGGCGGCTTCGTCCGCACATGGGGCCTCGACAATACCCTGACCTTCGAGCACTACCAGCGCGCTTTCTCGCTCAGCTTCGAAAACGGCGCCGTCGCCTGGACGGGCGTTGCGTGGAACTCATTCTGGACCACAATCAAGATCGCGCTGATTTCGGCACCGCTTACCGCAGCTGTCGGGCTGCTCACGGCCTATCTGATTGTCAGGCAGCGTTTCGTCGGACGCAATGTATTCGAATTCGCTCTGATGATGAGTTTTGCAATTCCCGGCACCGTCATCGGCATCAGCTACATCATGGCATTCAATCTGCCGCCGCTGGAGATGACCGGCACGGCGCTGATCCTCATCGCCTGCTTCGTCTTCCGCAACATGCCGGTCGGCGTGCGCGGCGGCGTGGCGGCGATGAGCCAGCTCGACAAGAGCCTGGATGAAGCATCGCTGACCTTGCGGGCGACGAGTTTCCGGACAATCCGCAAGGTCATCCTACCCTTGCTCCGTCCGGCGATTGTTGCTGCGCTGGTCTATTCGTTCGTCCGCGCCATCACATCGATCAGCGCTGTCATATTCCTGGTCAGCGCCGAGTACAATATGGCGACCTCCTACATTGTCGGCCTTGTCGAAAATGGCGAATACGGCGTTGCCGTGGCGTACTCGTCAACGCTGATCGTCGTCATGATCGTCATCATCACCTGTTTCCAGCTACTGGTGGGCGAAAGGAAATTGCGCCGCGAGAATCGCGTTGCAACAGCCTTTGTTCCGTCTGCCGCACCACAAGAGAAGGCCGCATCATGACTACCCATCGCACCGGCTCTGTTGTTTTCGCCAATGTCAAAAAGCAGTTCGGCACCTTCACTGCCATCCATGATCTGACGCTGGATATCGAGCCTGGCACGCTTGTAACGCTGTTGGGCCCATCGGGCTGCGGCAAGACAACGACGCTGCGCATGCTCGCTGGGCTTGAGCACCCGACCTCGGGACGCATTCTCATCGGTGATAAAGATGTCACCATGCTTCCTGCCAATGAACGCGATGTCTCGATGGTGTTCCAGTCCTATGCGCTGTTCCCGCATATGTCGGTGCTGGAGAACGTCGCTTATGGGCTAGAGTCATCGAAGATGAAGAAGAATGAAGCGCGGGAGCGGGCCGAAGAGGGACTGAAGCAGGTCGGTCTTGCCGGTTATGGCCAGAGGCTACCCGCTGAACTGTCAGGTGGACAGCAACAACGCGTTGCGGTAGCCCGCGCACTGGTGCTCGAGCCGCAGGTGCTCTTGCTCGATGAACCGCTTTCCAACCTGGACGCCCGCCTGCGCCGCCGCGTGCGGACGGAAATCCGCGAACTGCAGCAGCGCCTAGGTTTCACGGCGGTCTATGTCACCCATGATCAGGAGGAGGCGCTTGCAGTCTCCGACAGGATTATCGTCATGCAGGACGGCGTCGTCGCCCAGCAAGGTTCGCCGCGCGACCTTTATGAAGCGCCAGCCTCCTCGTTCATCGCTGACTTCATCGGCGAAGCCAATGTCGTGCCCTGCGAAGTCCTGCGCAGTGATGGGGGGCAGGCGATCATCCGCGTCGGCAAGCTTGAACATTCTGTTCCGGGTCGGAGCGCCCGCCCGGGACCGGCCAAGCTCGCCGTAAGGCCGAATGCCATCACGCTCGAGGCGGCCGAGAGTGGGGCGTTTCCCGGCAGCATAAGGCACGCCGCCTATCTTGGTGATCATGTGGAATATGAGGTCGAGACGGAGGCGGGCATGCTGTTCGTCGTAGACCCGGCCGTCGACAGAAACCTTGCACCGGCGACCAATGTCAGCATCGGCTTTCACCGTCGTGGCATCGCCATCATCAACAGTTGAAATCTGCATTCATAGCGAAGGAACGAACATGACATCGCATGCCGACACTGATCTTCAGGATCGCTTTGCCCTGGCTCAGAAGATGGCAACCGACGCGGGAGCCGTGGCTCTTGCGCATTTCAACGCGCGGGAACAACTGGTGATCGAGACCAAGGCAGATCCGCACGATGTGGTTTCCATCGCCGACCGCGAAGTGGAAGATCTCATCCGCGCGCGGATCGCGGCGGCTTTCCCTGGCGATGCCATTGTCGGCGAAGAATATGGGGTGAGCGCCGGCACATCCGCCTATACCTGGGTCATCGATCCGATTGATGGCACCAGCCCCTTCGTAAACGGCATGCCGACATGGTGCATTTCCATTGCCGCCTTGCGCGGAGAGGAGATCGCCATCGGCGTCATCTATGTTCCATGCAATGACGAGCTTTACGCCGCCGCCGATGGTATGGGTGCGACACTGAACGGCAAGCTGCTGAAACTCGATGCAAGCCGCAATATTCGCAATGCCGTGACAGGTATCGGTGCGAACAACCACGTGACCCCTGCCACGGTCGCGTCCATCGTCGAGAAACTTCTCGACGCAGGCGGCAATTTCATCCGCAATGGATCGGGTGCGCTGATGTTGGCTTATGTCGCTGCGGGCCGCCTTGTTGGATATTATGAGCCCTACATGCATGCGTGGGATTGCATGGCGGGCTATTGCCTCGTCAAGGAAGCCGGTGGCTGGCACCATCCTTTTCCGGTCGCAGGCGACGGACTTACAAAAGGATCGCCAGTCCTTGCCGCCGCCGCGGGCGCAGTAAGCGACCTACGGGCGATAGCCGGACTATAGGTTCAATGCAGGCGACTATTTCATCGCCGTTTCGGCGGCGATCTTTGCGTGCCTTGCGGCAACCAGCTCTGCGTTGCTCGGCTTGAACCGGTTTCCGATATCCAGATAAGTTGAATAGAGAACTCCGGCCACGAACAGAATCGCAACGCCATAGTCGCATACACTCACCAGGAACGCCCGCGTATGCCGTCCTTCGTCATCGTAGTAGTCTCGAGTTCTTTTCATGGCCCCCACCACATTCTTATTTTACCCGATCACCCATTTTACGTTTGACGCTGCCGCGCCGCAATCAATCGAAGCCTAATCAGTTGGAGTGGGCTGGTTAGTGAGGGTGACCTAGACGTAGAGTGCAGGTCGGTGTTCGCGGGGCGCAAAAAATGTCGGTTTCGGCGTTCGGAGCCAAATGCAAATCATTGACTTATTTCAGCGAATAACATCGATTAAAGTACGATGCTGTAGGGCAGCGTTTCTTTTAAAGCTGGATAGTCATGACGGTCGTGCGGAATCTTTTGTGGTCGCCAACAATAGGCTTATCCTGGCTGTGGGGTTTGGGGTTCTTTTATTCCATCCATGTCACCCTGACCTATGGATGGCTTGGCTTCTTCGGATTTGCCATCGCCAATGTCGCGGGACTTTGGTTGTTCGGCTATATTCTCGGTCGCACTAAGCGTCCACCCGATCAGATCATCAAGGATATTGAAGGCCGATACGCAGGCGTGTTCCTCCTGTTCCAAATGGCAGCGCTCGTCGTCACTATATTCGGGTTCGTCGCCTATCTTTGGCAGCCAATCGTCGGCGAAGGCTCGCCAATCGGCGTTGCTCTGCTGCTTTTGTTCGCCTGCGCCATCGGACATGCGCTATCGTTGCAGCAGATCAAATGGCTGCACATCGTCTATACCGTGGTTGGTGTTGCGGCCGGGACCGTTCTGCTTGTTGGGTTGCGCGAAACTTCCAGCTATCCGGGCGTACCGCTTCAGCAATTCGATAGTCGTTTCTACGGTTTGATCATGCCGACGCTGATCGGCTTTCTGCTTGGACCATGGCTCGATATTCAGCATTGGCAGCGGGCAGTCACGATCAAGCGCGAAGGTGGCAATGTCGGCCTGGCCTATGGTGTTGGTTCGCTGCTGTTTTTCGGCTTTCTGTTTCTGAATGCCTTGACTGCCTCTGCCGTCGGGCCGATTGGCAGTATTCTCTCGATCGATGGTCTGCCCAGTGCACAGGGATCTGTCTCGGCGGCAACTGTGCTTGCTGCCGAGAATGGCCAATCATATCTGGCGGTCGCTTTCGTCATCTGGACGGTGATTGCTCTCGCTTCAACCGTAGACAGCTTTTATTGTGCAACTGAATGGTTCTTGAAGGGTAAGAACCTGCGGAGCAACAGTCCGCTTCTAGCGCTGATCCCCGACGGGGTCGCCTCGTCGCCCCTGTGGCTTCTGCTTGGCGCTGTCTGGGTTGCGTTTACGGCAGTACCGGCGAATTTCTCGCTGATGTATTTCATGATGCCCTTCGCAACGTTGTTTGTCAGCGCCTCGGCCAACTTGCTTTGCGAAGCGCTGGGCGCAAGGCCGAAATTCGATCCAGTCCTGAGCTTTATGATCGGGTGTGGTTCTGCCCTGATCTTTGTGATCGGCTATATCGAGCCAGTACCAGGCTTCCTGGTCATTTCGCCTTTCATAGGTCTCATCGGCGCATTGCCGGTTATCATTGAGCTGGTCGGACCTCGTTCGAAAGCGATACAGGTCGAAATCGTCGATCAGCCTATTCGCATGATGACGCCATCACCGCTAACCGGCGTATCGGAAGGCGAGGAAATGTCACCGTCGCACGGTTTCGATGGTGAGTGGTTCGTGATGCAACTGATTCCCACGTATGACGATACGAATTCGGTCGGTAACGTCTACTTTGCCAACTATGTCCGCTGGGTGGGAAAGGCGCGCGAATTGTTCTTCAACGTCTGCATGCCGGATTTCGACCTTGCGACAACGCGGTTCTATATCCTGACGCGCTCGTTCACACATGATTACCGGCGAGAGTCGAAGGAGTTCGAGCAGATAAGCGTGCGTATCAAGATTGCCCGGCACAACCGCAAGTTCGTGACCTTGGAGCATGAAATTCACAGCGTGGCGCAAGGTTTGCTGGGGCATGGCGAACAGTCGCTGATGTTCGTGGATAGGGAAAACTACAATCCGCTCGACATTCCGGGGGAGGTGATCAAGGGCTTCCTGGCTTACTGGCCCAAGGATTCGCGCCTGTCGCCAAACTACCGACCGCCAATCCAGAACGTAACAAAACGTCAAGCGTGAAACTCTAGCTGGCGACCTGGTAGCGCTCGCTGTCGAAGGTCAGCAGCTCGAAGGTCTTTTCGACCGGCTCAGCAGGGCTGAACAGGAAGCCCTGTACCTGATCGCAACCTTCCTTCTGCAGGCACGCGAGCTGTTCGCGGGTTTCGACGCCCTCCGCGGTTATCTTCATGCCCATGCTGGCGCCAAGACCCATCACTGCACGAATGATTGCAAGGCTGCCGCGGTTGTGGGGAAGATCGCGAACGAAGGACTGATCGATCTTGATCTTATCGAACGGCATCTTGCGCAGGTAGCTCAAGCTGGAATAGCCCGTGCCGAAGTCGTCGAGCGCGATGCTGACGCCCATGGCCCGGAACTGCCGCAGCAACGAGATTGCCGCAACATTGGCTTCCAGGAAAACGGATTCAGTTATCTCGAGTTCCAGACGATTTGGCTTCAGCTTGTTCTTGGTCAACGCATCACGAACGATCGACGCAAGATCCGAATGCCGGAACTGGATCGCCGATATGTTGATCGCCACATGAATGTCTTGCGGCCACGAGACCGCAGTGCGGCATGCCTCCTGAATGATCCATTCGCCAAGCGGGATGATATTGCCGGTTTCCTCGGCGATAGGAATGAAGATCGTGGGTGAGATGAAGCCGTGCACCGGATGCTTCCAGCGAAGCAGGGTTTCAAAACCGACGGTCTTCAGAGTCTGTGCGGAAACAATCGGCTGGAAATGCAGGATGAATTCCTGGCGGGCAAGCGCGCCGCGCAAGTCCATCGCCAGTGCGCGCTTGGCCTCGATGCGTGCGTCCATTTCGACTTCGTAGAAGCGGAAGCTATTCCGGCCTTCGTTTTTGGTCCGATAGAGCGCGAGATCAGCGCAACGCATGATGTCGTTGACACTGTCGGTCGGAGCGATGGCGATGCCGACGCTGATGTGGATGTTGATCTGGATACCATCGATCCAGAACGGCTGTGAGATGCTCTGGACCAATTGTTCGGCGAGTTCGGTGGCCGCAGCCTGATCCGCACCGCGCGCCAGGATTGCAAACTCGTCGCCGGACAGGCGCGCAACCGTATAGGTTGCCGGCGAACTGCCACGCAAGCGATCGGCAACCTGCTTGAGGAGCTGATCGCCGATACCGTGGCCGAAGCTGTCATTCACTGTCTTGAAGTCATCGAGATCGATACAGAAAACAGCAAAGCTGCGTAAGCCCTTCTCGAGGTCCTTGGTCGCTTGGCCGAGCTGATCGGTAAACAGCGTTCGGTTGGGCAGATCGGTAAGCACATCGTAGCGGGCAAGGTAGGACAGCTGATCGTCGGACTGCTTCGCGGCGGTCACATCGGAGCCAACGCCGCGGTAACCGACGAACTGACCGGCGTTGTCAAAAATGGCTTTGCCGGTGAGGGACCACCAGCGTGTCTCGCCCTTGATATTGATGGGCAAAATGTGGTTGCGGAACGTCGTACGGTTCTCGATTGCCTGCCATATGGAGCCAACTTTGACTGCCTCCTCGGCGTGAGCCTGGTCGACTTTGAACAATTGAGCAAAGGGCATGCCCTGTAGCTCTTTTGTTGTCTTTGCAGCGATCTGTGCCAAGCGAGGCGATGTATGCTGAAGCTTCAGGTCCGCGTCGGTTTCCCAGATCCAGTCACTGGCATTCTCCTCGAAATCATAGAGCAACAGACTGATGACCTCCTTCTGCTGCTCCACTTTGATCTGATCCAGGGTGCGCATGACGATGAGGTTGCTCATATGAACGATGGTGAACAGAATAAAGAGGGCATAGAAGGCCAACAGAATCGCTATGAAGAGGAAGAAATCTTCCCCCGTGGAGGCCAAAGCAAAAAAAGAGCCAGTAATGATTGTGCCCGAATATGCAATTGCTGCGAGCGGAACAACGGCTACCCCGATGCCGGTTGCCATCAACCCGGCTGCGGTACAGGCGATCAGAAGGCGGTGATAAGGGTCGGCGTCGAGAAATAGCATCAAGGGAATGCTCGCAAGGCATATGCCATAGAGCGATGAGACAATGATCAGATATTTTATCGCGTCAAAGCTGAGTTCCTTGACTTTTGGCACCTTGTACCATTGCCAGCAGGCAAAAAGGGAACCCACAGTTAACAGAGCGACCACTGTTGCGACACCTGCAAGATAGGGTCGGGGACCAAGGTCCCAAAAGACAAAAGAAACGACGAACACCACGCACATAGCGACCAGGACGGTGAACGGTGCCAGTCTCAGCGCTACGTCCATTTGTTCCGCATAAACCCTGCGCTTGACGGCCGGGTTTATGGCGCCACGCATTCCGAACATCGATCGGATCGCGTCAAATGTATGAAAATTGGACAGCGGCACGCAAAGACCTCAGGATCGTGAGTTCATATTTCCCCATGTTAGTTTTTTTACGTTCGGCATTGGTTAATATACTTAGCATTTTTTTTAATAGTTACCAATGTCTTTATGGCGCGCCATCGCTTTTTGGTTAAGATGATTTTCTCAATATTCAACCATAGGAAAATCGATATTGTATATAATATAGTCCTATTGAATAGTTTTCGTTTGAATTGATGTAAATCCCTTAAAAATATAAAAAGAAATGTCGTTCCTTTTCTCAAATATGTCCATGTAAATCATTTATTACGGTCGACGCAATTTGCGGAATGCAAAATGCGACCTAGGATAGGTGATTTGGTATATCTCGATGCATCAAAGGAGCAAGCTGTTGCCTAACGCCCCATTGGCCGTCCAAAGCAGCCATACGCGCATTGGCTTGACCGGCACCATGCTCAATGGCTTTAAATCTAGGCAGCGTTCCGGATTGAAATCAACCGGTCGAATCCGACTTCGGCTTGAGTAGTTTCGCGGTTTGACTGGTATGCCATCAGAGGAGAGTCACCATGACCGATGAAGTAGGACGTGATCCGGCGCGTGATCCTCAGGATTTGGAACGCCTGCTGATTTCCCGACAATGGGTGGGAGACGTTGACGGTATGGCGGCCCTTTTTGAGCCGGATGCCGTCATCGATAGTGGTGAGGGGCAATTGACGCGCGGCAGGGACGCAATCCGAGCGCTATTCGCGGAGATCACCGCAACCGGTCGCAAATTTGTTGCGGGAAACCAGAGTCCGGCTGTTATCAATAGGGACTTGGCGCTGACGTCAACGCGCCTGCCCGATGGCAGCGTGACTGCTGAGGTCGCCCGTCGGCAAGGTGACGGCACTTGGCTATGGGTCATCGATCGATTCTCCATCACATAGCACGTCTCCCGGCGGTCTGCCGGTAGCTAGAATTCAAACTAAGGCACTGGCAAAATCTGTGGTTGCTTGGATTTACCCGCAATGTGCAATATACATCTGGAGTAAGGAACGGGCTTTCACCCGCCCCTCGTTTTCTAGAAGTTGAATCGAACCCGGATGATGACTTGCCAGCCAGTCCGGGTTCTTTTCATTTCTCGTGTGATGCAAAACGGCACACGCCGTATTGTTGACCTCCAGCGTTGACGACGAGGCCTTTGCCTGGTCGGGAGGCCAATCTTCCCGATGCACCGGCTGGCACGGTGCTTTCTGCTTCTGCCGGCAAAACCCGATCGCACGGCGCGTGCTCGTCAAGCTCATTGCTTGCTTTGAGATGCTCGACAACGAACGCAGGGTTGAATCCGGCAGTGTATGCGGTTGTTTTGGAATAGCGTTTTCAGAATCGGCCGAAATATGGAATGGGCTGTGTGTCGGCGTGGACCGACATTCCCTATTGTCGGACTCATGAGCGGGAACTCCGCGTCTTGCCCGAAAATTCCACTCTCAAATCAAGCCGAAATGTTCATGCCTGCCGTCAAGGTCTATCGAAAATCGCAGATGGTCTGTATAGACGGTCGCAAAAAGACAACAGGGCGGATGTGCGAGCACCGCAAATGAATATGGCAATTGTGACAGACAAGGTAAAAAGCCCACCTAAGGTGGCTGCGAATGACGAGCTCGAGGTGTCCAGGCCGGCCAACCCCATGGTCGCGTTCGAGCGGGTCTCCAAGCGCTTTGCGGCAGGTCGCACCGGCGCAGAAGTGGTGGCGCTCGACAATATCGACTTGATTGTTCCGCGCGGATCGGTGACCGGAATTATCGGACGTTCCGGTGCGGGTAAGTCCACGCTGATCCGTCTGGTCAACGGATTGGAGAAGCCAAGCTTCGGCGGTGTTCTCGTCGATGGCGTGGATGTCGCCGGGCTCGACGAGAAAAGCCTGCGCTCTGTGCGCCGCTCGATCGGCATGATCTTTCAGCACTTCAATTTGCTTTCCTCGCGAACGGCCTTCGACAATATCGCGCTGCCGCTTGAAATTGCAGGCGTGGATAAACAGTCGATTGAAAAGCGTGTCACGCCGCTGCTTGATCTCGTTGGCCTTTCCGACAAGCGTGATCGCTATCCGGCCGAACTTTCCGGCGGGCAGAAGCAGCGCATCGGTATTGCCCGCGCGCTGGCCACCGAGCCAAAGCTTCTGCTTTCCGACGAGGCGACATCGGCGCTCGATCCGGAAACAACGCGCTCGATCCTGGCGCTGCTCAAGCAGATCAACAAGGAACTGGGCCTGACCGTCCTTCTGATTACCCATGAGATGGAGGTGGTGAAAACCATTGCCGATCATGTTGCGGTCATCGATGGCGGCCGCATTGTCGAGCAGGGCTCGACATTCGATGTCTTCACTGGCCATACCCATGAAACGACACGGGCTCTGCTTGGCGGTCTCGCCGGGATGCGCCTGCCGGAGTTTTTGACCAGCCGCATGTCAGAGCAGCCGGAGCCCGGTTCTCGCACTATCCTGCGCGTGATCTTCAAAGGGGAGAATGCAACGGAGCCGATGCTTGCGCGGCTTGGCAGTGACCTTGGCATAGAGGTCAACATTCTGGCCGGCGCTGTGGACGAGATTGCCGGGCGACCCTTCGGCATGCTCGTTGTTTCGTTGCGGGCCGACGAGGTAAAAATCACCGAGGCCCGGCAGTTTCTCGCCAATCATGGCCTGTCATCGGAGGTGGTCGGTTATGTCCGCTGATATTCTCGCGCTTCTTCTCAAAGCAACTGGCCAGACACTGTACATGGTCGCCGTGGCCGGGCTGATCGGCTCGCTTTTGGGTATTCCACTGGGTGTGTTCCTTGCAACAAGCGGCCGGGGTGAGCTCTTTCCTGCACCCTCGGTCAACAAGGTGCTTGGCGTCATCGTCAATGCAACGCGTTCGACGCCGTTCATCATCCTCGTTGTCGCCATCATTCCATTTACGCGCCTTGTCGCGGGGACATCGATTGGCACGACCGCGGCTATCGTGCCGTTGACCATCGCGACAATTCCCTTTGTGGCACGGCTGGTGGAAACGGCAATCCGGGAGGTCGATCCCGGGCTCACGGAAGCAGCGCGCGCCATGGGTGCGAGCCCGATCCAGATCGTGTTCAAGGTACTGCTTGCCGAGGCGCGGCCTGGCATCGCTTCGGCCTTGACCCTAACGATCGTCAGCCTGATTGGCTATGCCGCCATGGTCGGCGCGATTGGTGGCGGCGGTCTTGGTGATCTTGGTATCCGTTACGGCTACCAGCGCTTCATGCCTGACGTCATGGCGGTTGTTGTTCTGGTGCTGATTGTGCTTGTGCAGCTCGTGCAAAGTGCCGGCGACCGGCTGGCACGGCGGTTCGACAAGCGCATCCGTCCCCGTTGAGTTCTTCATAAGACAGGAGTTTGAAATGCTGAAGAAAATCCTTGCCAGCGCAGCGTTGGCAGCAATCCTGAGCGCGACCGGCGCACTGGCCGAGACAATCAAGATCGGTGTGACCCCGGGTGAACACGCGCAGATCATGGAAAAGGTCAAGGAAGTCGCCAAGCCCAAGGGACTTGATATCGAGATCTTCGAATTCTCGGATTATGTGGTTCCGAACCAGGCCCTGAACGATGGCGAGCTCGATGCCAATTCCTTCCAGCACAAGCCATATCTCGACAACCAGATTGCCGACCGCAAGTTCGATCTGGTCGATGTTGCCTATACGGTCAATTTTCCGATGGGCGTCTATTCAAAAAAAGTGAAGAGTTTCGATGAGTTGGCGGACGGTGCTACCATCGCGATTCCGAATGACCCGACCAATGGCGGCCGCGCTCTGCTCATCCTGGCGGACAAAGGTGCAATCAAGTTGAAGGACGGAGTTGGCCTCAAGGTCACGACCGCGGACATCACCGAGAACAAGAAGAACTTCAAGTTCGTTGAACTCGACGCCGCCCAGCTGCCACGCTCGATCGACGATGTGGATGCTGCTGCGATCAACACCAACTATGCGCTCGAGGCTGGTCTTGATCCGATGAACGGCACGATCCTCAAGGAAGGTGAAAAGGCTCCATACATCAACTTGATCGCCGTTCGCACCGCCGACAAGGACAAGCCTTGGGTGAAGACTCTGATCGAATCCTATCATTCGGATCCGGTGAAGCAATTCATCCTCGACAAATACAAGGGTGCGGCCGTTCCCAGCTGGTAAATGTGAATTCCGGAAAGGATCTCACCCTATAGGTGGGATCTTTTTCCGTCCGCACCAAAAAGATGCAGCTTTTCCTTCGGGATGATCACCCGCAGATGGTCCCCGGGCTGGGACACCGAGCGCCCGGCGATGCGCACGACAACCCGCTCGCCGCCGATAATGCCGTAGACATAACTTTCTGCACCAACCGGCTCGACGCCCAACACCTTGAGATCGAGCAGCAATCCGCCAGCATGCGTTTCGCCTCCGGCGGCTACTTCCAGATCTTCCGGCCGAAAACCGATCACTGCGCCAGTCGCTGGCACCGTTAGGCCTTCAGCGCCAATGCGGGTCCCATCCTTCAGCACAAGGCCGAAGCTGTCCGCTGTGACATGTACGAGGTTCATTGGCGGGGCGCCGATGAAACTGGCAACAAAAGTACTGGCCGGTTTTTCATAGATATCGAGCGGTGCGCCGATCTGCTCGACCGAGCCTGCATTCATGACAACAAGCGTATCCGCCAGTGTCATGGCCTCGAGCTGGTCATGGGTCACATAGACACTGGTAACACCCAGCTGGCGCTGCAGGTTCTTGATCTCGACACGCATTTGCCCGCGCAGCTTGGCATCGAGATTGGACAGCGGCTCATCGAAGAGAAACACTTTCGGGCTGCGGACAATGGCGCGGCCCATGGCGACGCGCTGGCGCTGGCCACCAGAAAGCTCTTTGGGACGACGTTCCAGAAGGTGAGTCAATTCAAGTATTTGTGCGGCTTCTCTGACACGCTTGTCGATCTGGTCTTTCGGCATGCCACGATTGCGCAGGCCATAGGCCATGTTGTCGTAGACCTTCATATGCGGATAGAGCGCATAATTCTGGAAAACCATAGCAATATCGCGTTCAGCCGGGCCAAGGTCATTGACCACCGAATTCTCGATCTTGACCGTGCCGTGTGTGATGGATTCGAGGCCCGCGATCATGCGCAGCAGAGTCGATTTTCCGCAGCCGGAAGGCCCAACCAGGACGCAGAGTGTGCCATCCTCAATGGCAATATTGACGCCTTTGACCGCCTCGACCGAGTTTCCATAGACCTTGCGGACATTGGTGAGTTCTACGCTAGCCATATCAGTATCATTTCTCCGTTTCGACCAGTCCGCGCACGAACCAGCGCTGCATCAAAACGACAACGAGGATCGGAGGAACAATGGCGAGAATGCAGGTGACCATCACCAGATGCCATTGTGTATCGGCATCGGCGAAGGAGATCATTTTGCGCAAACCGATGACGATGGTCGTCATGTCGTTGCGGTTGGTCATCAGCAGCGGCCAAAGATATTGCGTCCAGCCATAGATGAAGAGGATCACGAACAGTGCCGCGATGTTGGTTTTCGACAGGGGCAGGAGGATATCCTTGAAGAAGCGCCATGGTCCCGCACCGTCGACGCGGGCAGCTTCGACCAGTTCGCCGGGGATGGTCATG
Organism: Phyllobacterium sp.; assembly: GCF_037994405.1. GTDB lineage: Bacteria > Pseudomonadota > Alphaproteobacteria > Rhizobiales > Rhizobiaceae > Phyllobacterium. Next base: position 26,488 of record NZ_JBBNAN010000234.1, read on the forward strand.
AAAAACTGCCGGAACAGCAGCGTCGCCGTTGCCGATGCCATCAGCGGCAGTGTCAGCCCCGTATAGGTATCGATCAAACCAAGATCGACCATCACCTTGTAGGTCGGCAGAATGCGCACTTCGACCGGCAGCATCAGCGTGATGAAGATTAGCCAGAAGAAGATCATGCGGCCGGGAAAACGGAAGAAGACGATCGCGTAGGCAGACAGGATCGAGATGACGATCTTGCCGATAGCAATTGCGAGCGCCATGATCACCGTGTTGAGGAGAAGGCGGTCGACGCCGACGCCGCCGATACGGCCGACACCACCGAAGAGTGCTGCTGAATAATTCTCCCAGAAATGGCTTCCGGGCAGCAGCGACAGCGGCGGACGCATGATTTCCTGCAGCGACTGCGTCGAAGCAACAAAGGTGTAATAGATCGGGAACGCCACGATCAGAATGCCGATGATCAGGATGATATGGGCGATGAGGCGGCTGATGGGATTGTTCTGGATCATCTCCACCCCTCAGCCGTAATGGACTTTGCGCTCGACGTAGCGGAACTGGATCGCCGTCAAGCCGATGACGATGATCATGAGGATCACCGATTGCGCTGCCGAGTCGCCAAGGATCAGATTGACGAAACCGTCATTGTAAACCTTGTACACGAGTGTTTCCGTGGCTTTGCCGGGTCCGCCTCCCGTAACCGCATGGATGATGCCGAATGTGTCGAAGAAGGCGTAGACCGTGTTGACGACCAGCAGGAAGAAAGTTGTCGGCGCCAGCAGTGGAAAGACGATCGTCCAGAAGCGCTTTGTCTCGCCCGCACCGTCGATGGCGGCGGCTTCGATCAATGACTTTGGAATAGATTGGAGGCCCGCGACAAAGAAGAGGAAATTGTAGCTGATCTGTTTCCAGGCCGCGGCGGAAACGACGAGTACCATGGCCTGGTCGCCATTGAGCAGCGGGTCCCAATTGTAGCCGGCTGAGCGAACCAGATAGGCGAGCGTACCCATCGACGGATTGAACAGGAAAAGCCAGAGCATGCCGGCGATGGCCGGCGCAACCGCATAGGGCCAGATCATCAGCGTGCGGTAGATGCCTTTGCCCCGGATTACCTTATCGGCCATGACGGCGAGCAGCAGGGCAAGCGCCATCGCAATAAGCGCGGTCGCTATGGAGAAAATCACCGTCACCTGGAGCGAATTCACATAATTCGGGTCGCTAATGACACGCTTGAAATTGCCGAGGCCGACAAATTGCGTTGAAAGACCAAACGGATCCTCGCGCAGAACGGATTGGTAGATGGCCTGCGATGCGGGCCAGTAGAAGAAAATAGCGGTAATGGCGAGCTGCGGTGCCAGCAGCAGATAGGGCAACAACTTGTTTGGAAAAGTAACGCGTGTTGACGATGCCATGGATGCCTCGTTTGAAAAAAAGCCCTGTCCGTAGCGGTACGGACAGGGCGATCAAAAGCGGACTATTACTGACCGAGGGCCTGCTTTATCGCAGCATTGCCACGCTTGACGGCATTGTCGAGAGCCTGCTGGGCGGTCTGCTTTCCGGCCAGCATGTTTTCGTACTCCTCGTTCTCAATGTCGCGGACCTGCGGCAGGTTGACGAGGCGCACACCCTTGGAATTCTCCGTCGGGGCCTTGCCCAACATCTGCTTGATCGGAATCTCGCGGGCGGGGTTCTTGTCATAGAAGCCGGATTTCCTGGTTTCCTCATAGGCAGCCAGCGTTACCGGCAGATAGCCCGAAACCTGATGCAGCCGCGCCTGGATGTCGGTCTTCGACAGGAAATTGAAGAAGGCCGCGACACCCTTGTACTGTTCATCGCTCTTGCCCGCGAATACCCAGAGGCTCGCACCGCCTGGTATCGTGTTTTGCGGGGCGCCCTTGGCTTCCGGCTCGTATGGCAGTTGACCCGTGCCGTAGTTCATGCCGGATTTAATGACGTCGCCAAGCCCACCGGAAGATTCTGTGAAGATGCCGCATTCGCCTGAAATGAAGAGCTGCTTTGCTTCCGAGGTGCGTCCGCCATAGCGGAAGGTGCCGTCCTTGGCGAGATCAGCCAGTTCCTGGAAGTGCTTGACGAAAATCGGCGCGTTGATCTTCAGCTCGACATCGTTGCCGGCGATGCCGTTTTCATTGGTACCGAAGGCCACATTGTTCCAGGCGGCAAAGTTTTCCGTATGGATCCATGTCAGCCAGGTTGAGGTAAAACCGCAATTGGCTGCACCGCTGGTCTTGATCTTCTTGGCAGCTTCCCAGACTTCCGGCCATGTCTTTGGCGGGTTGTTCTCATCAAGCCCGGCCTTCTTGAAGATGTCCTTGTTGTAATAAAGGATCGGCGAGGAGCTGTTGTACGGGAACGACAGCATCGTGCCGTCCGGTTTCGAATAGTAGGAAACGATGCCGGGCAGATAGAGGCTCTTGTCGAACTTCGCGCCGCCCATCGAGAGAATGTCGGCTACGGGTTTGACCGCGCCTTCAGCGGCCATCATGACGCCGGTGCCTGCGTCGAACACCTGCATGATGTCGGGTGCCTGCTTGGCACGGAAGGCGGCGATGCCGGCATTCAGTGTTTCCGGATAGGTTCCCTTGAATACAGGGACGACCTTGTACTCGCTCTGGCTCGCGTTGAATTCTTTCGACAGCGTCTCGACAACTTCGTTGTTGGCGCCGGTCATTGCGTGCCACCAGCTGATTTCGGTAACTGCGAAGGATGAGGTGGATGAGGCGAGAACAATGCCAAGAGCAAGGCTTAAACGTGTACCACGATAAGTCATATCAATTCTCCCATGATAAGGCGTCATCTGAAGTGCGCTTGGGTGCAGTATCTCCATTATGTGACAGAGAAACAACAGCTTTATGACTTTGGGTTCAAGCCCTGTGGAAAAATGCGCAGCTGTTCAATTTTGCGCCATTGAAATTGGATGTTCAGACCAATGTCACGCCGGCCTTGCGCATTTTGGTTGTCATTGCGGCAAGCGAACCACCGAGATTAATGCTGCGGCATGCATCGAGAAGCACATCGGCGGCAAATCCATGCGCGACCGCATCGAGCGCGGAATAGGCGACACAATAGTCAGTCGCGAGACCAACGAAGGTCACATTCGTGATTTCGCGTTCGCGCAGATAACCGGCGAGGCCCGTAGGGGTCTTGTGATCATTTTCGAAGAAAGCCGAATAGCTGTCGACGTGCGGCCTGAAACCCTTGCGGATCACCAGTTCGGCCTTCGTCCATTGCAGGTCCAGGTGGAAGTCAGCTCCCGCTGTACCCTGGATACAGTGATCCGGCCATAGCGTCTGCTCGCCATAGGGCATCATGATTGTTTCGAACGGCGCCTTGCCGGGTTGCGACGATGCGAAGCTCGAATGCCCGGCCGGATGCCAATCCTGGGTAAGGATAACATGGTCGAAGCGCATGATGAGCTTGTTAATGATCGGGACGATCTCGGCGCCGCCCTCGACACCAAGCGCGCCGCCCGGACAGAAATCATTCTGCACATCGACGACGATCAATGCGTCCTTGGCCATCCTAACTCTCCGATTTGTCTGATGAGTGCCAGTATGGCAAATCGGGTCTAGGCGTCAACGTGCGTAGTGCGAATCTCCATCAATCCAGACATGATTGACGTCGAGATTGTCATCGAGGTGGACGATATTCGCGACAAAGCCGGGTGCCAGGCGGCCGTAGCGGTGGTCGATACGAATGCTCTCAGCTGGGTATAACGAAGCCATACGCAGTGCCTCGTCCAGCGAGAGCCCAAGTTCGCGATGGACAAACCTGACGGCGGAGATCATGTCGAGGTCGGCGCCGGCGAGCGTCCCGTCTTCCAGCGTCAACCGCCCGCCGGCGCGTGTGATTTTGCGGCCGTTCAGAGTGAACGAGGTAATATCCGTACCAATGGTCGACATCGCATCGGTGACGAGGAATATCTTTGACGGTCCTTGCTTGGCGCGCAGCGCGATCGACATTGAAGCCTTGTCGACATGAAAGCCATCGGCGATCAGTCCAGCAGACAATTCGCCCGACTGCAGAACAGCTCCGACCACGCCTGGACTACGATGACCAAGCTGGCTCATCGCATTGAACAGATGCGTTACCATCGTGGCACCGGCATCCTTGGCTGCCATGGCGACTTCGTATGAAGCGCCGCTGTGGCCGAGACTGACAATCACCCCGGCATCGGCCATGGCCCTGATCTTGTCTACCGGCACCGTTTCCGGTGCGACGGTTGTCAGGAGAACCGGGATTTCCTGCACCGCCTCAATCAGCGCAACGAGATCGGCGTCGTCCATCGGCCGGATCAACTTCGGATCGTGCGTGCCCTTGTGGCTCACAGACAGATGCGGCCCTTCGATGTGCAGGCCGAGGAAGCCCGCGACCTTTTCCTGTGCCGCGGCCTTGCCGGCGGCAAGCGCCGCCGCCGTAATCTCGGGCGTGTCGGTGATCAGCGTCGGGAGGAGGGCGGTCGTGCCAAAGGCAAAATGCGCATCGCATATTGTGCGGATGGCGTCGACGCTCGGGCCGTCGTTGAGAAGCACGCCGCCGCCGCCATTGACCTGGATATCGATGAAGCCGGGGACGAGTTTGCCACCCTTCAACTCGACCTTGCGAAGATCGCCGGGCAATGTTGATGCTGCCACAATATCCTTTGCCAGGCCGCCATCGACAACCAAGGCCGAATCGGCGTGCCAGCTTTCGCCGTCGAATATCTCGGCGCCAGTAAGTGCGTATGCGGTGCTCATATGGTTTCAGTCACTTTTCTCAAATGTGGCGGCTCATCCGGATTCAATCCCCGGCTACGGGCGAAGCTTTCCACGAATGCATAGAACGACACAAGCAATGCCAGCGGATCAGTCAAGGGATGTGAGGTCGCGATGAACGGCAGTGCCGTCGCCTTGGATGGCTTGTCGGATGTGATGAAGACCGCAGCGCCCTGTTCAGCAAGACGGTCGGCTGCCTCAACCAGAGAATCTTCCGCGGCATCGCGCGCCGCCAGTACCAACACAGGGAAGCCTTTGCCGACGATTGCCTTTGGGCCGTGCATGACTTCAGCAGCACTGTAGGATTCTGCATGAACCGCGCTGGTTTCCTTGAATTTGAGCGCGACTTCGTTGGAAATGGCGAGCGATGGCCCGCGTCCGAGGACAAAGAGCGAGTTTTCATCCTTCAACGCGCTCGCAAAGGGTGACCAGTCGCAGTCGATGGCCTTTGCCAGAGCGGCAGGAAGCACATTTATGGCGGCAAGCAATTTCTTATCCTCGGTCCAATGTCCGATCAATGCGAGCCCGGCAACTGCCGAACTTACAAAAGACTTTGTCGCGGCGACGCTACGCTCGGGTCCGGCCAGAACGTCGATGGGAAAGTCGCTGGCATTGGCAAGGTCAGAATGGATGACGTTAGTGATGGCAATCGTCAGCGCACCACTTTCGCTTGCTGCCTTTGTCATGCTCACAATGTCAGGGCTCTTGCCCGACTGCGAAATTGAAAGGGTCGCTGCGCTGCCAAGCTTCAGCGTTACCCCATAGATTGAAGCCACCGAGGGGCCGAGCGAGGCGACGGGGACCCCGGCGGTAAGTTCACTCGAATATTTCAGGAAGGCAGTGACGTGATCGGATGATCCGCGCGCAATCGATGCCAGGAAGGGCGGGTTCTTCTCGCGCAGCCTCTCGCCGGCTGCAGCAAGCGTATCGCGGGAGGCGTCCAGAAACCGCGCTGTGACGGCGGGAATTGACAGGATTTCTTCCCGCATAAGGGTGGTCTTGGTGGTCAAAGCACTGCTCCTGATATTTCCGAAGAGTCGCCGAGTTTCAGTTCGGCGACAAACTCATAGGCGTCGGCACGGTAGATTGATCGCGTGAATTCAATGACCTTCCCCGACTCCAGATAGGATATGCGCTCGATGTTCAAGCTGGCCGAGCCGGCCGGAACCTGGAGCAATTTAGCATCATTTTCCTTCAGTATGGCCGCAGAAATGCGCTGTATGGCCCGAACCGGGCGATTGCCGCCTTCCGCCAGTACGGCATAGAGCGAAAGCGTAACCAATTCCGGGTTGGGCAGGACGTGAACCGACAGCGCTGCTCGCTCGATCGCCATCGGTGTGTCATTGGCAACGCGCAACCGGCTGATGCGCGCGACCTTCTCGCCGGACGACAGGCCGAGTGTCACCATTTCCTCCGGCGAGGGCGCATAGATGCCGCGGTCGAGCCAGGTCGAGCGGACAATCATCCCCCGACGTGCCATGTCCTCGGTGAACGATGTGAGATGCGAGAGCGATTGCTCGACGCGCTCGGAACGCGGCGCGACGAATGTGCCGGAGCCGTGTCGCTGTACAAGAAGGCCGCTGTTGACCAGGCCCTGAACAGCCTTGCGTACAGTCACGCGCGATATATCTGCCATGGCTGCAAGCTCACGCTCCGGCGGTAGAGCGTCCCCAGGATGAAGCTTCCCATCACGTACGGCATTCTCGATAAGCCGCTGCAATTTCACATATAGCGGCCCGCCACTGACAGAATCATTCAGCGTGGGAAGAATGTCGATCAAACCATCAGCCATGCATGGCCTCCACGGATGTCGAAGCAAAATTACGGACTGCCAGCTGAACGGCCCCGGTCAGCGCATCATTGAGAGGTGTTTGCAGTTTTGCCCGATAACGCGGCGACAGCAGCGGCCCGTAAAGCGGACCAAGGCCTCCCAGCAGTGAGAGACGCGTTGGTATTCCCCCCATGATTGCGTCAAGTCCCTCTTCGATCTGGCCGACGGTTTTCTTCAGAAGGGCAGCGGCGACCGCATCTTCCTGAGGCGCATACTCGAAAACCATGGGCGCAAACGACCCAAAGTCGCTCGGGCGGGCCGAATGGGCGAACTGGACGATACGGTGCGGATTGCCACCAAATCTCTCCATGACCGCTTCGGTCAGGGGGGAGGCCGGATGGAACCGATCATAGGCGAGCAGTGCTTCCTCTAGCAGATCGCGGCCCAGCCGCGCGCCGCCGCCTAGGTCGCTGACCTTGAAACCCCATCCGCCGGCGAAGCGAATTTCGCTTCCCGAGCGGGTGACAAAGGCCGATCCGGTACCGAGAATGACGACGGTTCCGTCATGGTCTCCGAGCGCGCCTTGGAGCGCAATCACGCCATCGGAATAAACAAGGGAATTCTTGAACGGCAGCATGGCTTGCAACTGTGCACCGTTACTACCGACATTGGCGCCAGCAAGGCCAAGCACCGCCGAAATGGAAGTAATCGCCGACTGCTCAATGTGCGCGGCAATGAGCGCGGCTTCCGTAGCATCGAGAATGTTGAGACGAGCGGTATTCATGTCGGTCATGATATTAGCCGAACCACTCTTGCCGGTACCTAGGACCTGGCCGCTCATATCGGTCAGGGCCGCCCTGCAGCCTGTTCCGCCACCATCAATTCCCAGGAGATAAGTCACGTTCAATCATCCTCCGAAAACAGAATACCAATAAAATACCAATAGCCAAGCTTTAATTTTTACTTTTTCCGATTTTCCTTGTTAGCATTGAAATAATTGAATAAAAATACCAAAATCAAAATCAATGCGGAAATTTTTTAAGAATTACTGGACAAGTGGTATTTTTTTGGCATTAATTATCGCAACGAGGAGAGAACAGTGGGAACAACCCGTACCGAGCAGCGTAATGACAAGGCATCTGGACTGGACGAGCGATCGCCAGAAGATGTTCTTCATTTGCTGCACGAAGCGCAGATCGAGGCCGCAGCCTCAGTTGGCCGTGCGACGGATTCCATTGCGCAAGCCTCCCTTCTGGCGGCCGCAACGCTATCTGCCGGTGGCCGTCTCGCCTATGCGGCGGCAGGCAGTTCCGGCTTGATGGCATTGGCCGACGCGCTTGAATTGCCTGGTACCTATGGCATTGCTCCTGACCGTATCGTCATTCTGCTTGCTGGCGGTGTCGCCAGCCTCAGCCGGCTCGCCGGCGTCTATGAAGATGATACGAGCCAGGCGGCCAAAGACATCGCCGAAGCTGACCTTCAGACGGGCGATTGCCTGATCGCGATATCCGCCAGCGGTACAACGCCCTATGCGCTCGCAGCCATCGAAGAAGCCAAGAGGCGTGGCCTGAAGGTTATCTCGATTGCCAACAATCCCGACGTACCCTTGTTTGAACAGGCGGACGTCTCGATCACCTTGCAAACGCCGCCGGAAATGGTGGCGGGGTCGACGCGCATGGGAGCGGGGACTGCCCAGAAGATCGCGCTCAACCTTATGTCGACTTTGATGGCCGTACGTCTCGGCCATGTGCATGACGGCTACATGGTCAATCTCACAGCGGACAATATCAAGTTGCGCGAGCGGGCGGCGCGGATCGTTTCGGCCATCAGCGCCTGCGATATCGGCGACGCTGTAAAGCTGCTGGAGGCGAGCGGCGGTTCGGTCAAGTCAGCGATCCTGCTCGCGGCGGGTGCGCCAAACGCAGAAAAAGCATCAGAAATTCTCGAAAGCAATCAACAGAGGCTTCGCCCGGCGCTTTCGGAACTGAAGGGGAGCCTTGGCTCTCGTTAACGGCACTGCTCATAAGGGTGCAACAGGAGACTAAAATGGGAAGCACGACATTAAAAACACTGCTTATGGCGACGAGCATCCTGGCTACGGCTGGTTTTGCCCACGCCGCCGACACCACGCTGACGATGGAAAGCTGGCGTACGGACGATCTCGCCATCTGGCAGGAGAAGCTCATTCCGGCTTTCGAAGCCAAGAACCCGGGCATCAAGATCAAGTTTGCTCCGACACCGCCAACCGAATATGACGCCGCTCTCGGCGCACGTTTCGATGCGGGCAGCGCCGGTGACATCATCACCTGCCGTCCATTCGACAAGTCACTGGAGCAGTTCAAGCGCGGCAATCTGACCAGCCTGAATGGCCTTGGCGGCATGAAGAACTTCTCGGATGTGGCCAAGGCTGCCTGGACGACCGACGATGGCAAGGACACGTTCTGCGTGCCGATGGCTTCGGTTATCCACGGCTTCATCTATAACAAGGACGCCTTCGACAAGCTCGGCATCGCGATCCCGACGACGGAAGCTGAATTCTTCGCTGCCCTCGACAAGATCAAGAAGGACGGCACCTATATCCCGATGGCCATGGGCACGAAGGACCTTTGGGAAGCTGCAACCATGG
>NZ_JBBNAN010000235.1:0-14783 GCF_037994405.1 Phyllobacterium sp.
GTGCCGGGTATCGTCATGTCGATCTTCATTGGCCTGCTCTTGATCACCACCATCACGCTGCCAATCATTATGCGGCAGTTCAGACACAGGAAACACGCATGAGTGCTATGGAAAAATATGCGTTCACGATGACGCTCAATCCTGGCATGGAGGCAGAATATCAGCGCCGGCACGATGCGATATGGCCGGATCTCGTCGATCTTTTGCACGAAGCGGGAGTGAGCGACTATTCGATCCATCTCGATCGCTCGACCAACACGCTTTTTGGCGTGCTGACTCGCCCGGCCAATCACGCCATGCAGGGGCTCCCGGAGCATCCTTTAATGAAGAAATGGTGGGCACAAATGGCGGATATCATGCTTACCAATCCGGACAATTCACCGGTTCAGAACGATCTCGTTTGCCTGTTTCACATGGCCTGACCGGCATGAGTGATCATCGCCGCATAGCCGTCATCGATGTCGGCAAGACGAATGCGAAGCTTGTCGTTGTCGATGCCGCGACGGGCGTGGAGATCGCCGCGCGTAGCACCTCGAACCGTGTGGTCCGGGATGGACTTTATCCGCATTATGATATTGAAACGCTGTGGGCGTTCTTTGTCGAAGCACTTACCAGTTTTGCCACCTCCCCCGGCTTCGACGCGATTTCGGTAACAGCACATGGTGCGGCAGCCGTGTTGCTGGGCGAAAATGATCTGGCCATGCCGGTGATCGACTATGAGCATCAATATCCAGATAACGTGCGCACGGCCTATGCGGCGCAGCGGCCAGATTTTGCCGAGACCCGTTCGCCATTTCTCTCCGGCGGTCTCAATGTTGGAGCGCAGATCCATTATCAGAAGACGCAGTTCCCGGCGGAATTTTCCGCAGTCAGGACCATCGTCACCTATGCGCAGTATTGGGTATGGCGACTGACCAGAATTGCAGTGAACGAGGTCACGTCACTCGGTTGCCACACTGATCTTTGGAATCCACAAAAAGGCGATTACTCCAGTCTTGTCGATACGCTCGAATTGCGCCCGTTGATGGCACCGATCCGTTCGGCTTTCGACTGTATTGGTGAGCTACGCCAACCGCTGGCGAGACAGCTTGGCCTGCAAAGGACGGTTCCTGTCTATTGCGGCATTCACGATTCCAATGCCTCGCTCTTGCCGCATCTGACCAGCCGCACGTCGCCATTTTCGGTTGTGTCGACAGGCACCTGGGTTGTGTCCTTTGCCGTCGGCGGCCGGCTCGACCAGCTCGATCCGGCGCGCGACACGCTCGCCAATGTCGACGCCTACGGCAAGGCGGTGCCATCAGCGCGGTTCATGGGCGGGCGTGAATTTGATCTTTTGACCAATGGCAACGCGGTGGAGGCGGATGCACAGACCTTGAACCAAGTCGTTGGCGACCAGTTTATGGTCCTTCCTAGTGTGGTTGAGGGGTCTGGCCCCTACCCTGCACATGAAGCAATCTTGTTGAATAACCAGTCACGCTCTGCCGCCGAGATAAATGTCGCAGCATCGCTCTACACGGCCCTGATGACAAACACTTGCCTTGAACTGATTGGTGCATCCGGCCCGACGATCCTAGAGGGTCCGTTTTCCCGCAACCGCATTTACCTGTCAGCACTGCTATCCTTGAGCGGACGCGAGGTGATCGCCCTACCCGGTTCTACGGGGACAAGTCTTGGTGCCGCGCTGCTCGCTGGAGCCGCATGTTCCCTCAAGCCCGCGGCGGGTGAGGTGGTGCCGTTAGGCGAGGCCTTTGACGCCTATGCGAAAAGCTGGCGCGAAAACGTGCAGGGCACATAAAATGGCGGACCGCAAGGGTCCGCCTTTTCACAACAGTTTGCATCACTTCAGCTGGCGAGAGCCAAGGCATCTTCGTCGGCGAAATCTCCGTTCAGCGCCTGCGCCAACTTGTTCTTGTCGAGTTCACCTTCCCAGCGGGCGACAACAATCGTTGCTACCGCATTGCCGACCAGATTGGTAAGGGCCCGGCATTCCGACATGAAACGGTCGATACCAAGGATCAGTGCCATGCCGGCGACCGGAACCGCAGGAACGACAGACAATGTAGCTGCCAGCGTGATGAAGCCCGCACCGGTAATGCCCGCGGCACCCTTTGAACTGAGCATCGCCACTAGCAGGAGTAACACCTGATCCGTCAAGGTTAGCGGCGTATTCGTTGCCTGGGCAATGAACAGCGCAGCCAAGGTCATGTAGATATTGGTACCGTCAAGATTGAACGAGTAGCCGGTCGGGATAACCAGACCAACCACCGATTTCTTGCAGCCCGCCTTTTCCATTTTGGCCATGAGTGTTGGCAGCGCGGCTTCGGACGAGCTTGTGCCAAGTACCAGCAGCAACTCTTCCTTGATGTAGCGGATCAAGGCCAGGATAGAGAAGCCATTATACCAGGCGACCGCACCGAGTACGACCAGTACGAAAAGCAGGGAAGTCAGATAGAATGTGCCAATTAGCATGATCAGATTGGCCACTGAGCCGATGCCGTACTTACCAATGGTGAAAGCCATCGCGCCAAAGGCGCCGATCGGGGCGGCTTTCATCAGGATCGCAACGAGCTTGAACACCGGAGCGGCAAGCGTCTGCAGGAAATTGGTGACTGGTTCCGCCTTCTCGCCGACCATGGCGAGTGAAAGCCCGAACAGCACCGAGAAGAACAGTACCTGCAGAATATCGCCGGAAGCAAAGGCACCGACGATTGTTGTCGGAATGATATTGGTCAGGAAGCCAACGATACTCTGCTCATGCGCCTGCTGTGTATATGTCGCAACCGCTTTCGGATCGAGTGAAGCGGGATCGATATTCATGCCCGCGCCGGGCTGGACGACATTGGCGACGATCAAGCCGACGATCAAAGCGAGCGTCGAGAAGATCAGGAAGTAGATCATCGCCTTGCCTGCGACACGGCCGACCTTTTTAAGATCGCTCATTCCAGCGATGCCTGTCGACACGGTCAGGAAAATAACCGGTGCGATGATCATCTTGACGAGTTTGATGAAAGCATCGCCAAGTGGCTTCATGCTGGTACCGATATCAGGATAGAAGTGGCCAAGCAGGATACCGATGGTGATGGCAACGATCACCTGAAAATAGAGGTGGGCGTAAATGGGTGTTTTGCCGCGCGGCTGCGGCGCTGTGTTTATTGTCACAGGACTCATGACTTCCTCCATGATGTGAGCCGCGTCTGGCAGAATCGCCTGTCAGCCTCCCGGGCTCCGTTAAAGGGCGGATAGACCGGCCCCTGCTAAATGTTTTGCAAGTAGCGTGCCAGTTTGCAGAAATTGACGAAGTACTTGAAATCAAAGGAAACTTTTAAATAAGACCATCAATTCCACTTAAGTTATGTGCGAAGTTTCGCACACATGTCTTGTGATTTGTGCGGGTTTCTGCACAATGCAGAAATGGAAAACGCTGCGACGACATTAGGATTGACGGTCGATCGTCATGCAAGGAAGGGTCTCTTCGCGAAAGTCGCTTGGGGATTGATTGCGGTAATCGTGATGTTGGCCGCCCTTGTTGTTGCGCGCGATTACGGCCGCAGGCGTGCATACGAGGCGCTGCAGGCGCGTGCACAGGGCACGGCCGAACTTAACGCCGTCCTCTTGCGAACCGTGCTCGAAAAGCAGCGCTCATTGCCCTTCGTTCTTTCGCAGGATCGTGACGTCATCAGTGCGCTTTCCTCGCGCAGCGGCAGCATGCTGCAACTTGTCAATCGCAAGCTCGAAAGCTTGATTCCGGGAACGCGATCCGCGGTCATTTACCTTCTGGACGCCGATGGCGTGGCACTTGCCTCCAGCAACTGGCGTGAACCGACAAGCTTCGTTGGCACCAATTATAGCTTCCGTCCCTATTACACCCGCGCGGTCATTGCCGGAGAGGCTGAACATTACGCGCTAGGTACCGTCAGCAAGCGCCCCGGCCTTTACATATCAAAGCGTATTGACGGCCCATTGGGTTTGCTGGGTGTCATCGTCGTCAAGCTCGAATTTGATGAGCTCGAAGCTGACTGGCGCCGCAACAGCGATCCGTCTCTCGTCGTCGATCAGCGCGGAATTGTGCTCGTCACCAGTGTCCCCGAATGGCGGTTCATGACGGAGGGCTCCATTCCCGCCGACCAGATGGGGCCGATCCGCGAAAGCCTGCAATTTGGCGATGCGCCGCTTGAACCGCTCAGCATCAATCCTGCCCGGCCGCACAGCCAGCCCGATATCGTTCAGGCTCGATTGCCCGGCGCGACGAAAAGTGAAGAATTCGTACGCGTGCAGGCGTCAGTCCCCACCACGAGCTGGACCTTGCAGTTGCTGACCCCGGCAGCACCGGTCGTGGCCGAAGCAACGCGAAGCGCACAGTTACTCGCATTGACGGTTCTTGCGCCGATCCTGGGCCTTGCCGCCTTTTTGCTCCGCCGCCGCGGATTGGCACAGCGCCGGGCCCGCGAACAGGAAGCGGCACGGTTCGAGCTTGAGCGCCGTGTCGCCGAACGTACGGCAGACCTCAGCACCGCTCATGCGGAACTTGTCATGCAGGCGGAGGAACGGCAGAAAACCGAGACAAAACTGCAGACGGTGCAACAGGAATTGGTGCAAGCCAACCGCCTTGCCATTCTCGGGCAGGTCACCGCCGGCGTCGCCCACGAAATCAATCAGCCGGTGGCCGCCATTCGGTCCTACGCCGACAATGCTGGAATGTTCCTTGGCCGTAACCAGGTTGAACCCGTAAAGGACAATCTAAAGGCGATCGCCGGATTGACCGAGCGTATTGGCAGCATTACCGAAGAACTGCGTACCTTCTCTCGCAAAGGCACCAGCGACGCGGGTCCGATCAGCGTGAGCGACGTGATCGAAGGGGCAATGCTTCTGCTCGGCAGTCGATTCCGCCAAAGGGCAGGTCAAATCATCACGCAGGCGCCGCCAGCCGACATCAAGGTTCACGGAAATCGTATCCGGCTTGAACAGGTGCTCATCAATCTCATGCAGAATGCCCTGGAAGCGACCGAGGGCGGTCCGGCGAGCAAGATCAGCGTGCGTTGTGCAATAACAGACAATGAAGTTGAGCTGATCGTTTGCGACAATGGCCCTGGCATTCCCGAAGCGATCATGCAAGCGCTTTTTACTCCGTTCAATACATCCAAGGACCGCGGGCTTGGGCTTGGCCTCGTCATCTGCCACGACATTGTCGCGGAATATGGTGGACGCATCGAGGTTGACAGCAGCGCTGCGGGAACAAAATTCACCGTCCATCTACCGAGGGTCAATTGATGGATTTGCCGCCGAACGTAGCCTTTGTCGATGATGATGATGATCTACGCAATGCCAACCGGCAAACGCTGGAGCTTGCCGGATTTAATGTCTTGCCCTTCGCGGATGCGATGAGCGCACTTCGATATTTGACATTGGATTTTGACGGTGTGGTTGTGACCGACATACGCATGCCGCATATCGACGGTCTGGAATTGTTTCGCCGCTTGCGAACGCTGGATCCAGACCTGCCAGTCTTACTGATTACCGGGCATGGCGATATCGATATGGCCGTCCAAGCCATGCAGGAAGGCGCCTATGATTTTATTGCTAAACCCTACCCCGCGGACCGCCTTGTCCATAGCATCGCGCGAGGGATCGAAAAGCGACGGCTGGTCATAGAAAACCGGCGCTTGCGGCTCGAGCTGGAATCGTCGGATGAAAACCTGCCGCTTATCGGCCAGACCCCGGCCATGCAGAATCTGCGCAAGACGTTGCGCCATGTGGCCAATGCTGACGTTGATGTGCTGATTGCCGGTGAAACCGGCACCGGAAAGGATGTGGCGGCGGGACTACTTCATGAATGGAGCCGGCGCAGAACGGGCAATTTCGTTGCCCTTAATTGCGGGGCATTGCCAGAAACGGTTATTGAAAGTGAGCTCTTCGGTCATGAAGCGGGAGCCTACACCGGTGCGCTGAAGAAGCGAGTGGGCCGCATTGAACATGCCAGTGGCGGCACGCTGTTTCTCGATGAGATCGAAAGCATGCCGCTGTCGACCCAGGTCAAACTGCTGCGCGTCCTCGAAACCCGGGAGATCACCCCCCTTGGTACAAATGAGCACCGCCCGGTTGATCTGCGCGTGGTCGCGGCGGCAAAGGTCGATCTCGGTAGCCCGGAACAGCGCGGCAACTTCCGTGAGGATTTATTCTACCGGCTGAATGTCGTCACCGTTTCCATACCGCCCTTACGCGAGCGCAAAGACGACATTCTTCTGCTGTTTACGCATTTTCTGCAGCGTGCTGCTGCCCGGTTCAAGATCGAACCGCCGCAGATCACGGTCGCATTGCAAACACGCCTGATGGATCACGATTGGCCCGGCAATGTCCGTGAACTTTCACATTTCGCCGAACGGGTGGCGCTGGGTCTAGGTGACCTGGGAAGCGCACAAATCAGTCAGCCGGCAAAAACAACAAGCCTGCCTGAAGCGATGGAGCAGCACGAGGCCAAGCTCATTCGCGATGCCTTGAACGCAAACCGCGGCGATGTGCGTTCCACCATTGAAGCACTCGGCATCCCGCGCAAGACCTTCTACGACAAGCTGCAGCGTCATGGCATCGATCGTGGTGATTATGCCAAGGCGAAACCTGCCAGCTAGATGGCGAATGAAACAGGCTCCAGGCATTGCGCAACAGAAAGGCGCTCAACCAGAGGACATTCAAGCTTCGTAATCGGATAGCGCGCTGCGGGCGTGCGAACAAACGTATCGAGTTGCTCGATTGCCCAGCGGCCCATCGCCCGATGCGGCAGAACCGAGGTCGTAAGCTGCGGATGAAGATGGCGAGAGATTTCTTCGTCATCGTAACCTATGACGGAAATATCTTCTGGAATGCGCATGCCAGCTTCCTTCAGGGCCTCATAGCAGCCAATTGCGGTACGATCGTTCTGGCAGAAAATGGCGGTAGGGCGGTCTTTCAAAGCCAGTAATTCCCTGGTTGCCGCGTATCCGGCGCTCGCTGACCAGTCGCCTTCGATCACCAGTTCTGGATCGAAGGGAATATCCGCAGTCGCCAGCGCGCGGCGGTAGCCTTTCAGCCGGTCTTTCGCGGCCTCCATCCAGGGCTCGCCCGTGATGGTCCCAATGCGGCGATGACCATGCTGGATCAAATGCCGGGTCGAGTGTTGGCCCCCCGCGATCTCGCTCGGGACGACCGCAGGAAAGGCATGGTCAGCCGTGTAACAATTGAGCAAGACGACAGGGACGTCCAGCTCGTAGACCAAGGCAGGAAGGACGACTTCGCGCGTGAAGATCGCCATATATATCAGCGCCGAAATCCCCTGTTCGCGCAGCGCCCTAATGGTGCGGGGCTCCATCTCCGGGTCGTTGAGCGTTTGTGCAACGAGAATGATATTGCCTGCATTCCAGGAAGCCTGGCGCGCGCCCTCAATCGCAACGACGGCTTCCGGGCTAGTGGCAAGTTGATCGACAACAAAACCGATCTTGCCATCGATTGTGGGCGCCAACGCATCGGACGGATCAAGATGGGCAAAGCTTGGAGCGGCATAACCAAGTGACCGTGCCGCTTCGATCACTCGTTCGCGCGTCTCGGTCGCAAGCTTGATACCGGGCGTCTTGTTAAGAACGAACGAGACTGTTGCCTGCGAACACCCGGCAGCGCGCGCAATATCGGTCATGGTCACGCGCTTGCTGATGCGCTTGCGCCGGGGTGCAATACGAGCTGTCTTTGATTTCCCAGTGGGCTTGTCTTCCACTGTATCGCTCATGTGCAATTATACCTCGCGCCGTCTGCCGGCTCATCTGAATCAAACCGAGTTGACCGATAGTACGAGCAGATTGCAGGACTAATCAATATAAATAATTATTGACTAATTTTTATAAGCAGCGATGATCGCTGCAGTGGGATCACCACGAGCTAATTTCTGGGAGGAAATTTTCTATGACTATCACCCGTCGGACTCTGCTGTTCACATCGGCCGTTGGGCTGGCAGCCGCCATAGTTGCCAGCAACGCATTCGCGGATGCACCGCCCCTTAAAAAGAAAGACACCTACAAGGTCGGCTTTGCCCAGACCGAAAGCAACAATCCATGGCGCCTCGCCCAGACCGCGAGCATGCAGGCGGAAGCCAAGAAGCGTGGCTGGCAGCTCGTTTATACGGATGCGGCGAGTTCCGCTGCCAAGCAGGTGGCCGACGTCAATTCGATGATCGCCCAGGGTGTTGATCTGATCTTCCTGGCACCCAGAGAGGAAAAACCGCTCATTCCCGCGATTAAAGCCGCCAAAAATGCCGGCATTCCGGTCATTCTGCTTGACCGCAATGTTGACGCTTCCCTTGCCAAAGCAGGTGAAGACTACGTGACGTTCATCGGGTCGAACTTTATTGAAGAAGGCCAACGTGTCGCCGATTGGTTGGTCAAGAACGCCAATGGCAAGACCACAATCATCGAACTTGAAGGGACGACGGGTTCGTCGCCCGCCAATGATCGCAAGAAGGGCTTTGACGATGTGATAGCCAAGCATCCGGAGTTCAAGATAGTCGCCTCGCAGACCGGCGATTTCGCCCGCGACAAGGGGCGTCAGGTTGCCGAGACATTGCTCCAGGCCCATCCCGACGCCAACGTCGTCTATGCCCATAATGACGAGATGGCCATCGGCGCGATTTCTGCCATTGAGGCAGCCGGCAAAGTGCCGGGCAAGGACATCCTCGTTTTGTCGATCGACGGTGGCAAGGAAGCGGTACAGGGTGTTGTCGACGGCAAGATTGCCGCGGTTGTCGAATGCAATCCGCGCTTCGGTCCGAAGGCCTTCGATACGGCTGTCGCTTACGCTAATGGCGACAAGATTCCAGCCAAGCTCATTAACCCCGATCAGTTCTACGATGCCAGCAACGCAAAGGATCTGCTGGGCACCGCCTATTGATTTTGTGACGATGCCAGCGCTCTTATAGGGCGCTGGCTTTTCCTTCGGCGTTTGCAGCTGCAGCGTCGAAGGTTTTCCGATGCGTTCAGAAATGGCTTTGCAATGAACACCGATAACCTTTTATCGATGACGGGGATCGACAAGCGCTTTGCAGGAATTCCTGCGCTGTCCGGTGCGTTCTTCGCGATCGGACGCGGTGAAGTTCACGCATTGATCGGTCAAAATGGTGCCGGTAAATCAACGCTGATCAAGGTGCTGACCGGCTATCACCGACGGGACGGCGGTGAGGTGGAATTTGATGGCAAGCCTTTCGAAGTCTTCTCGCCCCAGCAGGCCCAGGCCAGCGGCATCAGCACGATTTACCAGGAAATCAATCTCGTTCCATACCGTTCCGTCACAGAGAACATCTGCCTCGGTCGCGAAGCCCGTCGCTTTGGCTTGCTCGACTGGAGGCGAATGCATAGGGAAGCAGAAATGCTGCTCCAGCGCTTCAACGTGCGCGTTGATGTGCGCCGGCCCCTGATGGAATTCAACACCGCCACGCAGCAAATGGTGGCAATTGCGCGCGCCATCGGCTTTTCTGCGAAGCTCGTTATCATGGACGAGCCAACGTCTTCGCTCGATGAGCGGGAAGTTACAGTTCTCTTCGATGTCGTTCGGCAGCTGAAAAAGGACGGTGTTTCGGTGGTCTTCGTCAGCCATAAGCTCGATGAACTTTACGAAATTTGCGACCGTGTCACCATCATGCGCGACGGAAGGACTGTTAAGACCGCTTCCATGAATGAGATCGACAAAATCGGTCTTGTCTCTTCGATGCTGGGACGTGCCATTGATCGAGCCGAGGGCCATGCCACTGCCTTCAGCGATCGCGACGAAAAGAAGATCGGCAAAGTGCTGCTGTCGGCTGCAAATCTCGCTGTCAATCAGACAGTGCAGGACGTATCGTTCAGCGTGCGAAGCGGCGAGATCGCCGGGTTTGCCGGCCTGCTCGGTGCCGGACGTACCGAAACAGCCAGGCTGGTCTTTGGGATCGACCGCCCGCGTGCAGGCACCATGCATTTTGACGGGAGAGAGTTCGAGCCGCACAAGCCTTCAGATGCCATTGCAGCAGGCATAGGGTTCTGTACGGAAGACCGTAAAAGCGAGGGCATCGTTCCCGAGATGAGCGTTGCGGAAAACATGATGCTGGCGCTGATGCCGAAGCTCAGCAAATCTGGCATCATCGACGAGAAGGCACAGCGCGACATTGTCGAACGCTTCATCAAACAGCTCGGCATCAAATGTTCGGGGCCGGACCAGAAGGTGCGCGAGCTTTCCGGTGGCAACCAGCAGAAAGTGTTGCTCGGTCGCTGGCTGGCCATGAGCCCGCGCCTGCTCATACTCGACGAACCAACCCGCGGCATCGACGTTGGCGCCAAGGGCGAGATACAATCCCTGATCAAGGCGCTCGCTGACCAAGGGCTTGCGGTGTTGATGATCTCGTCCGAATTGGAAGAGGTGATCGAGGGCGCCGACCGTGTCTTCGTGCTGCGCGAAGGTATCAGCGTGGCCGAGTTCGATCGTGATCAGGCCACCGAAGACGCATTGATGTCTGCTATGGCCCATGGCAATGCACCCCATATCGAGGGAGTGGTATCGTGACCGACATCACGCGGCAACAGCGCTTATTGAGACCGATAGCTCCCTTTGATTTCATGGCGCGCTACGGCACGCTGATTGCACTTGTCCTCCTCATCCTGTTCAATCTTGCCTTCACCCGCAACTTCGCTACGACGCAGACTTTGAATGTGAATCTTACGCAAGTCTGCACCATCGTAATCGTCGCCGTCGGCATGACATTGGTGATCGCCACAGGCGGCATTGATCTCTCGGTCGGATCACTGATGGCGATCTCCGGCGCTTTGGCGCCGATGATCTTCCTTGGCAAGATCATTCCGATCGAAAATGTCTATCTGGCAGTGGTTGCCGCCATGGTCATTTCCATTGGCGTTGCCGGCTCATTCGGGCTCTTCAATGGTTGGCTGATCGCGATATTCCGCATCCAGCCAATCGTCGCCACCCTGGTTCTGTTCATTGCCGGACGCGGTATCGCCCAGGTGTTGACGAATGGCAATCTCCAGACTTTCCGCGTTCCGCAATTCCAGTGGATCGGTCTTGGCCGCGTGTTCGGCATTCCCATCCAGGTTGTGCTCATGGCCCTGCTGGTCATCGCCGCCGCCTGGGTGCTGAAGCGAACGGTTTTTGGCCGCCAGATCATAGCCATCGGTGGCAATGAGCGAGCGGCTGAACTCTCCGGCATTGCCGTTTCCAAAGTAAAGCTTGTTGTCTACACGATTAGCGGTCTGTGCGCCGGTCTTGCGGGACTTGTCGTGATCGCCATAAATTCTTCCAGTGACGCCAACCTCGTTGGCATGGGGATGGAACTCGACGCGATCGCGGCGGTTGCCGTCGGTGGCACACTGCTCAGCGGAGGCAAGGCGACAATCGTCGGCACACTTCTCGGGGCCATGACCATCCAGCTGGTTCGTTACACATTGCTCGCCAATGGCGTGCCGGATGCGGCCGCACTTGTGGTCAAGGCAGGGATTATCGTGCTCGCCGTTTGGATCCAGCAACAGGGTCGACGCACATGACAAGGCCCCGATTAATATCCTTGTTGGGCAGTTATGGTGTGGTGTTGGCACTATTGCTCCTCATCCTTTTCGGCTGGGCGCGCTACGATTATTTTCTCGGTTTTTTCAACGTCACCAGCGTGCTTCGCTACAACTCGATGTTTGCGCTGGTGGCGCTCGGCATGTGCTTTGTTATCATGACTGGCGGCATCGACCTGTCAGTGGGCTCGACCGCCGCGCTCGGCAGTGTCGTTGCGGCACTTGCCAGTCCATACGGGGCATGGATCGGGCTTGGCGCCGGCGTCGGTGCCGGGCTGTGCGTCGGCCTTATCAATGCCACCCTGGTAACTCGCATGAAGATCATGCCGTTCGTGGCGACATTGGCGATGATGTTGGCGGCAAGTGGTACGGCTCTGCTACTCGCCGCTAACCAGTCAGTTTCCGTCTCGTACGAAAGCGGCTTCACCTCGATTGGTCAGGATAATTTTCTCGGCTTTCCCATTCCGGCGTGGATTGCGATTGTGGCCTATGTCATCGGCTGGGTCGTGCTTAACTTTACCAGCACGGGACGCGGCGTCCTCGCAGTTGGCGGCAATGAAGACGCGACAAGGCTGATGGGTCTCCCCGCTGACCGCATAAAATTGGTGGTCTATCTCGCCAGCGGCGGACTTGCCGGACTTGCCGGCGTCATCCTCGCGTCACAATTTGGTGCGGGACAGCCAATCGAGGGTGTCGGCTGGGAGCTGTTCGCTATTGCGGCGGTCGTTGTTGGCGGGACACTGCTTACCGGCGGCGTCGGCTCCGTGGGCGCAACCCTTGCTGGTGTATTGCTTCTCGGCATCCTCTTCAACGTGTTGAACTTTGAAAACGGAAAAGGCTGGATTTCGCTTTCCGCCTATTGGCAATCGGTTATCCGCGGTCTCTTTTTGCTTGTCGTCGTGATCCTGCAGGCGAAGCTGTCGTCGCGCGGCACTGCTGCAAGGGATTATTGATTTGCGCGAAGCTGCTGACCCAGATGATTTCGGGACGTTCGAGGGTGAACCGGTATTCCAGGCAACGATCCGCTCGCCCGCAGGCGCGATTGCCAATGTCTTGAGTTGGGGTGCGGTCATCAGGGATCTGCAAATCCCGTTAAAGGACGGCGGCCGCCAGAGTGTGGTGCTGGGATTTGATACGTTTGATCCCTACCCTGCCCTGTCCCCGTTCTTTGGCGCCCTTGTCGGTCGCTACGCCAACCGGATCGCCAACGGACGTTTCATGCTGGATGGCAAAATCACTCAACTCGATCTGAACGAGGGTGGACAGACATTGCATGGCGGCAGCCGCGGCGTTTCGCAACGTCTGTGGACCATCGCGAAATGGACCCAGTCTCAGGTTACCCTTGCCCTCCATCTCGCAGATGGCGACCAGGGCTTTCCAGGCAATATGAATGTTCGCTGCACATATGGGTTTGTCGGTGACACGACGCTCGGCGTTGAAATCCACGCAGTGACCGATGCAGCGACGATCGTCAATTTTGCTCAGCACAGTTATTTCAATCTTGATGGGTCAAGCGATATTCGCGATCATCGCCTGCGGATCCTTGCCGATGCTTATACCCCGGTTGATGACAATCTGATCCCGACTGGCGAGATCACTCCGGTTGGTGCCACGCCCTATGATTTCCGCTTGCCGCGACGAATCGGAACCAGCGGATCGATGCCCTATGATCACAATTTCGTCCTCAACGAGCCAATCAGCGATGGCATACATTTTGCCGCCTCGCTGGTGGCAAGCAATGGCCTCGCGATGCACGTGCATACGAATGAGCCCGGCCTTCAATTCTATGATGGGGCGATGATCCCGTCCCTCGTCGGGCTTGGCGGCAGGCGCTATGGTCCGCACAGCGGCCTCTGTCTTGAAGCCCAGCACTTCCCGGACAGCCCGAACCAGCCGCATTTTCCCAATACGGTTCTGCGTCCGGGCGAGATCTACCGCCAGCGCACCGAATTCCGTTTCCATAATGTCTAACTTGCCAATCTCCATTTCCCGTCCTATGCCCGTCTGATACAGACTGGAGGGCATCATGGCTACGAATGTTGCATTGACGGGATTGGCGCGGGACATGCAGGCACGGGCGCAGACGGGCCGTCCGATCCGCATCGGGCTGATCGGTTCGGGCGAGATGGGGACGGACATCGTCACCCGGGTGGCGCATATGCCCGGCATCGAGATCGGGGCGATTTCCGAACTCAACCTGCAGGGTGCGCTGAAGGCGGTCGACATTGCCTATCAGGAGGAAGGGCATTCCCGGGAAGTGTCGAATGCCTCTTCGCTCACCGCAGCGATGGAGGCCGGCAGGATCGCCGTCACCGATGATGCCAACCTCATCCTCGAAAATGACCTGATCGATGTGGTCATCGATGCGACCGGCGTGCCGGCGGTCGGGGCCGAGATCGGCCTTCGGGCCATGGAGCATGGCAAGCATCTCGTGATGATGAATGTCGAGGCGGACGTGACCATCGGCGCGTACCTCAAGAGCGAGGCCGACCGGCTCGGCGTCACCTATTCGCTGGGGGCGGGCGATGAGCCCTCCTCGTGCATGGAGCTGATCGAATTCGTCTCGGCCATGGGCCATCCGATCGTTGCCGCCGGCAAGGGCAAGAACAATCCGCTCAACATCGACGCCATTCCGGACGATTATGAGGAGGAAGCCCGGCGCCGCCACATGAATGTGCGCATGCTGGTGGAATTCGTCGACGGCTCGAAGACCATGGTGGAGATGGCGGCAATCGCCAATGCCACCGGGCTGGTGCCGGACAAGCCGGGCATGCACGGTCCGGCGGCGACGCTCGACCAGCTGTCGAAGACCTTGATCCCGGAAAAGGATGGCGGGGTGCTGTCGAAGGTCGGTGTTGTCGACTATTCGATCGGCAAGGGCGTGGCGCCGGGCGTCTTCGTTGTCGCCGACATGTCGCATCCGCGCATTTCGGAGCGGATGGAAGACCTGAAGATGGGCAAG
The DNA here is from genome assembly GCF_037994405.1 of Phyllobacterium sp. GTDB lineage: Bacteria > Pseudomonadota > Alphaproteobacteria > Rhizobiales > Rhizobiaceae > Phyllobacterium. The sequence goes on from NZ_JBBNAN010000235.1 coordinate 14,518, forward strand.
GGCCCGTATTTCACCTTCCACCGCCCCTATCACCTGACATCGCTCGAGGTGCCGCTGACCTGCGCCCGTGTCGTGCTCTACGGCAAGGCCGACATGGTGCCGCTGGCCAAACCCGTCGCCGAAGTCTGTGCCGTGGCCAAGAAGGATCTGCAGCCGGGCGACAGGCTCGATGCCATCGGCGAATATTGCTACCGCGCCTGGATCATGACGGCCGCCGAAGCACGCAGCGCCGGCGCCATCCCCTGCGGCCTGTTGCAGGGCGGCAG
>NZ_JBBNAN010000236.1:0-11361 GCF_037994405.1 Phyllobacterium sp.
GCCAGCCGGCCGTCGGCCCGAGCGGCGAGCGCCTTCTTCTGGCTTTCGAGCGAATAGGCGTCCTGCTCCTCGCGCGAGATGCCGTAGCGGTCAGCGAGGTTTTCGGCGGTGAGCCCCATGTTGAGGAAAGCGGTACGCTCGGTGTCGCTCCACCCCGGGTTCGGCATGGGGTTGAAGCCCATCATCGGCACGCGGCTCATGTTCTCGACGCCGCCGGCAATAAATGCGTCGCCAGCACCCATGGCAATCGCGCCGGCCGCCATCTGGACCGCCTGCAGAGAGGAACCGCACCAGCGGTTGACCGTGGAGCCGCCGACCGATTGCGGCAGGCCGGCGATCAGCGCCGCGCAGCGGGCGATGTTGAGGCCCTGTTCGCCTTCCGGAAAGGCGCAGCCAAGGTTCACGTCCTCGATCGCGGCCGGGTCGATGCCGGAGCGGCCGACCAGCGTCTTGATCACGCCGGCGACGAGATCGTCCGGACGTACATTGGCAAGCGCGCCGCGATAGGCGGGCGTGAAGGGGCTGCGCAGGTAGTCGACAATGTAGATTGCGGTCATGGCTCGCTTCCTGTGCGTGACGGGTTCGTCACATGTTGGGATAGTTGGGGCCACCGCCGCCTTCGGGCGGGACCCAGGTGATATTCTGCGACGGATCCTTGATGTCGCAGGTCTTGCAGTGCACGCAGTTCTGCGCATTGATCACGAAGCGCGGGCCGGTGCTCGCCTGCTCGTCCTCATAGACGACCTTTCCCTCGGGGATGAAATCAGGTGGAGGACCCGTCGATCGCTCGGAGCACGCTCGGGCGCTTCAGCATTTGGTCGTAGAAGGCCCTCAGCGGGGCGGGCAGATCGGCGTTCAGCATGGTGGCCCAGTACGTGACATAAAACAGCGCCGCATCGGCCACACCGGGCCGGGACCCCGACAGCCACGGGGTCTCCCCCAGAAGAGTGGAGACGTGGCGCAGACCGTCTGTCGCCACCCGCAGTCCATGGGCGCGCAATTCCTCCTGCGCGGATGGCGACGAAACGAACTTGCCGGGCATGAGGGCCAGTGCAAAGCCGCGCATGTGAACCGTGCCCACAATGAACTCCATCGCCTCTATCACCCGCGCCGCGGCGTCGGGATCAACGGGAAGGAGCCCAGCCTCGGGAAAGCGCCACGCAAGCCAGAGCGCAATGGCCTGGAACTCGGTCAGCACCGTCCCGTCATCGCGGAGCAGAGCGGGCACCTTGCCTTTGGGATTGACGGCCAGGAAGGCGGGATCGCGCTGCTGACCGGATGACAGATCGATCGTCGCGACCTGGTGCGGAACGCCGATTTCCTCGAGAAGAATCCGGATCCCCAGCGAACAGGATCTGGGAGCGTGAAAAAACTGCATGGATCTGACCTTTGCTTCAGAAATTGACTTGATCGGCGTCCTTAGGCCTGAGCGAGGCTGAAGGCGAACTCGGTTTCCCATGCGCAGAGTTCTGTAAGCTTCCATTCGCGCGGAGCCATGGGATAGTGCCCGTGCCAGGGGCGCGCCTCGCACATGTTCAGTTCCGGGATGAAAACATCCATATCGGTATAGAGTTCGATCAGCACGCGATCGGGGTCGTAATGGTAGCCGGCAATGTTATGACCGGCGGTATGGCGCGTAGGGCCCCATTCCACCGGAAGACCGCGCTCGGCCAGCAAATCGCACGCCATCGCGTGGCTGGCGTTGCCCTTGAGCTGGAAGGCGATGTGATGGACCCGGTTGTCCGGCATGCTCACCACGTTGACGACATGGTGTTCGCGGTTGCAAGTGATGAAGTTGGAGATGCCGGCGATCGTGTCGGTGAACCAGAAGCCGAGGAAATCCATGAAGAACGCCTTCAGCTTCGGGCCTTCGGGCGAGATCACCGCCACATGGCCGAGCCGGAGCGGCGACACGCCGATGCGCTTGAAGCCGGGCGCGGGGGCATCGATGTCGGTATAGAGCTGGAGCGTGGTGCCCGGCACCGGCTCGACCTCGACCAGCTCGCGGATCCCCGGCTGGCTGTCGGACTTGATCTGCGCGCTCAGGCCGAAGGCGCCGAGCTCGGCCACGAGCTCCTTCAGATCGGTGCCGGGATTGAGCTGGAAGCCGAGATGGCCCATCGCCTTCTGCTCGGCCTGGCGCAGAACGATGTTGTGGTGCTCATAGCCGATGGACAGATAGCGTTCGCCATCATGACCGGTCGCGGTTTCGCTCATGCCGATGGTTTCGGCATAGTGATCCTTGGCGCGCAGGATATCGGGCGTTTCCAGCGCGATGTATCCGAGCTGGAACACTCTCGGGGCGAATTGTTTCCGCATAGTTTTTCTCCATTTATGTTTGGCGCCTGTCGGGGCGCAGGGTTATGGTCATTCGGGCGATATGCGGCATGGAAGCTTGGCAAAGTCGCTTCCGAACAGAAGCCGAAGTCGGCGACGGCGTATCCGGCAACCCGGTCAAAACGAATACCCCATTTTGACGACGGCACTGATGACGTCGTTGTCCGTAAAATTTCCGAACGAACCCGAAGCATCCCCGAACTGAAAATAGCTAACGGCGACCGTCATTTTCGTCTGGTCCTTCGTGTAGATTGCGCCAAGCGTGGGACCCCACAAACCGTCCGTTGCGTCGAGCGGCCCTTCAGCCGATACGTCAGTCGAGGGCTCGTATGTCAGAGATGTGAATCCCGACCATTGTTCGCTGAACATCTGTGCCACGCCGAGCATGTAGGTCGTCGTGTCGTTGAAGTGGGTGAGCGATCCCAAAGGATAGCCCGGCGGATTGATCGTGTGTTCGCTCCATTCGGCCCAGCGAACCGTCGCGAAGAGCAGCGTCGAGTGACTGATCGGGGCCTGGAGTTCGATGTTAACCGATTGCGGGGTCTCGACCTGCGTAGTCCCGTCATAGGCGCCTGAGGTGTCGAAATCGTAGTCGATCGCGGAATTGTATGTGACTGCGGCCCGGACATGGGCCTCCGGGATTTCAAAGGCCGCGCCGACCACGTAGCCCACCGCCCAGGTGTCGTCAAAGGTGACGTTGCTGAAACCGGCGGGCACGCCGCCCACGAAGACTGAGATATCAGTGTTGCCGCCCATGCGCTGCAGTCTGGGCCCGCCGAAGACACTGAAACGATCCGTGAATTTGTAGCGCAGCAAACCTGTGACCGCGATCGACTCGACTTTTCCCGACAAGCCGGACAGCGGCCCGCCATCATACTCGAGTTTGCGCCCATAAGGATTGTCTACGATGACCGCTCCTGAGAATTCCTCGTTGATATCGGCCTTGAAGGCGCCAGTGTAGAATGGCAATGTGGGCGCCGTGTCACCCGAAGCAAACGGGGGCCCGACGGCTGTGATCTCCCCCCTCACGTCCGGACCGGCTAGGCCGAGCCCGAATTCGACATAGCGTCCCGCCTCGAAGAGAGCGTCAATCGGCTGCCCCAGAATATCGAAACCTCCTGCCATCGCAGGTGTGACGAAAATACAGCTGAAAAATCCGGTCACCAACTTAGTAGTTTTCATGCGGGTCTCCCTCCTCCGAGACGTCTCGTTTTTCCGCAAAGCCCAAGGAAATGGGCATTTCTCACTTTGCCTGCAGCCCCTGCGCCTTTCCTCCAACCAGTCGGCTGCCTCCAGATTAAGGGGCTAGACCAGGAGGCGACCCTCGAGCCCTTCACACCTCCGCCGATCGGGCCGTGGTGCGGGCGGCGACGGCGTGTGCGTCCTGGTCCCGCCGAGATCACGCGTCCACGACTTCGAGCAACTGCCTGCCAAAATCGACGGCGCTGTCATCGGTGCGCATTTCGGCGCGCATAATGTCGCCCGGCGCGAGGTAACGTGTGTGCGCGGTCGCTTCCTGGACGATCGCATCCTTCCGCTCCGAATCCTTGAAGAGCTTGGTCGTCAGAATCTGGGCGAGGGGGGCGCTCGCTTGCAGGATCACGCCGCCCGGCGTCCCGGTCAGGACGAGATCGCCCGCAGACAGGTCCATCAGGGACGCAATGTCGTTGAGGCAGGTTTCCGGGCGAAAGACGAAGTCCCGGGTATGGGCCGACTGCCGCAGTTCGTCGTTCAGCCAGAGACGGATCTCAATCCTGTCGAGCAGATCCGCTACCTCGTCCGCTTCCGGAATGACCAGCCAAGGACCACAGGGGCAGAAGGTACGGGCGCTTTTGCCGCGGAACCACTGCATGAAGGCTTCGCCGAACATGACGTCGCGGGCTGACACGTCGTTGCACAAGACCAGTCCGCCTATGAAATCGCCGAGGGTCTCTCGGGTGACGTGATCGCCCGCACCTAGTGGTCGCTTCAGGACAAGCCCGAGTTCCACTTCGTAGTCGAGCATCTGACATCCGGCCGGCCGGATGACGGGATCGAACGCTCCGGACAGCGAGGAGGCGGCCTTCATGAAGAGCAGGTTCTTCTGGCGTGGCGCATGCCCCGATTGATCCGCGTGATCTGCATAGTTCAGACCCTGGCAGACGATCTGCGCCGGCGCTGTGACGGGGCTCAGAATGTTTGCAGAGCTGCTCGGGAAACGTTGAGCGCCTGCCCGCGTCTTGAGCTCAGCGGGAGGAAGGCGCAGGATGTCGGCGGTCGAGACGAAGGTGCCCTCGAGCGGCGCGATCTCATCTCCGTCCAAAATTCCCCACAAGGGTTCGCCGCCGATTGTAAATCGCGTCACTCTAACTACCATTTCATTTCCTTTCTTTGGGAGGGCCGCTTCGAGAGCGGCTCGAATGTCCGCTCACAGCGCCTTTTGAGGGTCGGAGCGGGGTCAAGCGCGGTCCTTGCCCTTGAGGTCTCCGTATCGCGCGCGATAATTCTCGATCGTATCCATCGCGCCGCAGAATTCGACATTGTGCCAGTCGGGATCGTAGAGATAGCAGGCGACGTTGCCGCCGGTCTCGCCGTCGCCCAAAGGCGGTTCGCTGTTGTGGCGGACTGGACCGTAGTTCAACTGGAATCCGTCGGCCTGCTGTTGCTTGGCAAAGGCCAGGACATCCTCCAATTGGTTTCCTTTCACCTCGAGCGCGAAATGGAAGAAGCTCATGCCCGAAGGGACGGTAATCCTGCCGGAGGGGTCGTATTCCTCGATGAGCACAAGGCATTCCTCGTGCTCATTTGCACTCATGTAGCAGCAGCGGATACACCAGCCTTCCTTGAACGGGTGTGGTTCGAGCTCGCAAGTGCGGCTGTGGATCATGCCGGCAACTCTCTCGTACCAGGCCCGGCTTCGCGCGATGTCGCGCACATAGATGGAGAGCTGTCCGATATGAGAAACGAGCGATGGCTTGAAGACGCCGTAGTCTTCAGTCTTGTTGGAGAACCGCCGCTTCGTTAGCGTCGGCCACAACAGGACCGTTTCGCGGAACCATTTCCGCTTCAGGAGGCCTGCGAAGCGTAGCTTGAATGGGGGCAGGACGTTCGGGGGAACGAATGCGGTGTTGCTCATCTGCTGGGCTCCTCAATGATCTCAATCCAGTGCTTGTCTGGGTCCCGGACGCAAAAGGCACGCGATACAGGGCGCGCGGAGGCAAGCATGCGCCCCTCGCGGATCGACAGGCCCATGTCTCGTGCGCGGCTTCTCACCTCGTCGAATGCCTTGGCGTCCTTCACAGTCAGCGCGAAGTGCAGCATCGAATTGTTGTCCATCTTCAGCTTGTGATGCTTCACCAGGCAGATGTCGTGATGGTGGAAGCCGAACGAGAAGAAATGCATTTCCTGCTGCGACAAACGCATTGCGGCGCTGCTGTCCGGGTGGTTGAGAGCGGAGAACTGCAGGTCGAAGAGTTTGATATAGAAAGCCTTTGAGCGTTCCAGGTCGGTAACGTAGAAGACATGGTGCTGAAGGTTGGTGACGGGGATCCGAGTTTGAGCATTCATGACTGGGGTCCTGACTGCTGGTTTGCCCAAGAGAATGCTAGCGGCCCGATCTCGTAACGGGTAAGATTGATCGCCATGATTGACGTCCTTTTCTTCTCGCGAATTTTCAGAGGAATTGCGCCTCAAAGGTGTAGCGACCCAGTTTTTCGCGGAGTGGGCCTGGATCGCCCTCGGCCGCAATTCTTGCAAGCAGCCCGAGCCGGACGTCCTGAACGACCGAGAGCGATTCGAGCTTCACGCCGGCCGACGCCGCCTCCTGACGTACGACATCCTCGATCTCCAGCATCGACAATGCTGGTTTGAAGATCTTGCCGACGGGTGTGACGGGCAGCGCGGCCAGAATCCGAACCGATTTGGGATGCGCAGCGCGCTCGGGAATACGGCCGACGGCATGGGCAAGCAGATCCGCCTCCGATGCGGTCGTCGCCGGCTTCAACTGAACGTAGAGCACCGGCAGTTCTCCGGCGCGCACATCGGGCCTTCCCACCGCTGCGGCGAGTTGCACCGCCGGGTGATCTTGCACTGCATTTTCGATCAACTTGGGATCGATATTGTGGCCGCCGCGGATAATGAGCTCCTTCTTGCGACCCGTCAGCCAGAAGTAGCCGTCCGCGTCCTGGCGGGCGAGATCGCCGGTGTTTAGCCAGCGCTCGCCGTCAATCTCAAGCCAGAGCCCCTTGTTGTGTTCGGCATTGATGTAACCGGCAAAGACATTCGGCCCGCGGATCGCGAGCACGCCGACCTCTTCCGTCCCGGCGAATCCGGTGAAGCCGCCGGAATCGTCAAGTCTGACCACTGCCATTTGCTGGTAGGGGAGGCGCAGGCCGATCGAGCCGATGCGTCGCTCGCCTTCGGGGGGATTGACACTGGAAACGCAGACGCCTTCCGTCAGGCCGTAGGCCTCCAGAATGCGAATTCCCGTCGTCTTTTCGAAAGTGCGGAACAGTTCCACGGGCATCGGAGCCGCGCCGCAAAAACCGTAGCCGATGCTTGAAATGTCGCGGCCGCCGAAAGGCACCTGCAGAAGTGCGGAATATACAGTCGGAACACCCGAGAAGGCCACGATCCGATAATGTTCGATGATCTCCCAGAAGGACGGAATAACTCCCTCTCCGCGATAGCCCTGCGGCGTGCCCATGATGACATGTCCGCCTTGTGACCACGGGATGAGGCCCGTCACCAACTGCCCATTGACGTGGAAGAGCGGCAGGCCGCAGAAGATCGTCTTGCCCGGTGCGAACGCACTCCCGATGAAGGCTTGGGTGGACCAGGCGTCGAACACTTCCGAGAAGTGCGTGCGCGTAGCGATCTTGGGCAGCCCGGTCGTGCCGCCTGTGCAGAAGTATGATGAGATATCCCCGGATCTGGGCATTTCGAAGGTCAACGCGTCGCCGCGTTCCGCGGCGATTTCCTGAGGCAGGCTGAGAATCGGGATCGAAAGACCATCGACACTCGGAGCCTGCGACCGTACCTCCGGCGCTTCGTCGTCGGTGTCGCGAACATAGCGACTTAAATTCACCGAGAGAATTCCCTGCAAGCTCGGCACATTCGCCGCGGCTTCGACCGTCTTCTCCCAGATGTCGGTCCCCGGGGCGGGCGTCAGCGTCACCAGCCATTTTGCCTTTCCGGCTATGAGAAGATCCGAGATCTGTTCCGCTTGTAGCAGCGGATTGATTGCGAAGGCGATACCCGCCGCCTCGCCGCCCCAGATCACGAAATGCGTTTCGGGCAGATTGGGCAGCACGAAGGCGACGACGTCGTCGCGACCGATTCCCAGCCGCCGTAGGGCATTGGCTGTCCTCGTGATGTCAGCGTGGAGCTCTGCATGAGTCCAGACGAAGGGATCACGAAAGTCGCCAGAGCGCAGAAAGAAGGACAGGGCAAGCTGATCCGGCGCGATAGCGGCGCCGCGCGCAAGCATCTCGTAGGTGCTTGCCGGCAGGTTACGCTCCCGCAGCGGAATTTGCTCGAATGCCTCGACATCGCGCAGAGCGACAATGGGGCGCCCGAAGTCGCCAGGGGTTGTTGCGAGCATAGTCTTCCTCCTCCTATAGATCCGCGCTGGCTCACCTGGGCAGCGGCGGCAACTTCAAATTAGCGGTGCGACGAGCTTCCTCCGGCTCGATCTCCAGTGTTCGGAGTACGAACTCCGCCGCATCGGATCCGGCATCTCGCCAGGCCTTATAGCCCTGCAGCACCAGAAACACTGCAGCGAGACCAGTGCCGGCAATCATCGCCAGCATTGAAGCGGCCTGCTCCGGAGAGCCTCAACACTGAAGGAAATCAAGTCTTCGGGCGTTTCCGGCTCCCAGATCGCGCACAATGTCTCTGCCGCACTGAGAATCGGGCAACGTTCGTTCCCCGGCTTTCCTGCCATCTTGTTCGCCGATTGGTCATGTCCGAGCGGCAATTATCACTATCAAGCATCGGCTCCTCCACGCGAATCTGGGGCGCCGCCACCCGCTCCGTCGACTAAATGAGCAATGCTGGGGCGGGCTTTCGCCGTCTCCTCCTTTGTTTCCTCGAGGCGGGTCAACCTCAGTTCGCCCAGATAGACGCTCTCGCACAGGACACAGTCGCGCCAGGCGCTGCCATGGGCATGGGAAACTTCGACACGATACGTGCCTCCATCCCCGGCCAAATTGTCGAAGCGAAAGTCGCCGAAGCCGTCGGTGACCGTCCTCGCGAGAACCTTGCCTCCCTGGGAGAGGGTGACGTCCGCCCCCTCGATGCATTCCACCGTCGCGGCAATGTCGGCGCTGACGCTACCGCCGACGAAGCATGTCTCCCACCGTTCCAAGCCCCGGTACCAGACGCGGGGTTTGGTCGCGAGCTCGGGCTTGTGCACCTTGAGCCCCTCGGCGAACGCCATCCGCTCCATGGCGGCGTCATCGAGCTTCACCGCCTCGAAGACATCCGTCGGGCAGACCTGTTGACAGCGGGGCTGCTGCCAGCCCTGATCCAGCAGGTGGGCGTCGAAAATCCAGGTCTGCGGCACCTGTTGCTCGTCATTCCAGACGATTGCCCCATAGGGGCAGGAGCCAACGATGTCCTTGCGGCCGCGGGACTTGACCGGATCGATGATGACGACGCCATCATCGCGTTTGCGAATGGCGTCACCGGCATGGCGCATGCAGGGCGCGTCGTCGCAGTGATTGCACATCACCGGCAGGTAGGTGGTCTCCACCATGGGCGCGCTGCCCTGCGCACGCCGCAGGATGCGGATCGGGCTGTCGCCGACGGCGGCGGCCGGCGCCGCATAGCCCGGGAAGTCGTTGCCGACGTGTTCGTCCCGGTCCGCTATGACGCAATTATGGCAGTTCTCGCAGCGGCCGACATTGATGATTAGGTTCCACTTGCTCACGGGCGTCCTCCTACGCTGCGCGGTTCATCTTGAAGGACTCGGCGTTCCGCCACTTCTCGATCTGCACTAGGCAGGAATTGGGAGCCATGCTGCTGGTTCCGCGGGTCTGCGATCGGTCCGGGGTGAGGATGTTCAGGCAGCCGCCGATCTCGACGGTCTCTCCCGCAACGTCGATGAGCTGGAACTCGGCGCTGGCCTCATAGGACTTGACGACGCCCGCAGTCACCAGGGGCGAAATGTCGGCGGCGCAGATTACGGCCCCGCGATCGTTGAAGATCTTCACCAGGTCACGATGGCCGATGCCCCGGGCGGCGGCATCGGCCGGGTTGAGCCGCAGCAGCCAAAAGCGATGGCCGGCAAGCAGGGCGCGGTGGTCTTCCACCTGATTGACCGCGCTGTTCTTGCCGTCCATGCTGGTGTGGAAGCTGTAGCGGCTATGCGTCGCGATCATCTGCAGCGGATAGCGCTCCGCCAGCCCGGTGCTGCGCAGCCCTTCCCAGGATGGGATGTAGCGATTGACCGGTGGCCGGTCCGGATTGCCCGCCGTGTTCCGCTTGAGGACCTCGGGCACGAATTCCAGCTTGCCGCTCGGAGTCTGCAGGCCCATGCCGAACTCTTCGGCATACTGCGATGGCATCGGAAGCGGTTCCGGTAGATCCTTGCGCCTTCCCTCGGCGAACCAGCGCATGTCGACGGGCTGGCGCAGCTCTGGCTTTTCGGGCGGCACGACGTAGTAGCCCTTGCGACAGAATTTCTTCCAGGAAATTTCGCCGGGCAGATCTGACGAATCGAACACCCGCTTGACCCAGTCGAGCTCGCTGCAGCCCTCGGTGAAGACGGCTCCCAGGCCCAGTCGGGTCAGGATGCCGGTGAATATCGCGTAGTCAGACTTCGACTCGCCCAAGGGCTCGATGCACTTATGCTGGAGGGTGATGACGCGATGGTTGACGACGTTGACGCCGTGATGGGCGTAGCCTCCGGAATTCGCCCATTCGCCAATGTCCCAGCGCTCCAGCGAGGTGCAGGCTGGTAGGATGATATCGGCGAACTGAGCCTCGCCCTCCATCCAGATAGATTGGTTGACCACGAACTCGATGCTCTCGTGCCGATAGGCCTCCACCCAGCGCCCTGATTTCGTCGCGGTGCTGAAAGACGATCCGCCATAACGGTAGATCATGTGAATCGGCGAGTAGCCCGGCATGGGATAGGTGAATGGAGCGAACTGGGCCTCTTGGGACATGCCGTCCCAGAGGTAGCCGGTGGCGTGGCCGGAGATGATGGCGTCGGGCAGTTGCTGACGCGGCACCATCTGCTTGACAGGATTCATCGTCAATATGTGCGGCATGCGCTGATAGTTGTTGACCGCATTCCCGGTCCACGCCAGCTCACCGGAGATCCCGCCATCGGCGTAGCCCGGAAAATAGAAATGGAGGTCGTGCGGGACGCCGATCTGGAGACCGCCGAAATTGACGCCCGGCTTGCCCCAGCCCTGCATGGCCATCATCATGATCATGCAGCGCGCCCACTGGGCTCCGGTCGCGCCGCGGCCTGCGCCGCCGAATCCCGTGCCCGTCATTCCGACAGCCAGATAGACCTTCTTGCCGCCCCACTTGCGGGCCAGGGCGCGCACGTCCCTGGCAGGGATGCCGGTCTCTGCCTCCTGCCATTCAGGGCTCTTGGAGATGCCATCGGTTTCGCCCAGCAGGTACGCCTTCCATTCGTCGAAGCCGGTGGTGCGAGTGGCGACGTACTCCTCGTCGTAAAGGCCCTCCGTGATCCAAACATACATGATCGCCTGGGCTAGGGCCGCGTCGGTCTGCGGCCGGACGGGAAACCAGCGCCCGCCCAGCAACTGGGCTGTCGGATTGCAATGCGGGTCGATATGAACGAACTCGATGCCGAGTTCCTTGGCCCATCGACGACGGGGCGTGCCCTCAAATCCCGCATAGGCTCCATTGGTGCTTTCGGGATCGCAGGACCAGAAGACGATCATCTCGGCTTCCTTGAGGCAATCCTCGACCCCACCATAGCCCGCAGGCACGCCGACCCGCATTGAATTGCCGAAATGGTGCATGGCGCCCCAGTACCAGCCCTCCCAGCTGTCCGGGTTGGCA
>NZ_JBBNAN010000237.1:0-2941 GCF_037994405.1 Phyllobacterium sp.
GTGAACTGCACCCGAACTTCGGACCGCCGGAGGATAGAGTTTTCCGGCTTTGTCACGATGGCGGACTGGTTGCGCCACCGGGATTTTGCAACGAGATCGGGACGTTGTTTCCGATTGCCCCGTGAGGGCGTTCCTCATTGTGGTATCTACGCCAATCCTCCATTTTTTGCCGGGCGTCGTCAAGCGTCAGGAACCAGTGCTGGTTCAGGCACTGCGCCCTGAACCGACCGTTGAATGCTTCGATATAGGCATTGTCCGTCGGCTTCCCGGGGCGGGAGAAGTCGAGCACGACATTCCTTCAGCAATGGTTTGCATAATTCATCAATAGCGGTGTCTGGATCAAGGGCGGTTTCTCTGCGGGGCAGGGGAGTCGCCCTTACGCTATTCAAGCGTCCGGTCATCGCATTTTATCCCCGAGCCGAAGCGGTAGGAACAGACATAGAACTTCCCGCGCGGGGACACGATCCAAGCCGAGTTGTAGTCGGGCGCAGCGACGGCCCAGGTTCGCGACTGAAGTGTTCTGATCACAAAGCCAATCACTAGGATCGCCGCGGGCAACTTCCAAGCTTTCGCCGTCCAAGAGAGCCTTGAGGACCCAGCATCTATGTTGTTCTGGTAATTTGCGCCGAGGAACATGGCGATCACACTGCCGATCCAACCTTGTGCAGCAGAACCACAGCGATAAAGTGCTCGTGACGCTGCGGATTTGCAGCGAGACGATTCGCGAACCGGCCGAAGAGGTCATCAACCAGCTCCGCACGATTGCGCACCGGATCGATAGAGTTCATGATCGTCGGACCTGAAAACGCCCTCATCATACCCGTCCAGCACAGGGCGAGGTTGGCCGCATCCCCGGTCCGCTCGAAGTCGCCCCAATGGACGTCCGGCCCTTCGAGGATTTCAGCATGCTCGATCTCCAGCCCGGCAAAGTGCCCGTCTTCGGAGAAAGGCGCTTGAATGTCGGCCATTCGACGCGGGGCGGTCGGCACGGTGATCCTCAGGATTTCATGGTCGGAAAACAGTCCGTCGCGCCTCATATCGCAAACGGCCTCCCACAATTCTCCCATTAGCCACTCAAACCCCATCCTGTCCGGTTGCCTGGCGGGGAACAGGGATAGCAGTCGACCGCCCGGACGCAGTTCCCTTGATCGAAGCTCTAAAAAATGCCGCCAGTCGCGAGCCTGTTGCTCGATAACTGCAGCACGAATTTCCGGCACCCTGCTCCGCACCGCGAACACATGGTCCGGCGCATCGACCGGATTCCGGCTCATCCACTGGATCGTCCAAGAGTTCCAGCCGAGATGAACGCGTCCCGGCGGCATCAAAGGCTCGAAATAGGTGCGGCCGATGGCAGACGGAAAGATTCCGGATGTTCCAACCATATAGCTGCCAGGATCTTCGTTCAGTGTCGTGAAAAGGGACGCAAAGTCGTTGGAGGGCAGGTCGGTGTGGATGACTTCCACCATTCGCTCGTCACCCGTCCTGACCCGGAGCACTCGGATCGCCGTTGAGATGGGCTCCATTGAATTGAGGCCCTGCGACGAGCCGTAGTCGACTATGACCAGCGTCTCTTTTCCCAAGTCCACGGATTGGGCGGCCTTTTCCCAGAGCGCCAGGGCGGTGGCGTTTCCAGCTGCCTGCATGGAGGAGTTACGGTTATAAAAGCCATGTCCCTCCATGGCAGCGATCGCAGAGCTGACTGCTTCGGGCATGTTGCACCCCCCCAATCCAACGGATAGCGTCACCACGTGGGTTATGCGCAATTATATACGCCCCTCTACACATAGCCACAAATTCGGTTAACTGTGCCTGCTTCTTTGACAGCATTGGTATGCGATCTATTTTCGGATTGGCTCGTCAAACGAAGAGCTCAACACCAAGGCATTCTTCGTCCTGTCCAGGGCCGCGCCAGTCGCCGCTGGACAAGGATGGTGCCGACATCCCGCCCGCCAGTAGATACGAGAGCGAGCGTGCGACCGTATTGGTCCGTCATCCTGCCCGTATGCGGATCGCCGCGGTTGATGATGAGTGGCCGACCATCAATAAGCTCCTTCAGAAAGGCTTTCGCTTCAAGACCCCGTTTCAGCTCTGAATCGCACTTCGCCTGGGTAATTTCGGGAGTATCTATGTTGGCGATCCGGATCCTTTCGCCGTTGTAGTGAATGGTATCGCCATCAATAACATAAAGCTGCTGCCTGCCGATCATTTGGTTGGTAAATGAAACAGCCGTCTGCGGCGCATTATCGAAATCGCCTGTGTAGTATGAAAATATGACAATTGCGGCGACAACGGCTAACGTCGCCTGCAGCCAAGCTCGACGCAGATACCATGGTCGGCGCGGCTTTCTACGCTTCTCCAAGTGTTGCCGCCAGGGCGATTGATTTCCGTTGTTGACGATCAGTCGTGGTCGTTTGTTCATGCCGTCTCTCCGCCGCGACCGAAGATGGCAGACGGCGATAAAGGACCGCTTGAGAAATCAGTTAAATTTAGCTCGATTACATCGATTCGTGGCCTTGGTTGACCAGCACTAAAGCCTTTATGAGCGTTAGCTTTCTGAAAGGTCAGCTCAACGCTTACAAGCGCAAATGTGCCTGTGTCATAGTTATTTTGCTATTCAGTGATCACAAACGCAAGAAAACCAAGGGAAAAAGATAGGCGTTTTCAACAGGTTACCCGGATTCGGAGGGCAGCACTCTATCCAGCTGAGCTGCGGGTGCTGATACAAGGCTCGAGCCTTACATGCGCGAAGCGTTTCTAACCGATGCGGCCCTTGGCTTCAATGGCGAATTTTGCTTTGTTGCAAGGAAGCTGTGCCAAGTTGGTTAACCGGCAATACATTCGCGTTGGGATTGCCGTGTCGGCTCGCGTTACTGCACGTCTTCAGAAAGTCTAGCGCGTGGTGCGCGAGGACGGGTTCCGAGCGCGATAGCGAGCGCGACGA
>NZ_JBBNAN010000238.1:0-12271 GCF_037994405.1 Phyllobacterium sp.
TGTCGTCGGACAGGTGTCGGGACAAGAAGTATAGCCGAAGAAAACCAGCAGCCATTTGCCGCGATACGTCGCATCGGTGACCGTCGTTCCGTCCGGCGCCGTGAGCGTGAATGGGCCGCCGACCGTCGCAGGCGCCGTGTCAGCCCGCGCCGGCGGTTGGAAGACCGACAGGGCCGCTGCGACTACGAGGCAGATGACGGCCTGGGGACAATGGGCCCAAGGGCGGAGGAGTCCATGCCGTCGCTTCATCTGGTACCTCCGGTATATCGAGAAGGGTGCCTCACGTTCCCGAGCACGACGCTTGTCAGACTAACCGTCTACTGGTCGCGCCCATCTGGTCTTATTTAGTTGGTTCACACCCTAGACATGATAACTCATTTCGCCTTATGATCCACCAGTTTCCCAAGCGAAACATGATCCCCTCGGAGGAGGGGTGGTCGATGAAGACGATCAATTGGATCAGTGGGCTAGCGGTGATCGTTTGCGCTGCTTCGATGTCCGCACCTGCGCAAGCCTACGAAGTGCGTCCGGTCACGGGAGGCGGAACGATCGAGGGTACGATCGTCTACCGCGGCGACGTGCCGACAAAAAAAATCATCCCTACCAAGGATGTCGAAGTGTGCGGGGCACCGCGCGAGGACCCGCTGATCCGGGTCGGCACCGACCAAGCCGTTGAGAGCGCAGTTGTGTATCTGGTCGACGTGGCCTCGGGAAAACCTTGGCCTGAGTCGGGCAAGCCGCCCGAAATTGACAATGTCAAATGCCGCTTCGTGCCCGAGGTTCAGGTAGTCCCTGCCGGTCAGGTGGATGTCGTCAACACCGATCCGGTGCTCCACAACACCCACGGCTATTATGGCAAGCGCACCACTTTCAACCTGGCGCTGCCCAATCAGGGACAGCGCATACCAGTTGAACTGGACCGCGCCGGCACTGTCCGCGTCGACTGCGACGCGCATGGTTGGATGGAAGGCTGGATCTACGTGGTGGACAATCCCTACTACGCGATCACCGGCCCCGACGGCAAATTCACCATAACCGATGTTCCGCCGGGCAACTATACGCTCGTGGCGGTCCAACCCTTCACCGGGCCCATCGAGCAGCCCGTAACAGTAGCGGAGAAACAGCCTACCAGCCTGACGATTGAGCTGAAAAAATAAGAAAATGGGCGACCCAGTGACCCAACAGGGTCGCGTGCATATGAGAGGACCGACGCTTTAAGAAACGGTCTGCACTGAGGAGGAACCCTGATGTCTAACGAGCTTGACCGCATTCGGCGCGAAATGCATGCGGTGCTGCAGCAGCCTGGGGTGCGCCCCGACGACTCGCTCCAAATCACCCGTCGCACCTTCATTCACAGATCGCTGCTGTTCGGCGCCGCTTCCGTCGCCCAGACCTTTGCGTGGTGGCCTTTGCTCAACACCATCGACGTCGCCCACGCCGCCGAAGCGCCCTTCAAGTTCGCCTGGATTTCGGACACCCATCTCTACGAGAGATCCCTCAATACGCGCTTCGTAGACAAGGTGGTGCGCGCGGTGAAAGAGGTCCAGGCCATGGATCCGCCGGCCGACTTTCTGATCTTCGGCGGCGACCTGGCCCAGCTCGGAAAGATCGAGGAACTCGAGCTTGGCGTCGAGCTGCTCAAGGATCTGAAGATCAAGAAGTACTACATTCCGGGCGAGCACGACTGGTATCTGGATATGGGCAAGAAGTGGGGCGAATTGTTCGGCCAACCCAACTGGACCTTCGACCACAAGGGCGTGCGCTTCATCGGGCTCGATACGGTCAGCCGGGGACCGGACTACTGGACAGTGAAGAAGATGACGCCAGAGGAACGCATGGGCCATATGGCGACCCTCGACGGCACGGTTGCCGGCGCGTGGGCCGGCGTCGGCCGCGACCAGCTCGACTGGATGCAGAAGATACTCGCCGACTGGGATAAGTCCAAGCCGATCGTCATCTTCAGCCATAATCCGCTCTACGAGTACTACCCGCCCTGGAACTTCTGGGTGCGCGACTGGCGCGAAGTAAATGAGGTGCTGAAGCCATATACTAAGGTCACCAACATCCACGGTCACGTCCACCAGGTGCTCTATAACGAGATCGGCACCATGCGCTCGATCGGCATGCTGGCGACCTCTTGGCCGTGGCCCTATGCCCCGGAAGGCGTGCCCAAGCTGACCAAGCTGATGATCCGGGCCGACCCCGGCGATCACTTCGATGGGGTCGGTTGGGAAACCGTGAACGTGAACGCCGGCGACAAGGTCGACGTTGAGTACATTATGTGGGGCCGCAAGGAGGTCTTTGTTCAATCGGACCCGGATTCCTCGCTCAGTCAGCCTGAGAAGTTGCGGCCGCGAATGGCGGACAATATGTGGCCCTACTAAGGGAGGAATGGCTATGACAATCAGAACGACATTTCTCGGCACGTTGTGCCGCCCGTCCTTCGTCGTAGCGATTGCGGTGGTCGCCGTCTTCGTCGGCCCCACCAGTGCTCACAAGGCACCGCACGCACCGGAGCAGTTGAAACAATACGAAGACGTGTTCATGGAGGAGGTCAGGAAGGGGGACCTCTTGTTCCACGGCGATGCAGCCACTGCCAAACAGATGAACGTCGTCCTCTCCACCACGGGAATGGCCTGCGCAATGTGCCATCCCATGGCCTCCGACACCCACCCGCAGTCCTACCCGAAGTTCCAGGTAGAAACGAGCAAATTCGCGACGCTACGCGACATGATCAACTGGTGCATCGAGAAGCCCAACCAGGGCGAAAAGATCGATCCCGAGTCGGACGCGATGAAGGCCTTGGAAGCGTACATTACCTGGTCGAACACCGGCTCGGTGTTGGTCCCAGGCAAGCATTAGTTCTTTTCGGCGTGGCGCGGGCTACCGAGAGGCCCGAGTCGCGCCGCACGATATCCGAAACCGCACAACCGGCATCGGGTAGTTCTCGACGCTGGCAAAGTTTTGAAATCGAGTCCTGAAGAGTCGCGCGGTTGAACGCGTGATTGGGGAGCATGCCGTGGCAGAAGCATTGCGTGGCAGATTCGCTGGCATCGACCTGGATGAACTGGTGGACTGGCCGGTTGTGCGAACTTGGCTCTATTGGGGCATGTTCTGGCTCGTGCTCGCACCTTCGGTCGGCGTGGCGCTGTCGGGCCTTTTCAACTATCCGGACTATCTCGGCACCAGCCTGGGGCTGACCTTCGGCAGGTTGCGGCCGGTCCACGTCAACGGCGTCATCTTCGGCGCCTTTTCATCGCTCTTCATCGGCGAATGCTATTACCTGGTGCCGCGTCTGTGCGGTGTGCGGGTGCCGTGGCCGCGATGGGGCATACCGCTGGCCTGGCTGTGGAATGTCGTCGTGGCGGCCGCGCTCATCTCGCTGCCGTTTGGCGAAAACAACGGCCTGGAAGCGGGCGAGTTCCCGCTGTTCGCCAAAATCCCGCTCTTTCTCGTTATCGCCGTGGCGACCGCGCAATTCCTGATCACGATCTCGCGACGCCTCGAGCCGCCGCTCTATGTCGCGCTCTGGTATCTGATCGGGGCTTTCGTGTGGACGACGATGAATCTCGTTCTGGGCATCATGCTGCCCTACACAATCTCAGGCATCAACAGCGCGGCCTTCCATGGCCTCTACCTCCATTACATCGTCGGATTGTGGATCACGCCGGCGGGCTACGTGCTCATTTACTACTTCCTGCCGATCAGCGTGCGCAATCCAATCTATGGCCACAAGCTGTCGCTTGTCGGCTTTTGGTCTCTCGCCCTGTTTTATCCCTTTGTCGGCATTCATCATTATCTCTACAGCCCGATCGCCGACTGGGCCGAGACGCTGGCGATCATCACCTCCATGCTGCTGATCATTCCGGTGTGGACGGTGCTGGTGAACTTCTTCGGCACCGTGAAAGGCCGCTGGGACGCCTTCGGGAAGAACCTCCCGGCGAAATTTCTGATCACGGGCTCGCTGATGTATCTGGTGGGGTGTTTCCAGGGCTCGACGGAAGCCTTGCGCTCGATCCAGCAGCCGACCCATTTCACGGATTTCGTCATCTCGCATTCGCACCTTACCGTGTTCGGGACGTTCGTGGTCTGGGCGATGGGCGGTCTGATCTATGTCTGGCCGCGGGCCTACGGGCGCGAGCTTTGGTCTTTCACGATGGGCAATTGGGCGTTCTGGCTGATCACCGTCGGCATCTCCACCATGGGTCTGGTGCTGACCGCCGGCGGTCTGCAGCAGGGCTTCCAATGGATGGCCGGCACCGAATGGCTCGACACGGTGCTCGCGATGCGGCCCTATTGGCTGGTGCGGACTGTTGCTGGCGTCAGCATGGATATCGGGATGACGCTTCTCGTCATCAATCTGATGATGACGGCGCTGACCCGGCCGGCCAGAGCGGCGGATGGTTCGGCTTTCGACAGGAGCCCGGTTCCGGTTGGACGGGCGACGCGATGAGTGCGCGGTTCGTTGTCCTGGTGGCCGGCATCTTTTGCTTCTTCGCCGCCCTCGTCACCCAGGGCTTCCTGCCGTTTTTCGAACCTTCGGCCCGCTCTACCCGGGTGACTGCGGTTACCCGGACCGACCTCGGCCAGCTCAAATGGATACAAACGGAGGCGACCGATTACACGCCGCAGCAGAAACTCGGCCGCGCGGTCTATCTTCGCGAGGGCTGCTGGTACTGCCACTCCCAATACGTGCGCCCGGTGACCGGCGAAACGCGCCGATGGGGCCCGGTGACCGAGTCCGGCGAATATGCCTATGACGTGCCCCATCTTTTCGGCACGCGGCGCATCGGCCCGGACCTGACGCGGGTCGGCCTCAAATACAGCGACGAATGGCATCTTGCCCATTTCTGGAATCCGCGCATGCTCTCCCCGGACACGGTCATGGCGCGTTACCGGGGACTCTTCGACACGCCCGAACAGCCGGTCGCAATCGTCGATGACGGAGCCGGCAATCGTACTCTGGAAAAAACGCCGGTGACCGAAGGGCTGTTCGACTTTGCGAGCCAGAAGCAGATCAGGCTCACGCCAAGCGCCGACGGGCTGCTGTTCGTGCCGACGCAGGCGCGCGGCAAGGCCCCAGTCATTGTGATACCAAACGAGGAATACACGGGCAGCACGGTTCAAATCGCCGCCGAGACGAAAGACCTGGAAGGTCTCGTCGCCTATGTCCAGAAGCTCGGCATGAATCGTGGCAAATGGCGCGACCTGTTCGAGCCGCAGCAACTTGAAGTCATGGACGCGACGATGCCGCGCTCGAGCGAGTGGATCGCGCATGGCAAGGAGGTCTATGGGCGGCGGTGCCTCGGCTGCCATGGGGTCAACGGCGACGGCAATGGACCGGCGGCGACCTTCATGTTCAATCAGCGCCCGCGAAGCTTCGCAGCGGCCGTGTTCAAGTTCCGGTTGACCAAGGAGCCGCTGCCGACTGACGGTGACCTCTTGCGCACCATCACCCGCGGAGTTCGCGGCACGGCTATGCCGGCCTGGTACGATCTGCCGCTCAACGATAGGCTCGCGGTCATCCAATACATCAAGTATGAGCTGGCGGTTGACCGCTCCGACCCGGCCAAGCCGTATGCGTACTTCGTCGAGGAGCCGCCCGGCGCTCCTCTGTACATCGCAAAGCCGCCCGAGGCTTCCCAGCAAATCCTCGATCGCGGCAAGGAAGTCTGGCAGGTAGCCAAATGCTGGGAGTGCCATGGCATGACCGGAAAGGGCGATGGCGAGAAAGCCGCCGGGCTGAAGGATGATCTCGGTTTTGGCATTGTGCCGGCCGACCTCACCAGTGGCCAGTTCAAGTCAGGGACAGCGGTCGAAGACATTTTTCGGACCATGACGACCGGGTTGAGCGGCACGCCCATGCCCTCCTATCGGGATGCATTGCCCGAGAAGGACCGGTGGGCGCTCTCGTACTACGTCCTCGCACTTTCCGCCTATAAGGACCCGCTCACGGGCGAACCGTTGGCGATCGCGGACACGGATCGCGCGGCGCTCAACGACCTCAATCTCGAGGCGGATTCTCCGGATAAAGCCTATGTTCCGGGCCGGGGCCCGGCGCAGAAGGCTTCCCAATCCGGCGAAGGTGACGGCGGGTCGGTGACCGGCAAACAACATACCGCCAAAGGAGACTGAGTTATGCTCGGATTTGAGATCACCGGACCTTATGCAGGCGCCATGTTGATGAGCCTTGGTGCGCTTTGCGTCTTCGTTTGGGGCGTGCTCTCGGGCGCCTTCGGCGGCGCCGACGACGCGGCCACCAGATTCTACGAAAGGGAAGTGGAAAATGACAACGCCAAGCACACCGACAAGTACACCGGAGAGTGACGGCTCAGATCAAGGTTCGGACCACGAGCACGAGTTGGAGGAATATGCCGGCGGCACCATCCAGGCACGGCACGGATATCTCCCGGTGTGGCTGCTGGTCGTCTACGCAGTGCTTTTCCTTTGGTCGCTGTTTTACATGGTAGTATATTGGGGTGGGCTGGGACCGGGTCGGATCTGACAAAGGACCCGTGGTCGCACATGCGAGCGAATGGATGAGTGGCAGGGAGAAGGAGCAGGACATGCTGGCAGCCAAGATCGTTTTGGGAGTCGCGGTGTTGAATATGATCCTGCTGATTTCCGCGCTGGCAATGAATGTGCTCCGTGTTTATTTCGGTTGACCGAGGCAAATCATGCTGGAAAACACTGCTTTCTCGCTGGCCGATGCAAGCGGGCTTCAAATTCTCGCTTTCGTCGGCTTTACGATAGCCACCGTCACCTTCTTCGTTTGGGTCGCTTACCTCATGCGTCGCTGATGGCGCGCGGCGTGTATCGCCTCGTGAATGAGCGGCGGGTGAGCAGGACAATCTGCCGATGACCTATTACCTGATGATCTTCGCTGCAGGCTTTGCAGGCAGCTTTCACTGCATCGGAATGTGCGGCGGCTTTGCCTGTGGGCTGGGACGCGATCCGCGCGGCGGAGGCGCAACTGCGGCGCGCCACCTGCTCTATAATACCGGCCGATTGACGACCTACTGCTTCCTCGGCGGGCTCGCGGGCGCGCTCGGTCAAGTCATATGCACGCCGCAGGGAGCGGCGACGGCGCCGCTGTTGGACGGTTCCCTCGACATCGCCCAGCGAATTCTCGCGATTGTCGCTGGCCTGCTCATGATTGCCATGGCGTTGCAGTTCTTCGGCTTGCTGCAGGTCTTTCATCGCCTAGCGATCGGTTTCGGCGGGAGCACGTTTGCCAAGTCCCTGCGCAGTCTGATGACAGCCCGAAGCAGCGCTGCGCCGCTCGCCTTTGGCGTATTCAACGGCTTCCTGCCATGTCCCCTGGTCTATGCCTTCGCTGCCCAGGCGGCGAGCACCGCCGCGGCGCTTCCTGGCTTTCTCGTCATGGCGTCGTTCGGACTGGGAACGTTTCCCGCGATGTTGATGATGGGCGGCGTCGGCCAGGTTCTCGGGCCAGCCTGGCGGCGGCGCGGCGTCTGGCTGGCCGGCGGTTTTATTCTATTGCTCGGCCTCATCACGCTCGGCCGTGGTCTGCTGCCCTCGGACGCGCATATCGGCCATGCCTGGCTGGGAGGACTTCCCGCATGACTGCGTGTGACAATATCATGTGCAGCCATTGTTCGCTGCCCATCGGCCTGCGTCCGATGGAGCGCAGGATCAACGGTGAGGCTTGCGCGTTCTGCTGCTACGGCTGTTGTATCGCCTTTCAGGTGAAGAGCGGCAGACACGAAGAGTGGGAGGCCGCCTGGCTTCTGATCCAGCTTGGCGTGGGCGGCTTTCTCTCCATGAATATCATGATGTTCAGCCTCCTCCTCTATTCGGACGCATTCACCGGCGTCGATGCGGGCGTGCTGCCGTGGATTCACCTTTTACTCTGGATCTTTGCGACGCCAGCGGTGGTAATTCTCGGCGGACCCTATCTGCGTGAAATGTGGCTCAATGGCATTCAGGGACGCGTGACATCGTCAGCGCTCATCGTGCTTGGCGTCGCTGCCGCCTATCTTTATTCGGCATTTGCCGTGTTCGAGGGCAGCACGCATGTCTATTTCGACACAGCCGTGATGGTGCTCATGCTGTTCACCGTTGGCCGCTATCTCGAGGCCGTTGGCCGCGCCAGGGCGGCGCGCGACCTCGAACCTCTCCTGGCCGCCGAAAGCGAGAGCGCAGCTGTTGTCGATGGCGCGGCAGAGATTCGCCGCCCGGTGCGGGAGGTGACGGCCGGCATGCTGGTGCGGGTTCGGCCAGGCGAGCGCATTCCGGTCGACGGCGTGGTTGTTGAGGGGGAATCGAACACCGATGAAGCCGTGATCACCGGAGAAGGCCGGCAAGTGACAAAGGGCGTCGGCTCCGCGGTGATTGCCGGCAGCATCAATATCGACGGCCCACTCCTGATCCAGAGCAGCGGTGACGGAACCGCAACGCGCTGGGCACAGATTTGTCGGTCGGTGCGCGAAGCGCTGGGCCGTCGCAGCCCAACCCAGCGCCTTGCCGATCGCGTCGTTGGCGTGTCCGTGCCGCTCGTCCTCGCCCTCGGCGGGCTGACGATCGTTTACTGGGCGCAGTCATTGCCGTTCGATCGGGCGTTGCTGATTGGCCTCTCAGTACTGGTAGTTGCCTGTCCTTGCGCCGCTGGCCTCGCCGCTCCAATGGCGACCTCGCTCGGCATCGGCCGGCTGGCGCGGCACGGCTGCCTCGTCCGCGACCCCGGCGTTCTCGAGACCCTCGCGCATGTGCGGTTCCTCGCCTTCGACAAGACGGGCACTTTGACGGCGGGCAAAGCGCGTCTCGTCGGAATCAACCGCGACGGAGTCGGCATCGACGACGTGCTGGCACGCGCCGCTGGTCTGGGGCGCCATTCCGAACATGGATTGGCGCTGGCAATCGCGGCGGCGGCCGCTGCGCGCGGCATCACGCCGCTCGCGACCCGTAATGTCCGGACGGTTCCCGGCCGTGGCATCCGCGGCAGCGCAAATGGCGAGCCCGTGGCGGCGGGGAGCATGAGATTGATGAATGATCTGGGATGGCCGCTTCCTTCGACGCTGATTGAGCGGTCGCGCGAGGCAAGCGGTCATTCGCTGGTCTATATCGGTTGGGGCGAGCGGGTCCGTGCCGTGCTGTCGCTTGACGATTCACCGCTTCCCGAGGCGCAGTCGACGATCGCGGCACTTCGTGAGCGCGGGCTCGACGTTGCGCTGTTGACCGGCGACGTGGCACCGGCGGCGGAGCGGATCGCGGCCATGGTCGGGATTAAGGCCGTGCAGGCGGGTCTTTTGCCCGAGGCCAAACGGGAGGCCCTCGGCCGGCTCCGGCATGGCCACGATGTTGTGGCGATGGTCGGCGATGGCCTCAATGACGGGCCGGTGCTCGCCGCTGCCGATGTCGGCATCGCCGTCGGCTCGGCCACCGATCTCGCCCGCGAGACTGCGGCAATCGTGCTGCCCGCGGACGGATTGTGGATGCTGCCCTGGGTCGTCGACGTGGCCCGCGCGGTCCGCAGGACCATTTTGACCAACCTCATGTGGGCGTTCGGCTACAACCTCGTCGCGCTCACTTTCGCGGCCCTCGGATTGCTACAGCCGATCCTGGCGGCGGGAGTCATGGCCGGATCGAGCATCCTCGTGGTGATGAATTCGCTGCGGCTGGAACGGCTGCCCGATCCAGTTCCGTCGCCGATCGCGCAACAGCAATCCGGCGCCGAGGCGGACAGCGCGCGCCATGGTGCCGGCACTTCCGTCACGGCTGGCCCGGCCCTCGAGCGGAGCTGAGTTCCGCTTCAGCCAAACACGTCGTGCGTGAAGGCGTCATACCAGCCGTTGGCGGTGCGCACCACCTGGCGGCGGAGTTCGGCATCCTCTCCGACCGCGCTGAGCAAGATCTCGCTGATCTTGATGGTCTCCGCCGTAGCCTTGAAGCTGATGGCATCACTCACCGCATCATGGGCGGCGAGAAAGGTGAAGCAGGTGTTGAACAGGTGAGGTTCGGCGGCCTCGGAGCCGGTGAGCGCGGTGGCAATGGCAAAGGCGCAAACCTTGGCCTGGCTGTTCGTAACGAAAGCCGATTTCGGCATGTCGCCGGCGCTGGTCGCGTCGCCCACCACGTGAATTCCCGGCTGCAGCTTCGACTCGAACGTCAGTGGATCGATCGGACACCAGCCCGACTGATCGACGAGGCCCGCCCGCTGCGCCAGCTCGCCGGCCATCTGCGGCGGGATGATATTGGCGACGGCGGCCTTGAATGTGCCGCCCGCGGTCTTGACGGCGCGGCCCTTCACGTCGACCGCCTTGATGCCGCCGGTGAATTGACCGGGCAGCCATTCGATCATACCTGGATAGTGACGGCTCCAGCCGTCCTGAAACAGATCCTGCTCGAAGAAACTGTCCTTGGCATCGAGGATCAGGATCTTCGCCCGCGGCTTGAACTGCTTGAAATAGTAGGCGATCAGAGATGCGCGCTCGTAGGGACCAGGCGGGCAGCGGAACGGATTGGGGGGGGCGGTGATCACGAATACGCCGCCATCCTCCATGCTCTCGAGCTGTTCACGCAGCAGCTTGGTCTGCGGCCCGGCATTCCAGGCATGCGGCAGACTCT
Organism: Phyllobacterium sp.; assembly: GCF_037994405.1. Classification (GTDB taxonomy): domain Bacteria; phylum Pseudomonadota; class Alphaproteobacteria; order Rhizobiales; family Rhizobiaceae; genus Phyllobacterium. The sequence continues at coordinate 10,588 of NZ_JBBNAN010000238.1, forward strand.
GCGTTCCGGCCTCGTCATAACCCTCGATGTCGCTATATCTGAAAGCGATGCCCGGGGCGATGACGGCGCGGTCGTAAGCGAGCTTCGTTCCGTTCTTCAGCACGACGATCTTGGCCACCGGGTCGACCGCTTCGGCCATGTCGTGAATGACGGTGATGCCGTATTTCTGCGCGAGCGTTTCATAAGAATGAGTGAGCGATTCGAGCGAACGAAGCCCGGCGAGATAAAGGTTGCTGAAGAAGCAGGTCGTGTAGCTCGGCTTCGGCTCGACCAAGGTGACATCGAGGCCTTTCTTGCTCGCGGCCAAATATTTGGCGACGGTCGCGCCGCCGACGCCGCCGCCGACAACGACGACTCGCGCCTTGGCTTGGGCTCTTGCGACGCGTGGACTGAACGGTGCGAGACAAGCCGCTCCCGCAAGGTGAGTGAACTCGCGACGGGTCCAACGGTTCATGGCTGCGTCGTTTCCTTTCCCAGCGTCGAGAAATAGTGCGCCACCGTCGCGACCTCCTCGTCAGTGAGCGAGCGGACCATGATGTACATCATCTGGCTCGGCCGCTTGCCCGACTTGAAGGCTTGCATCGCGCTGACAAGCTTGTCCTGATCCACTCCGGCGATCGGCGGAATGGCCGTGTCCCGGCCGTCGAGGCGATGGCAGGAAGCGCAGGCCGCGGCGAGCCGCGCGCCTCGCTCGATGTCTCGCGCGCTGCTACGATCCACACCGAGACCGGCCAAGGTTGCGGTGATCGCCAGCGCAAAAATCTGGCGCGTCCGCTGCGCGCCAAGGAAACTAAGAGGTGTCCGTCGCAGAGCCATGATCAAGTGACCGTGAGCTGGTGCGACAACGCATAGACGGCGCCGCCATCTTCTTCCCAGACGAAATCGAGCCGGCCGCTCTCCGTCGCCCGCAGGGAGAATTCGACGAAAGGATTAGCGGCAATTGCCTCGTGAAAATCGACGCTAAACACCACGGCATTATTATAGCGGCAGACAAACTTGTTGATGATTTTGCGCGGGATCACATCGCCTTGATCATCGTGGCGCAACCCTGTTTCCATCTCATGGCTGATGATGGTCTTGACCTGAAAGACGTCGCCCTTCGCCGCAGCGCTTGGTACGATCACGCGTGGTGTGGGGGTGATCACTGTCCGCCTCCCTCCTGGACGTCAGGCGCAGCCATTGGTGGCGACGTGGACCCAGGTCTTGGCCATGAGCAATATGCCATCATTCATCTCGGCAACCGCCACTACATATTGTGGTTTGGCAAGGCGGATGCGGGTCGACACGCGGGCTAGACTGCGTTGGGGAACGAAATGGAAACTGGCGACTTCGATAAGCGGGTTCTGCGGCGCGAACACGCGGATTTGCCTTACATGGTCGGTCTCGGTCATGGGGCTGTCGACTTCAAGGCTCATGGGCACGGTGTAACCGGTTGGGAAGACCGCCGGCATTATCAGATGAAGGCGATCCGACTCTGTGGCCGTCCGCCCTGTGATCTGTTTGACGAGTTCCAGCGCCTCATCGCTCGCACCCGCAGCCTGCGGCGAAAGGAGCACCACCCCGGCAAATCCTGCACTCCCCGCATAGCCGGCGGCGATCAACACATCGCGGCGCGTCAAGCTCATTGTTCCGGTCTCCCAAACCATGCCGCCTTTTGGGCCATTCCAATGACGCATCGGCGGTA
>NZ_JBBNAN010000239.1:0-13864 GCF_037994405.1 Phyllobacterium sp.
CGCGCCAACGGCCGCGCCGGCACACGCAACTATATCGGCGTCCTGACCTCGGTGAACTGCTCGGCATCCGTCGCACGCTTCATCGCTGAAGCCGTCCGAAAATCGGGCATACTCGATGATTATCCGATGATCGACGGGATCATTCCACTGGTTCATGGTGGTGGCTGTGCGCTCGATGTAAAGGGCGAGGGCTATGAAGTTCTGAAGCGCACCCAATGGGGCTATGCGACCAATCCAAACATCGCGGCCGTGCTGATGGTCGGCCTTGGTTGCGAGGGCTTCCAGATCGGCCGCTGGAAAGAAGCCTACAACATTGTCGAGAGCGATACATTCCGCAGCCTGACGATCCAGGAAGTGGGCGGTACGCGCAAGACCATGGAGGCTGGCGTCGCGGCCGTTCGCGACATGCTACCGACCGCTGCCAATGTGAGGCGCGAGACCATACCCGCATCAGAACTGATGCTTGCTCTGCAATGCGGCGGCTCCGATGGTTATTCCGGCATTACTGCCAATCCGGCACTGGGCGCCGCGGTTGATCTTCTGGTGCAGCATGGCGGCACCGCGATCCTTTCCGAGACGCCGGAGATCTATGGGGCGGAACACCTGCTCATAGAACGGGCTTCCAACCCGGAGGCGGTCGAACGTCTGCAGTCGATCATCGCCTGGTGGGAGGATTACACCGCCCGTAACAAGATGGAGATGAACAACAATCCTTCGCCCGGCAATAAGGCCGGCGGTTTGACCACCATTCTCGAAAAGTCACTGGGCGCTGTCGCAAAGTCGGGTACGACCCCGCTGGAGGCGGTCTATGGCTATGCGGAGCCGGTCACCGCGCACGGACTCGTCTTCATGGATACGCCCGGCTACGACCCGGTTTCAGCGACGGGACAGGTTGCGGGCGGAGCCAATGTTCTCGCGTTTACCACCGGGCGCGGCTCAGCCTATGGCTGCAAGCCGACACCGTCGATCAAGCTTGCCACCAACACGCCGATGTATAATCAGATGATCGAGGACATGGACATCAACTGCGGCGATGTTCTCGACGGTGTGTCGATTGAAGACAAGGGCCGCGAGATTTTCGAGCGCATCCTGAAGGTGGCATCGGGCGAGCGAAGCAAGTCGGAAGAACTCGGTTATGGCGATGCGGAATTCGTCCCCTGGCAGATCGGCGCAACGATGTAAGCTGAGCTTTACTGCTAAACGAAAAACGGGAGCTTCGGCTCCCGTTTCTTTTTGATAGCCGCTCTAGGCCGTCGTTTGTTGCTGCTTGGCGCGGGCGACGATCTGCGTCGGGTTTACGAAGCGCAGCGCTATCAGCAACCAGATCAGCGTCGTCACCATATAAACGACGGCCATGGCGTCAATCGACTGCACGGCACGAACGCCAGCGGCGAACACGGAATAGTAAAGAGCCACGACAAGCGTCTGACTGGTTGGCCCTGCTGTCAGGAATGTCAACTCGAACATTGCCACAGTGCGCACCAGCACGAGCAGCAGAGCGGCGAGGATGCCCGGCAGCAGCATTGGCAGCAGCACATATCTGAACAACTGGAAAGTACCAGCGCCAAATACCCGAGCCGCTGCTTCAACCTTGGGATCGATCTGTTCAATGAACGGGATCATGACGAGGATGACAAAAGGAACCGTGGGCACGAGATTGGCGAGAACGACGCCCCAGAACGTGCCGCCGACGCCGGCCTGATAGAGGACTGTCGCCAGCGGGATGCCGAAAGTGATCGGCGGAACCAGCAGCGGCAGCAGGAAAAGCAGCATGATGAGCTTCTTGCCAGGGAAGTCACGCCGCGCCAAAGCATAGGCGGCGGTCACACCGAGCAGCCCGGAAAGGGCAACTACGGTGAACACGATCTGGAAGGTAACGATAAGAACGTCGCTGAGCTGGAATTCCGACCAGGCAGTGAAATACCAGCTTGTCGTCCAGCCCGCCGGCAACCACGTGCCAAGCCAGCGCGTGGCGAATGAGGAGATGATCACCGTTGCGATCATCGCCAGGAGGTTGATCACGAAGAAAGCGACGACGACCCAGACAGCCGTGATCCAGAGCCTTGCCCCGATGGTGGTATCCCGGATCATGGTCAGCCCTTCCCGCCTGCGGTCGAGCCGCGATAGAACATGTTGCGTATGCCAAGGATCACCACGACGATAAGCAGTTGGACAACCGCCATGATCATCGCGATGGCCGAGGCCATCGAATAATCATATTGCTCGAACGCCGCCTGATAGGCTGCAATCGAGATAACACGCGTTGGTCCTGCGGGTGCACCAAGAAGCACAGCCGATGGGAAGACGGCAAAGGCCTGAACGAAGGAGAGACAGAAGGCGATGGCAAGACCCGGAACCAGCAAAGGCAGCATCACGTAGCGGAAGCGCTGCCAGCTCCTGGCACCATGGGTGGCGGCTGCCTGTTCAAGCGCCGGATCGATGCCTGACACATAAGACAGCGTCAGCAGGAAAGTGAACGGGAAACCGGTTATGATCAGCGAGGAGAAGACGCCCCAGTAATTATTGGTCAGCTTGACCGGCCGGTCGATCATTCCGATCAGCATCAGGGTGCGACTGAACCAGCCCTGCGGCCCAAGATAGTTCAACAGCCCTTCCGCTACCAGCACGGTTCCAAGGGTTACCGGCAAGACAAGGATGGTGGTCAGCAGCCGCTGATGTGTCATCAAACGAACACGGAAAGCGACCGGCAGCGCTATCGCAATGCTGATGATCGTTACCGGGACCGCCAGCCACAGCGTCGTAAGGATGGTGTCATAGAGAAATGGGTCGGAGAAGAACTTCTGGTAGTTGGCGAACATCCCACCTTCCTTCGGTCTGAAGGACAGGATCAAGCCATAGATGAACGGGTAGATGAACACGGCCAGCAGGAACAGCACAGCCGGCAGGACCAGCAGCGTGACACCGTCAATGCCGCGAAGCGCCAGGCGCTGGCGCAACGACATGCGGTGGTCGAGCGGTGTTGTGGTTACGCTCGCCATGGCCGTCACGCTGCAAAGGCCAGCGCACGCGCCGGATCGATTGCCAGCCAGATTACGCTGCCAAGTTCGGCGGTTTGTGGGGCATGAAAGACAAGCTCGAGCCCTTCTGCTGTGCGCGCCGTTCCAACGAATTCGCGGCCGCGATATTCGATGGTTTCGACGACAGCTTCAACCGTTTGATCGGAGCGGGTGCCAGCAACCACATCGTCTGCGCGTGCAGCAATGACAGCCACATCGCCAACCTTGAGCGTCTCGCGCGCAGTCCCGGTCAGCGTCGCATTGCCGACGGCAACACTGGCACTGCCGCCATCCGTGCCAACAACCTTGCCGGTCAGGCGGTTACGATAGCCCATGAATTCGGCTACATCCAAATGATCGGGGCGTTCATAAAGATCACTCGGCTTGCCCACCTGGCGAATTTGACCATCACGCAGCACCACAACGCGATCGGCCAGCGACAGCGCTTCGTCCTGATCATGGGTAACATAGACAGTCGTGGCACCCAACTGATTGTGGATGCGGCGAATTTCAGCGCGCATTTCAAGACGCAGCTTTGCATCGAGGTTCGATAAAGGCTCGTCCATGAGCACCAGCGGCGGCTCGATAACGATGGCGCGGGCGATGGCGACGCGCTGCTGCTGGCCGCCCGACAATTGTCCCGGCAGTTTATGGCCTTGACCCTGGAGACGAACGAGGTTGAGCGCCTCTTCCACACGCTTGTCGATTTGCGCCTTCGGCACTTTGCGCATTTTCAAACCAAAGCCGATGTTCTGGCGCACCGTCATATGCGGAAACAGCGCATAGTTCTGGAAAACCATGCCGAAGCCGCGATCTTCTGGCTTCAGCGTGTCGATACGCTTGTCATCGATGAAAATTCCGCCGCCCGTTGTCGGGAGCAGGCCGGCAATGCAGTTGAGTGCCGTGGACTTGCCGCAGCCCGATGGTCCGAGCAGAGCGATGAACTCGCCCTTGCGGATATTAAGCGAGACATCCTTCAATGCATTGTGCGCGCCGAAGGCGCGGCTCAAGCGGTCAAGGCGGATTTCATGGAACGGCGATGACGCAAGCAGCATCCAGCAACCTCACAGCTGAGCGCTATCCGGGGCAACCGGACAGCGCTAGATCAAGCATCAATCAGGACTTCTTGCCCGCGACTTCTTCGTCCCAACGGCGGAACGCCACGACCATCGAAGATGGCTCGAGGGGAATTTCTACCGGGTTGTTCGCGATCCAGTCGGCATATTCCTTGCGGCCGAACTCGGCAATCGCATCCTGGCTTTCCTGCGGAGCTTTCGTGATAGGTACGTCCTTTACCGCTGGCCCCGGATAGAAATAGCCCTTGTCGTAGGTATAGGCCTGCTGTTCCGGTGTTAAGAGGAAGCCCATCAGGTCGAGGAGCACTGCAAGCTTCTCGTCTGCGATACCTTTCGGCACGCACATGTAATGGGCGTCGGCCACCCAATGGAAACCCTTGAGCGGTGCTACAGCTGCTTCCTTCGGAACGACGCCGAGCACACGCGGATTGATGTCCCAGCCGGTTGTCGATACGGTCATGTCGCGCGTCCCTTCACCAAGTTCCTTCATCAGGGCTCCGGTGCCGGTCGGATAGTATTCGATATATTTGTGCAGTTCCTTGAGGTAGGCCCAGGTCTTGTCCCAGCCCTTCACTGGATCATGCGGATCGCTATCGCCGAGAAGATAGGGCAGGCCCATCAGGAAAGTACGTCCCGGGCCAGAATTGGCCGGACGCGCGTAGAGGAACTTGTTGGGATTCTCTTTTGCCCAGGCAAGGAGCTCTTCCGCCGTGGTTGGGACCTTCTTCACGCGGTCCGGCATATATTCAAGGAGCGGGCCGGATGGGTAATAAGTAACAACGACACCATGATCCTTGCCCAGCGCCAGCATACGATGCGCCGGTTCCTGATAGATCGAGGCGAGATCAGGCAAGGACGCCGCGTGATCGGGCAGCAGCTTGACCCAAAGGTCCTGTTCGATACCGGCGGAGAGTGCATCCGTACCGGTCAGGACAAGGTCGATATCCAGCCTGTTTGCTGCCTGCTGTGCCTTTAACTTACCGGGAAGTTCCGGGGCAGGCGCCTTGGTGAACGTGATCTTCGACACGAGTTCAGGCTTGGCCTTGGCGTAATTTTCGATGGCCGTCTGTGTCAGGGCGAGATTGCCGGCTACGTCGGCGACATTCAGCGCGACGGGCGAGGTTGGCAGCGCCAGTTTGGATTGAGCGAAGAGACGCGTTGCCGGCAGTGTGGCGACAGCTGCCAGACCGCCAATGGCTTGTCTGCGTGTGATGCGGATCATGATTTCCTCCCTGTTGATTCCCAACGTCCCGTTTTCAGGCATGACCGGGTTCCCATATCCGGTCGTTATTGAGATTTGATATATTAATCTATCAGATCGAGATAGCAAGGGCTTTCGCCCTTAGACCTTCGTCCTAGCAACTGTTCGGGCCGCACCCTCCTTCAAAAGCTTCGCCAGAGCATCGCCCACGGTGCGGCGGAACTCGGCATTCTTCGGAAGATCCTCGCCGAAGATCTGTTCAAGCCCGAGATAGGCGTCGATAAGTTCGGCGGACGATGTCTTCCCGTCGGCGCGCTGCTTGAACTCATCGGCGAGCGGATCGCGCACATCGATCGGCTTGCCGTTTTCGTCGAAGCCAGTTGCGTAGCGCATCCAGCCTGCCACACCGAGCGCCAGACGGTCGAACGCCGCTTTCTGCTCCAAGCGCTTGCGGATCGTGTTCAACAGGCGTTGCGGCAATTTTTGTGAACCATCCATGGCGATCTGCCAGGTGCGGTGGCGAAGAGCCGGATTGCGGAAACGCTCGCGCAGTTCGGCCTTGTATGCAGCAATGTCGAAACCCGGGAGCGGTGGAAGCGTCGGTGTGATCTCCTCGTCCATCATCGCTTCGATAAGCGCGCTGAAGCCTTCGGCTTTCATCACATCGGAGACAGTCTCATGACCGGCAAGGTAGCCGAGGTAGGCCAGAGTCGAATGGCTGCCATTGAGCAACCTCAGTTTCATCAGCTCGAAAGCATCGACATTGTCGACGAACGCCACCCCGAATTTTTCCCACGCTGGCCGACCCGATGGGAAGTGATCTTCCACCACCCACTGGGTGAAAGGTTCGGTCATGATTGGCCACGCATCTGCCAGCCCGATCGCATCGGCCACTGCACCGCGATCAGCGTCCGTTGTAGCCGGAACGATGCGGTCGACCATGGTTGAAGGAAAGGCAACCTTGTCGCGAATGAACTGTCCTAGCCCGGCATCACGCAAGTCAGCAAAGCGGGTGACGACCCTTTTCAAGGTTTCGCCATTGGAAGGAAGGTTGTCGCAAGACAGAAGTGTGAAGGGGTCCGTCCCCTTTGTACGGCGTCGGTCCAGCGCTTCGACGATGAACCCGATTGCCGAGCGCGGCGTAGCGGGGTTGGCGAGGTCGTGGACAATGTCCACGTGACTTTCGTCTAGCGATGCAGACGCGGGAGAGTAGCAATAGCCCTTTTCCGTCACCGTCAGAGAGACGATCATGACGTCCGGATCGACCATTGCAGCGAGGACCGCTTGCGGGTTTTCCGGTGCCACAAGCACCTTTGCGATACTGCCGATCACACGGAAGCTGTCGCCGCTGCCATCGCGCGTGGCTACCGTGTAGAGGCCATCCTGCGGCCCCAATGCATCACGTGTGTCGCCGCTGCGCAGTGAAACGCCAAGAATACCCCAGCGGTTGTCACCGCTCGCCAGGACACGGTCCGTGTAGACCGCCTGGTGCGCGCGATGGAACGCGCCAATCCCCAGATGGACGATGCCGGTGCGGATCTGACTGCGATCATATTTGGGGCGATCCACGCTCTTTGGCAGACGATGGAGCGTAGCGTTGGACAGACGGTCATGGTCATTCGATGTCATTTTATGCCTGCAGTTCTTCTATCTGTTTCAAAGCCTGTAGGCTTCCTTCGCCAGCCGGTAGGCAAGATCATGGGCGATCTCGTGTGCCTCATCCTCATCTAGCCTGTGATCAGCGACGAGCCTCGCGAGAAACGCACAATCCACGCGACGGGCCATGTCATGACGGGCAGGTATCGAAAGATAGGCCCGCGTGTCATCGTTGAATCCAACCGTATTGTAGAAACCGGCCGTTTCCGTTGTCAGTTCACGGAAGCGGCGCATGCCTTCAGGACTGTCATGGAACCACCATGCCGGGCCAAGCCGCAGCGCCGGGTAGTGTCCGGCCAGTGGCGCCAGCTCGCGGCTGTAACTGGTTTCATCAAGTGTAAACAGAATGAGCGTCAGGCGCGGATCATTTCCAAACGCGTCCAGCAGAGGCTTCAGCTCCTCGACATAGCCGGTGGCGCGCGGAATATCGGCGCCCTTGTCGGTGCCGAACCTATCGAACAACGCAGGATTATGGTTACGGAACGATCCGGGATGGATCTGCATGACCAGACCGTCTTCGATGCTCATGCGTGCCATTTCCGTCAGCATCTGGGCGCGAAAGAGATCAGCCTCTTCGGCGGAAGCACCTTTCAGGACGCGCTCGAACAGCGCCGATGCCTGGGAGGCAGAAAGATTGGCAGTGCGCGCATTCGGATGACCGTGATCGCTTGAAGTGGCACCTCGCGCCTTGAAGTAGGCGCGGCGCGTACGGTGGGCGTCAAGATAGCCTTGATAGTCGAGTTTGGTGCCTGCGAGGGCGACAAATTGTTCGACGTTAGCCCGAAAGTCCGCACGCGAGGCATCGACCACAGCGTCGGGGCGATAGGCCGGCACAACGCGTCCGCCCCACCCGGATTTCCGGATCGCATCATGTGCAGCGAGATCGTCCGTGGCCGCATCCGTGGTCGAAATGACTTCGATGCCAAATTGCTTGTAGAGGGCGCGCGGTCGCATGGACGCCTCTTTCAGACGTTCTGCGATCTGATCGTAAAGAGCATCCGCATTCTTCTCGTTGAGGCGCTCTTCGATGCCGAAGACCGTCTCCAGTGCGTGTTCGAACCAAAGACGCGACGGGGTGGCGCGAAACAAGTACCAATGTCTGGCGAAAAGCTGCCAGATCTTGCGCCCATCAGTCTCGACAGGCCCGCCGTCCTTGCGCGATACGCCAAGGTCTTCCAGCTTCACGCCTTGCGAGTAAAGCATCCGGAAAATGTAATGATCCGGCTTCACGAACAGGCTGGCAGGATCGGGAAAAGCTTCGTCATTGGCGTACCACAACGGGTCCGTGTGGCCATGGGGCGAAACGATGGGCAGGCGCTCGACCGTGCTGAACAGGCGCCGGGCTATCCCGCGAGCATCGGCTTCGGTGGGAAAAAGTCGGTCCGGATGAAGCGCCATTCTGCGTCCTTGCTGCGTCTGATTTTCTGCTCCGCTCGCGTTGGAAGCGAAGCTGCTGGGTAACCAGTCTCCACCGCCTGTGAACATTGAGCATCGATGATCTTGGCGAAGACTAAATAATAATATATTAGTATGTCAACCATGGCCAGTTGCGTTTGAAATTATCGCGCCCCACAGGCTTTGGACTATGAATTTGGGCGGAATTCCATCATTCAGGAAGTTAAGATCCGACATGAGGAAATGGAGCGCTGGAATGACAGCACAGGACCGGGGAGAAAAAAAATTGGTCGTCGCAGAACCGTCCGAAGCTGCTAGCGACGCGCGCGGTCCCGGATCCCGTGGCGCTGCGGTTGTCCGTGTGACCACCGCTACGGCTATCTACCGCGAACTCCACGCCGCCATTGTGTCCATGGAAATGACCCCCGGCACACCCCTCAACGAAAAAGTACTGACCGAACGTTTCGGCGTCAGCCGCACTCCGGTGCGCGAGGCGTTAATCCGTCTGGTGGAGGACGGGCTTGTCGATGTCTTTCCGCAATCAGGTACCTTTGTTGCCCGAATTCCAGTCGCGCTAATTCCTGAAGCGGTCGTAATCCGTCAGGCGCTTGAGGGTGCAACGGTCGAGCGGGCCGCGACGAAAGCGACAGCGAAAGACATCGAACTGCTGGATGAAATCCTGGCGCGCCAGCAGTTCTTCGCCGACCGGCAAAATATGAGTGCGTTTCACGAGGCCGATGAAGCGTTCCACGAAGCGATTGCGGGAATCTCCGGCCATCCCGGCATCTGGAATTACCTGAAACCGGTGAAGGTGCAGATTGACCGCGCCCGCCGCATGACATTGCCCGCCCTCGGGCGCATGGAACATGTGCTGTCCGAACACAAGGTTATCCGCAATGCCATTGAGGCCCATGACGTGCCTGCCGCCTGCGCAGCAATGAAGCAGCATCTGAATGCCGTCATTCCCGATATTGATGAACTGAGAAAGAGTCATCCCAAATCATTTGTCTGACCCTGGGATGAAATGAAAAGATCGACGGAGGAATGAATGCGTCAGGCGTGGCGATGGTTTGGCCCGAAAGCCGGTGTATCACTCGACAATGTACGCCAAGCAGGGGCTAGCGATATCGTATCGGCCCTGCACGAGGTACCGATCGGTGAAGCCTGGACGAGATCTCAGGTGCAGGATCGCAAGTCCCTGATAGAAACGACACCGGCTGGCCGTACGCCACTGACATGGTCCGTTGTCGAGAGCATCCCCATACCGGACGCAGTCAAGCGCCTCGGCGGGGCAGCCAAACATGAAATCGCCGCCTGGATCGCCAGCATGGAAGCGGTTGCTGCCAACGATATAAAGGTCATCTGCTACAACTTCATGCCCGTCGTCGACTGGTGCCGCACCGACCTCGACTATGTCACGCCAACCGGCTCGACGGCCATGCGCTTCGACCACAACGTATTCGCGGTGTTCGATCTGCACATCCTGCAGCGCAACGGCGCTGAGAACGACTATTCTGAAGCGGACAGGGAAATCGCGAGCGATCTCTATGAAGCCATGGGTGCGCAGGAGATCGCCGACCTTACGCGCAATATCGCCAGCGCCCTCCCCGGCTCGACAACCGAGCCTCTGACCATTCCAGCGTTCCGCGACAAGCTCGAAGCCTATTCCGGTATTGATGCAAACCGCTTGCGCCAGCATCTGATCGAGTTCCTCGAGGCGGTCGCACCCGTCGCCGACGATCTCGGCGTCAAGTTGACCCTGCACCCGGATGATCCGCCGCGCTCACTCTTCGGCCTGCCCCGCATCGCCTCGACAGAGGCGGATTATGCGGCGCTGTTCGATGCAGTGCCCTCGCCCGCAAATGGTATGTGCTTCTGCACCGGCAGCCTTGGCGTGCGCGCGGACAACGACCTGCCGAAGATCGCCCGGCGCTTTGCGACCCGCATTCACTTCTCGCATCTGCGCGCAACAACGCGCGAAGGCGATGGCCGCAGCTTCCACGAAGCGGCACATCTGGAAGGTGATGTTGATATGGTAGCCGTTCTACGCGAGCTTCTCGCTGAAGACCGCAAACGCGACAAGGCGAACAGCATTCTTTTCCGCTCCGATCATGGCCATCGCATGCTTGACGATCTTAACAAGGATGTCACGCCAGGCTACCCGGCCATCGGTCGTATGCGAGGTCTGGCGGAGTTGCGCGGCATCATCCATGCCCTGGACTCAAGCGCATTGGCATAATTCCGATCACAATTTTAGATTGCAAGACCTCGGTGCATCGCGCGCCGGGGTTTTATACGCCTAAAGTATTAATCCATATTAACCATATTCCGGTCAGTTCACTGGTTTCACCTTACCGCTCTTAATAATTCGGTGAATATTGATCACATTCTCGCCATAGTTCGGTATTTGCGCAGGCATATCCTGCAGCTTTGAAAGCATCCTTGATCACGTTTTGAATCGTATTAAGACAAGTTTTTTGAGTAACTTGGCTCATCTTGCCGGTTGATCTCGTCTCTCTTTCCTGGACGAGACACCTCAAGGCCACATTTCTCCAAAATAGAAAGAGCTACTCGCTCACGCCATGATCTACTTGCCCAGGGGTCAATCACTACGCGTGTGTCTTCAGTCCGGCAGCTCTGCCACGGGCCACTAAAAGTGCGAATTTCAATATGGTCTCCTTTGCAAGCGTCCGTACGGTACTCTCTGCATCCATTGTTTTCCTGATGTTTGGCGCTGTATCAGCCAATGCCGGTTCCGCCTGTGGCGGTGCTTCCTGGTATGCCCTTCATTCAAGAACCGCTTCTGGCGAGCGGATGAATCCATCTGACCTGACGGCCGCCCATCGGACGCTGCCTTTCGGCTCCAAAGTCAAGGTCACCAACCAGCGCAACGGGAAGTCAATCGTCGTACGCATCAATGATCGCGGACCGTTCATCAGGGGCCGCATGCTTGATCTTTCCAAGGGCGCAGCAAATCGCCTAGGCTTCGTTGGTGCCGGTCACACCAATATCTGCATGGCCCAGCTCTGATCGTTTCCAAGGTTATGCCGGCGCCAATACAGCATTGACCTTGACCCCTGAACGTGACATCGCCATGTGAGCATTCCTAACCTTATCGAGGAACGTTCCATGGCGCTGAAAGTCGCGGTCCAGATGGACCATATCAATTCGATCCGGATCGGTGGTGACACCACCTTCGCGCTTTGCCTCGAAGCGCTGAAACGCGGCCACAGCCTTTATCACTACACGCCTGACCGGCTGAGCATGCGCGACGGCGTTGTCTCGGCACACGTCGAAGAGCTGAGCGTTCGCGAGATCGAAGGCGATCATTTCACGCTCGGTGAAACCATCTCTCGCGATCTGTCGGAAATGGATGTGGTGCTGTTACGCCAGGATCCGCCCTTCGACATGAACTACATCACGACGACCCATATCCTGGAGCGGATTCACCCGAAAACGCTGGTCGTCAACGATCCTGCCTGGGTGCGCAACAGTCCTGAAAAGATATTCGTCACTGAATTTCCGGATTTGATGCCAGAAACGCTGATTACGAAGGACCCGCAGGAAATCGCGGCATTCCGTAAAGAATTCGGCGACATCATTCTCAAGCCCCTCTATGGCAATGGGGGTGCTGGTGTGTTCCATCTCGCCGATGGCGACCGCAATCTGACGTCGCTCCTGGAAATGTTCAGCCAGATGTTCCGCGAACCTATTATCGCTCAGCGCTATCTGAAAGATGTGCGCGCCGGCGACAAGCGCATCATCCTTATCGACGGCGAGCCAGTCGGCGCCATCAATCGCGTGCCGTCGGAGACCGATGCCCGCTCGAACATGCATGTGGGTGGGCGCGCGGAGAAAACCGCGCTGACGGAGCGTGAACGCGAAATCTGCGCGCGCATTGGGCCTTCCCTGCGCGAGCGTGGCTTTATTCTCGTCGGCATCGACGTGATCGGTGACTATATGACCGAAATCAATGTCACCTCGCCTACGGGGATTCGTGAGGTAAAGCGCTTTGGCGGTGCCGATATCGCAGCATTGTTCTGGGACGCCGTGGAAGCCAAGCGCAGGTAACTCCTCCCTTCAACATGTTCTCTTAATGTTCTTGCCCATGCAGCGTGAAGTGTGCTGATGTAGCCGCACTGGCATCTGTTCATTTTTAAACGTCTGTATTTTCAAGGATTATTTCATGCTCACCCGTGTCCGAACGGTCGCCTTTCAGGGTATTGAAGCGCAACCTGTCGATGTACAGGTTATGATCGCGCCCGGGAAAATGGGCATGCAATTGTCGGGCTGACAAGGCGGTGGCGGAAAGCCGCGAGTGGGTTCAGGCCGCGTTGCACGCCTCGGGCCTGTCGATGCCGGTGAAAAAGGTAACGGGTCAATCTTAAACCAGCCGACCTGCCGAAGGAAGGCAGACATTATGATCTTCCCATCGCCGTTGGACTTATGGCAGGACTTGGCGCCATGCCTGCCGATGCCCTGCAAAATTACGTGGTGCTTGGCGAATTGTCGCTCGATGGAACGATCACCCAGGTAGCGGGTGTCCTGCCGGCGGCAATTGCCGCCAACCGGCAGGAAAAGGGGCTGATCTGTCCGGCCCCTTGCGGCCCAGAGGCAGCGTGGGCCGGTGCGCAGATCGATACTCTTGCTCCGCGCAGCCTGATTGGGCTTGCCAACCACTTCCGTGGTACACAAGCCCTGTCGCGTCCGGAGCCCGCAATGCAGGCCCGCGCCACCGGCTTGCCCGATCTTGCGGCATCAGAGGTCAAGAGAGTGCCCTGCGGGCGCTCGAGGTCGCAGCGGCCGGCGACCATAATCTCTAATGTTGGGACAAATTAATATGCCGTGCTGATTGACTTTTTTAGATCGGACCAATTAACGGATAGCGGACCCTGCAAAAAAGAGGAGGAAGCGCCTATGTGCTGCTGAGGTGCAACGGCGATCTTCCTCCTTGGAGGAGCTTTTTGCCCGTAGGCAACCGTTAGGACACGCCTCAGGGGCCAGCATCGTCCAATGAATGTTAGGTGAGGGGTTAGCAAAAGGGCTCTTGTTAGCATCCGCTCTTCGGTAGGCAATAGCTCAACGCTGCCAAGTGATTACGGGTTGTGACAACTATGCCTTGTAGCGTCCGTCCTACTTCTCCGGCAACCCGGCCTTGGCGAGATCGGCGAGATAGAGCTTCAGAAGCGGTTCGACGAATTGCGGCTGCTTCGTCGTTGGCCATGCTGCTTCGCTCTTGATCGTCCAGCCAGGTTTGTCTTTGAGAACCTTTGCAAGGCTGGCGCGGGCTTCGTCAAGCTTGCCGAGGCGCGGATAGGCTGCGGCGAGATTGATTTGCCACGGGCGTTCCATTTTTTGGAATTGGGCCACGGCATCGGCAGGACGATCGGCGAGATAATAGGCGAATGCCAGATTTCCGAAGTACCAATCCATGGGGCTGGCATCCCGCCGGATCGATTCCTTCAGCCATTCAATCGCCCGGTCGGTTTTTCCGGCATTGGCCAAGTACAGGGCAAGAT
>NZ_JBBNAN010000240.1:0-38575 GCF_037994405.1 Phyllobacterium sp.
TCACCGACACGATCTCCGCCTTCGTAATGGGTGGTTATCAGTCTGACTACTCGTCTCCAGACGTTGATCCAGTTACCGGTATAATCAGCAACACCGATAACCGTAACTGGTTCGGCGAATGGGAAGGCGATTGGGCTGCTTGGGCAGGCTTCTCTGCTAAGCTTACCGACAAGGCAACCCTTAACGGTCAGGGCGCATACGAAGAAGAAGGCACCTATGCTTTCGCTCTTAACGTAGCTTACGAGCTGGTTCCTGGTTTTGTGATCACGCCTGAAATCAACTACACCAAGTTTGATGGTGCCCGTGCAGATCTTTCTGAATTCAACGGCGGCAGCGACGACGCATTCGGCGGTATCATCCGCTTCCAGCGTAACTTCTAATCCTTCACTGGATTGGTTGATTGAGACCCGGCAGCGCGAGCTGCCGGGTTTTCTTTTGTCAGCACTGGAAATTTTGCCGCACATTCGTCCTATAGTCCGGGGAAACGCCGCCCTGTTGATATGGCGCTGAACATCAGGCAGGACATCGGCCTATGCGTGAAGAGAAAGTGGCTATGCGCACCTTGAAAAGCTGGTTCTGGCCAGGCGTTATCACCATTGCATTGCTGACGGTTTTAGCGGGATGGTTCCTGACCGGCCCCATCGACCAGCAGCTCACAGATTCTGCCAATGCAGCGCTCGAAGCCGAGAATCCATGGGCAAGCGCCGAAATCGATGGTCGCGATCTGACATTGAAAGGCGTTGCCCCCTCGGAGGAGGCTCTCGCGTCCGCGCTGAAAATTGCCGAAGACACGAAAGGTGTCCGCGTCGTCGATAATCAGACCACGCTTCTGCCGCTCGCCGATCCATTTTCCTTCGTCGTCACCAAGTCGGACGATGGAATCCTGCTGTCGGGCAACGTGCCCTACGGCGATTCGCGCGCCAAAATTCTGGCGGCTGCAGAAAATGCCATGCCCGGCATCGAAATCCTCGACGAACTGGCCGTGGCCCGGGGCGCCCCTGACGGCTTCTTCGATCTCGTCAATTTTGCGCTGGCCCAGGCGGCTCAATTGACCAATGGCGAGGTGGAAATTTCGGGCAACATCTATAATATCAGCGGGACGGCAGCCAATTCCGCCGACTATGATGCGCTGAATGCCGCGCTGCGCCTGGCCATTCCGGGCAATGGCAAGGCGGGTGAGATCAAACTGGCAGTGCCGGTGAATACGAGCGGCGGCTGAAGACGAGGTTCAGGGGGAAACACGATGTGGTATCTCATCAGCCAGCTCTGGCTTTTTCTATTGATAGCTGTTCTTGCGGGCTTCTATGTCGGTTGGTCGACGTATGACGGTTCGAATAGCTGAACGCCGCGTCAAGTGAGATAGGAACGATGGTTGTATTCATTCTTCAGTCGCTGTTTCTCATTGCCGCAGCGTTCATCGTCGGCGCTATTTTAGGTAATATTTTCAAAAGGTTCGCGCCTAAAAAGGAATCGGTTTCCGAGGGCTCGACACGCGCTGCTGATGCGCGGATTGCCTCCTTGTCGGCCCTGGTAACGCCGGCCAATGACGATGTCAAAAAGTCTGCGAAGCAAGCGGCTGCGATGATTCCGCCAGCCGAGCCGGTTCCGGCACTTGACCCTGCGGCCAAGGGCGGACGCAAGCCGGCAGCCCGGAAGAGTTCGGCCAGGGTGGCGGCGAAACGTGCAAAAAATCCGCGCCAGGACGATAAGAACCGTCCCGTTACCCTGAAGGCGGCTCGGCGCGGTAAACCCGACAGGCTGATCGAGATCGACGGCATCGGCAATGTGATTCAATCGAAACTCTTCGAACTCGGCATTTTTCACTATGACCAGATTGCCGCCTGGAGTGCCAGAGAGGGACATTGGGTCAGCGAGGAGATCGGCTTTCCCGGCCGTGCCCATCGCGAGAAATGGGGCGAACAGGCGGCGGCATTGGTGCGGCCGGCGAATGGGGCGAGGGCGGCCAAGGCGAAGCCCGCCGCTTCGCCCAAGGCTCCTGCAAAGACGTCAAGAACCGGCAAAAGCCGCTGAACGCTTATCTCCCTCTTGAGAGGTGTGCCGGCAACGAGGATGCCGCCTATCTCCCTCCTTGCGGGGGCCGAAGGCGGGCGAGACGGCGGTAGCGATTTCAGCGTCTTAGCCTTCTAAGTGCGACAAATCGCAAGAGAGGGGATACTTCAATGATTGCAAATCCCCTCGCGTGGATTTTCCAGGGATTTAGCGAAGAGGCTAAATCCAGGAAAATCCCTTCTCTCCCGCAAGGGGAGAGATAATCGGCATCCTCTGTGGCCGAGAGCCCTAAACCCGCCGCAAATCCACGCCCGCGACGAATGCTGCGATCAATTCCGGCAATTGTCCGGTCTCCAGCAGCGGGGCGTGGCCCTGCCCGGCGACGTTGATCACCTGCAGGGCAGGGTGCCGCCGCGTCATTTCCTCGACTGTTTCGGGTGCCAGCAGCTTAGTGTTTTCGCCGCGGATAACGAGCAGTGGCAGCTCGGCCAAAAGGTCGAACTGCGCCCACAGGTCCGGCAGTTTTTGCGTCAGGTCAACGCCATCCATGGTCCTGAGCAGGTTCTGGTCATAATCCGGGACGATCACCCCATCGCGCTCGCGATAGATCGCCCGGGCGAAGCGTTCGCAATCGGCCCGGCTCAGCGCTGGAAAGGCGGGGCCGTGCACGGTCCACTGCAGCTCGGCCGCCTCCGCCCAGGTTTTCGGCTCACGCGGACTGCTCAGATACTGGCCGATCTCGATCAATCCCTCGAGCGCGAGCTCCGGACCGATATCGTTGAGGATCACCCCTGCCAGCAGCTGCGGCGCGACAACGGCGAGGATATGGATCACCAGCCCGCCGCGCGAGGTGCCGAGAATTATCGCCCGGTCGATCCCAAGGTGGGCAAGACCGGCAATCACGTCACCGGCCTCGGTGGCGATATTATAGTGCGACCAGTCCGGGTCATAGGCCGACATGCCGCGCCCGCGATAATCGAAGCTGATCACCCGGCGCGGCGTTGTCGCGTGACTGGCGAGGGCGAGGGCGAGCTCGTGAAAATCTCTGGCGTTGCGCGTCAGGCCCGGCAGGCAGACCAGTGGCAGGCTATCCACCTCGCGCGCCGGTTCATAGACCCGCGCATAAAGCTTCAGGCCGTCAGGCGCGTCATAGGTGATCTCGCGGAACGGCTTTGCCAATCGATCAGCCCTGCCGCCCGGCGGTCAGGTCGCTCTCGATCTGCGCCTTACCGGTAAGCCGTGCCTTATAGACCTCGTAGTTCTCCATCACCCGCTGCACATAGTTGCGCGTTTCGGTATAGGGGATGCGCTCGATCCAGTCGACGACCTCGTCGACGGACTTGCCGCGCGGGTCGCCATATTTCGCCACCCATTCATTGGCGCGCGTCGGTCCGGCATTGTAGCCGGCGAAGGTAAGCACATACGAACCATCGAACTTCGAGATCTGCTCGCCGAGGAATTTCGCACCGAGCGTGGCATTATAGGCGGCGTCGGTGGTCAGCCGGTCCTTCGAATAGCTCATGCCGGCGCGGGTGGCGACACCCTTTGCCGTGCCGGGCAATAGTTGCAGCAGGCCGCGTGCCCCGGCGCTCGAGACGGCAGCCGGGTTGAATTCGCTCTCCTGCCGGGCGATCGCGTAGGCCAGCGCCGTGCCGGAGCCGGAAATATTGGCGTTGCCGGGAATGGCGCCGATCGGGTGCGACAGTGCGCCGACATCGATGCCGCGCTGCGCCGCCGCCTTGCCCACACGCAGCGCAACATAGTGGTTGTTCTTGCGCTCGGCCATTACCGCCAGCAGCGCCAGTTCACCGGGACTGTCCAGCTCCTGCGCCAGGCTCGTATAAAGCATCGCCGCGCGTGAATCATAGCCGGTATCTTCCAGCCGCTGGATCGCCCGCACAGCCTCGCGCTGGGCAAAGCGCACCCGCTCGGCATCGGTCGGCTTGGGGTAGGGCAGCTGCAACCCGGATTGTCCGAGCTTTGCCGCCGCGAGCTGGCCGTAGAATGTGGTGCCATAGCGCGACGCGCGTGAATAATAGTCGCGTGCGCTGCCGGCGCTGCCGGCTTCCGCCGCACGGCCGAGCCAGTAATAGGCGCGCGAGGCCGACATCGGTTTCGACGATATCTCGGCGATGTGCGCGAAGTGCCGCTGCGCCGTCGTCGGATCGTTCAGCGCCCGCAGCGCCACCCAGCCCGCATGAAACTCCGCATCCGCCGCCACGCTCGGCGTTTCGGCGCTGTGCAGCGCCGCCAGACGATAGGCGCGCTTGGCATCGCCAATGTCGAGAAGTTCGCGCGACAGCACCCGCCGCTCGGTCCACCAGGCGTCCGGGTCGACCAGCGAGGAAGCATCGCGCGGTGCGGTCGCCATCACGTCAGCCGCCTCCCGGAACTTCTCCTCGCGCCGCAAATATTGCGCCTTGGCAAAGATATATGCGGCATTGCGTGACCAGGATCCATCGACCTGCGCCAGCTTCTTGCCCGCATCGGGCGACTTCTGCAAGACGGCGGCAAAGGCCTGGAACAGCGAATCCGCATTGGCAAGCTTGGCGACACGCCCGGCGGATTTGACCTTGCCCTCATAGAGCATGGTCAGCATGCGCGTCAGGTGGTCTTCGCGGGCAATCACCCCGGAAAACTCTTTCAGGACCATCGCTTC
Source organism: Phyllobacterium sp. (assembly GCF_037994405.1). Taxonomy (GTDB): domain Bacteria; phylum Pseudomonadota; class Alphaproteobacteria; order Rhizobiales; family Rhizobiaceae; genus Phyllobacterium. Next base: position 4,670 of record NZ_JBBNAN010000240.1, read on the forward strand.
CTGACCGTCCTCCAGCTTTTTCGTGCGCCAGAATGGGCCGAGGATCTGCCGCGCGCGGGCCGCATTTCCACTTGCCACATACGCGCGGGCGAGGATGACCACGCCTTCCACCGTCTGCGGCGGCGTATTGCCGAACGCATTGATGACGATCGATGGCGCCGGATTTTCCTTGTAGAGCGCCCGTTCCGAATTGTTGCGGAAGGTCGCCATGCCCGGCCAGCCCGGCAGTTCGGCGGCCGCATGCGCGATCTCCGAGCTCGGCACGCCCGGCGCATTGGAGAGCCCGATCGCCCAGGTCAATATGTGCCGGTCGAGCGCATTGATTGGCAGGCCATTGCGGATGCTTAAGGCGCGGTTCACATCTCCGGAAGCGATCGCATCGAGCCCGGTCTTCAGGCTGCTGGCGATTGCCGATGGCTTTGAAGGCTGGGTGATGCCCGCCGTCGTCACCGGGTCCGGGTGCGCCGACACCGCCTGCGCAGCCGGGCTCAACCGCGTCTGCGTCGAGGCAAAAGGCTTCAACCCCGGTACCGGGATCGCGGCCGAAGGCACAGGCGTTTGGGCATGGGAAGCCGCAGCGCTCAACCCCGTTGGCAGCGCAACGGTGAGGCCAAGAAGAACATGACGCAAAACAGAAGTTCTCAGCATACAACTACCAGTTTATTTGAAGCGGATCGTGAGGTGCCCCTGATCCGAGGATGATATCATTCAGATAATAGTGGCGGACGTATGAAAGCACCCTTAACAAAGCGTTAGCCGGACAATTTCGATTTGAAGGATAACGTGTTTGTGACCATCCGGCCAGCCGAGCCCGGCCTCCCTCATGGTGCGCTTGTCGAACGACGTACCCGCATTTCCACGCAACTATCTGTTCCAAAACATCAATTGCTCTTCTTGATGATTAAGTATTACTTCTTTGTGAGTATCCATCTTACGTAAGATCGACTTCGGATTATACACTAAGTTACTTTGATTAGTCCAAAAGGAGGCGTATGATTTAGCCCGCAGTTGCAGGGGTAGCAGGCCCCGCGGGGATACCGGCCCGTGCAGCCCTTTAGGGGGAGGGCCATGGTCGGCTCACAACTTTCACAAGCAATTTTCACTGATCTTAGCGTTTATAACGGTCCCTGGTCGGCGCAAACGACCAACCAGCAGGCAACAGCGGGTAATGACGATGTTTTCATTCTGGAAACTGCAACTGGCCTAAAGCGGAGGTGAGCAATCACCGCCCGTTACCGCATCCGAGCCCCCTCATGGTGAGCCGCTTCGCTGTCATGATTTTACAGCACGACCGCTGCCGGCTGCGTGCTATTGTGAGCCCGGCCGAGAAACCTCGCCGTGAATCCGATGGAGCATTGCCATGGACGCCAGTTCGAAGCCCACCTGCCATATCGTCAAACCCCACCACACCTATGGCGGCAGGCAGGGGCTCAACTATTTCGAGGGTATTGCGGCCGAAACAGTCGGATCCACAGGCATCTGCATGCACATTCTAACGATTCCGCCTGGCGTGCGCGCCAAGGCCCATTTGCACGAGGCCCACGAAACCGCGATCTATGTGCTGTCCGGAGAGGCGCACACCTGGTACGGCGATCAGCTGGAAGAGCATGTCGTGGTGCATGCCGGCGAGCTCTTCTATATTCCTGCCGGTGTTCCGCATCTGCCCGCTAATCTTAGCAATACGCCCTGCACTGCCATCATCGCGCGCACCGATCCGAACGAGCAGGAGAGCGTTGTGCTGCTGCCGGAGCTGGATGCGCTGATCCCGGGCTGGCCAGGGGCAAAACGTGGATAAGCATCGACTTATCCATAAGCCGTTCATCCCTCACGATGCGGCTAAATTATACTCAAGTGCCTCGCAATTTATGCTTCCTTGAAGTCAAGGTTCCTTGGCAGTCGCCGCGCGAGCGACGAGCATTTTCTCTACCAAGAGTGTACGGAAAGTTGCGCAAATTCTCGCACGCGTATTCATATGAACGATCACTTAATTGAACGAGCGTTTCATTAATACCAGTTGCAGGACTGCCGTTTAGGGGGCGTTTTCTCGCTTTTGAGTTTTGTGACGGTTTTCGCCGGATGAGATGTTTGAAACCACGCGGTTCATGCACAAAACTTGCCGATTCTCACACAAGAATCGCCGAATCTCGCACAAGAAAATCAACCGCGGCGGGAGTTTTACATGTATCTGGTTGATGAATTTCATCAGGGAAATGAACTTGCCCCGCACGCCTCACGCGACTATGGTGCGCCACCTCATGACCGGCAACGGTTCTGGGAGGTTCATTTATTCTTTGGAGTTTCCCATGCTGAAAGGCTCAATCACCGCTCTCGTCACGCCCTTCACCGAAGACGGCAGCTTCGACGAGAAAGCCTTTCGCGCCTTTGTTTCCTGGCAGATCGCCGAGGGAACCAATGGTCTCGTGCCCGTCGGCACCACCGGTGAATCGCCGACCCTGTCCCATGCCGAGCATAAGCGCGTGGTCGAGGTCTGCATTGAGGAAGCTGCCGGAAAAGTGCCGGTAATCGCCGGTGCGGGTTCAAACAACACGCGCGAAGCCATTGAATTGGCTGAGTTTTCCGAGAAGGCGGGGGCGGATGCCATTCTCGTCGTCACGCCCTATTACAACAAGCCGAGCCAGCGCGGGCTTTACGCCCATTACAAGGCGATTGCCGAAGCCGTGTCGCTGCCGATCATCATCTACAATATTCCGGGCCGCTCGATTATCGACATGACGCCGGAGACGATGGGCCAGCTTGCCAATGATTTCAAGAACATAGCGGGCGTCAAGGATGCGACCGGCAAGATCGAGCGCGTCTCGGAGCAGCGCATGACCTGCGGCAAAGACTTCATCCAGCTCTCCGGCGAGGATGCGACGGCGCTCGGCTTCAACGCCCATGGCGGCCACGGCTGCATTTCGGTGACGTCGAATGTCGCGCCGCGCCTCTGCGCAGAGTTCCAGGCGGCGACCCTGCGCGGCGACTACAACGCGGCGCTGGCGCTGCAGGACCGGTTGATGCCGCTGCACAAGGCAATGTTCATCGAGCCCAATCCCAGCGGCCCGAAATATGCCCTGGCGAAGCTCGGCAAGATGCAAAATGCCCTGCGTTCTCCGATGGTTACGATTGAAGCCGCCACAGCAGAACGCATCGATCAGGCGATGAAACATGCGGGGCTGATCAACTGAAAAGTCAGCTCAGGATCACTATATAGCTTGCATGAATAAGCCCAGGACTGCCTCAAAACCCATCACGGTTCGCAAGGTCATTGCCGAGAACCGTAAAGCGCGCTTCAATTTCGAGATTCTCGACACGCTCGAGGCTGGCATTGTTTTGCAGGGGACCGAAGTCAAGTCACTGCGCAACAACCAGTCGAACATTGCCGAGAGCTACGCAAGTCTGGAGAATGGCGAGTTCTGGCTGATCAACTCCTATATTCCGGAATATCTCCAGGCCAACCGGTTCAACCATGAGCCGCGCCGTCACCGCAAGCTGCTGATTTCAAAGCGGGAAATGTCACGGCTGGCCCAATCGGTCGACCGCGAGGGCATGACCGTCGTGCCGCTCAAGCTCTATTTCAACGACCGGGGCAGGGCGAAGCTGGAACTTGCCGTGGCGCGCGGCAAGAAGCTGCATGACAAGCGCGAGACCGAAAAGCAACGCGACTGGAACAGAGAGAAGTCACGGTTGCTGAGGGATCGAGGGTGAGTTCGCTTCTTTGCAATCAACCCGCTCCCTTGATAGTGAGCCTGTCGAACCACGCATAGCGCTGGTGCGTGGTTCGACAGGCTCACCATGAGGGAGGTTGAGAATCTTGATTACCCCGTAATATCATCAAGATAACGCCTCACCCCACCAAACACGCCCTTGAACATCGGTTCTGTAAGCCGGCCGGTATTGGTGTTGTAGCGCGAGCAGTGATAGCTCGAAAAGATCCGGACATTGCCGATATCCGACTGGCCGCCATGGCTGAACGGGTGCTTCGCCACGGGCTGCTTGAGCGCCCGCACTGTCGATTGATGTGCGATCGTGCCGAGGGTGACAATGGCCCTGAGATTGGTGAATTGCGCAATGGTTGGCGTCAAAAACCGGCGGCAATTGCTGATTTCGCCACCAACCGGCTTGTTTTCCGGCGGAACGCAGCGAACGGCGTTGGTGATGGCAGCGTCGATCAGCTGCAGCCCGTCATCGGGCCGGGCGGCGAAGGTGCCGCGCGAGAAGCCGAATTCGCTGAGCGTGCCGTAGAGCAGATCGCCGGCGTAATCGCCGGTGAAAGGCCGCCCTGTACGGTTGGCACCACGCAGACCGGGCGCAAGGCCGACGATCAGCAATTTCACGGATTCGACACCGCCGACGGGCAAGAAGGTCGGCACCGGCGCATTGTGCCAGCCGGGCTCCTTCACGCGCCAGGCGGCGATGAAATCATGTAGGCGCGTGCATATGGGGCAGTCCGGAGAGGGCTCCGGGCCCGTCTCAACTGCGCTCAATAATCAACCTGTTCTTCTTCAACGCGGCGCGGCGCGCGCTCGGATGCCTCACGGCCAATTTCGGAGCGGAGCGTGGTGAGATCGATGAAGTGATCGGCCTGGCGGCGCAGTTCATCGGAGATCATCGGCGGCTGTGTCGACAGCGTCGATACGACGCTGACCTTGCGGCCCTTGCGCTGCAGCGCTTCGACCAGCGAACGGAAATCGCCGTCGCCGGAGAAGATAACAAAATGGTCAACAGTGTCAGTCAATTGCATCGCATCGACAGCAAGTTCGATGTCCATATTGCCCTTGATCTTGCGGCGACCAGCCGAATCCGTGAATTCCTTCGCTGGCTTGGTCACGACCTTGTATCCATTGTAGTCAAGCCAGTCGATCAATGGACGAATTGAAGAGTATTCCTGGTCTTCTACTAGGGCAGTATAGTAATAAGCACGCAACAAATATCCGCGCTTCTGGAAAGCAGCGAGAAGTTTCCGATAATCTATATCGAATCCCAGTACCTTGGAAGCCGCGTAGAGATTTGCACCGTCAATGAACAAGACGATCTTTTCACGTGGGTCAAACATAATGAGGTTCCATTTCAAAAATCTGAGCTTCAATTTCAAATCAGCTTGGAGGTAATAAAGCCCGATCTGAACTTATACGAAAGTAGGATATTTAGTACGTCGCGTCGAGGCAAAAGCCAATAGCTACATTGAAATTTTGTATATGTTTCTGGACAGAAGTGCTCAATATTATGTGACTTTGGCAACGAAGTCGCCACAGGACGTTAAAAATGCATTGATCGCTTTTGCTTGTTTTTTCCACGTAACCGCGTTATGTGCGCATTAATCCGCTAATTCAGAAAAAAATGAAAGGGGCAGTTCATGGCCCGCGTCACTGTTGAAGATTGCGTTGACAAGGTTGAGAACCGGTTTGAACTGGTTCTGCTCGCCAGTCATCGTGCCCGCCTGATTTCGCAAGGTGCAGCGATCACCATCGATCGCGACAACGATAAGAATCCAGTTGTTGCTCTGCGCGAGATTGCAGAAGAGACTTTGTCTCCGGGCGACCTCAAGGAAGATTTGATCCATTCGCTGCAGAAGCACGTGGAAGTGGATGAGCCGGAAGCAGTTGCCGTTCCGCAGGTAACGGCTGGCGAGAGCGAGGCCAGTGAAGCCGCCGATACGGATGCTGACGACAATGTTTCCTTCGACTCGATGTCGGAAGAGGAGCTGTTGGCCGGTATCGAAGGCCTTGTGGCCCCGGAAAAGAGCGACGACTATTAATCAAATGTCGCGCTTCATGCGCGATGGATAAGCCGATCGAGGCTTTTTGATGCGTCGCAGTTTCTGCGGCGCATTATTTTTGCGGCTTGGTAACGCAATTACCATATAGGCGGCATAACAATTCTGTCTGTGATCAATTTCTGTGTGCGAGGCCCCCGTCCATGATGCGTCAGTATGAGCTTGTCGAGCGTGTTCAGCGTTACAAGCCTGACGTCAATGAGGCACTTCTCAACAAGGCTTATGTCTATGCCATGCAAAAGCATGGCCATCAGAAGCGCGCATCAGGTGATCCTTATTTTTCCCATCCGCTGGAAGTCGCCGCCATCCTGACCGACATGCATCTCGACGAGGCGACCATCGCGATCGCCTTGCTGCATGATACGATCGAGGATACCTCGGCTACCCGCCAGGAAATCGACACGCTTTTTGGCCCTGATATCGGCAGGCTGGTCGAGGGACTGACGAAGCTGAAGAAGCTTGATCTTGTTTCCAAGAAGGCGGTTCAGGCCGAGAATCTGCGTAAACTGCTGCTGGCGATCTCTGACGACGTGCGCGTCCTGCTCGTCAAGCTGGCCGATCGATTGCACAACATGCGCACGCTCCATCACGTGCCGGAAGACAAGCGCCTGCGCATATCAGAAGAGACGATGGACATCTATGCGCCGCTTGCCGGGCGCATGGGCATGCAGGACATGCGCGAGGAGTTGGAGCAGCTCGCTTTCCGCTACATCAATCCCGAAGCCTTCAACGCGGTCACCAACCGGCTGGCGGAATTGATGGAGAAAAACCGGGCGACGCTCAAGCAGATCGAATCAGATCTGTCGAGCCTGTTCGAAAAGCATGGCATCAAAGCAAGTGTCAAAAGCCGCCAGAAGAAGGCATGGTCGGTCTTCCGCAAGATGGAAAGCAAGGGTCTCTCCTTCGAGCAGTTGTCGGATATTTTCGGTTTCCGAGTGGTCGTCGATACAGTGGCCGATTGCTACAACGCGCTCGGCATTATTCATACGACATGGTCCATGGTTCCCGGTCGTTTCAAAGATTACATCTCAACGCCGAAGCAGAACGATTACCGGTCGATCCACACCACGATCGTCGGCCCATCGCGTCAGCGCGTCGAGCTGCAGATACGCACCCGCGAAATGAACGACATTGCGGAATATGGTGTGGCAGCGCATTCGATCTACAAGGATCGTGGCAGCGCCCAGAACCCGCATGTCATTTCAACGGAAACCAATGCCTATGCCTGGCTGCGGCAAACAATTGAAGCTTTGGCCGAGGGTGACAATCCGGAAGAGTTTCTCGAACACACCAAGCTCGAACTGTTTCAGGACCAGGTCTTCTGCTTCACGCCGAAGGGCCGCTTGATCGCGTTGCCGCGCGGTGCAACGCCGATCGACTTTGCCTATGCAGTTCACACCAATATTGGCGACAGCTGCGTCGGTGCCAAGGTGAATGGCCGTATCATGCCGTTGATGACTGAACTGCATAATGGCGATGAAGTGGAGATTATCCGCTCGAAGGCCCAGACGCCGCCGGCAGCATGGGAATCCATTGTCGTGACCGGCAAGGCCCGCGCCGCCATCCGCCGTGCAACGCGCCTTGCCGTTCGCAAACAATATTCCGGGCTTGGCATGCAGATCCTCGAACGGGCGTTCGAGCGGGCAGGGAAAGTCTATTCCCGCGACGAACTGAAAAAGGGCTTGCCACGGCTGGCGCGCAAAGAGCTTGACGACGTTCTGGCGGCAGTTGGCCGTGGTGAATTGCCGTCATCCGATGTGATGAAAGCCGTTTACCCCGAGTATCAGGATGCCAAGCCAAAGCCGAGCGCCAGCGAGCGTGAGGAGGGCTGGGTGAATTTCCGCAACACATCCGGCATGATCTTCAAGATGCCCGAAGGCCCAGAAGGCGTCGGTTTCGAGCCCGGTGGACCGAATGCATTGCCGATCCGTGGCGCAAGTCCTGACATGCCTGTGCATTTCTCGCCGGAAGGCGCGGTGCCTGGCGACCGTATCGTTGGCATTCTGCAACCTGGTTCTGGAATGACGATCTATCCCATCCAGTCATCGGCGCTGATGGCCTATGACGATCAACCCGAGCGCTGGATCGATGTGCGCTGGGATATCGACGAAGGCCGACGCGATCGCTTCCCCGCTCGCATAAGCATTTCTGCGATCAATGCGCCGGGATCCCTGGCGGAAATTGCGCAGGTCATTGCCGAGAATGAGACCAATATTCACAATCTTTCGATGGTCCGCACAGCACCGGATTTCACACAAATGATTGTCGACCTCGAAGTGTGGAATCTCAAACATCTCAACCGGATATTATCGAAACTTAAAGAGAGCAAATGCGTTAGCGATGCGCAGCGCGTCAACGGGTAGAGGGCGAAAATGAACACGAATGAAGTTCTGGATGTATTTCGCGAAGCGGGTGCAGTGCTTGAAGGACATTTTATCCTGACATCTGGTTTGCGCAGCCCAATATTCCTGCAGAAGGCGCGTGTTTTCATGCATGCCGACAAGACGGAACGCGTCTGCCGGGGGTTGGCCGACAAGATCAGGGCTGCCGGACTTGGCCAAATTGACTATGTGGTGGGCCCTGCCATTGGTGGTATCATTCCCGCCTACGAGACATCGCGGCACCTGGGCGTTCCAGCGATCTGGGTGGAGCGCGAAAATGGCCTATTCAAGCTCCGCCGGTTTGAAATTGCCAAAGGCGCGCGCGTTGTCATCGTGGAGGATATTGTAACGACAGGGCTTTCGATACGCGAAACGGTTACCTGCTTGCAGGAATTGGGAGCCAATGTGCTGGCGGCCGCATGCATCATCGACCGGTCGGCGGGAAAAACTGATGTCGGAGTGCCATTGATTGCTCTGGCGGAATACGAAGTGCCGGCCTATCCTGCTGATAGTCTTCCGCCGGAACTTGCCGCAATTCCGCCCGTTAAGCCCGGTAGTCGCAATATTTGATCCAGTAGAGAATACCGAGGCCGGTTTGACACATACATCCTGTATGAGGGGTGTTTGGATATAGAGGAACGTGAACAGAGATGCTTTTCAAAAGGCGTAGCGTACCAGGCATTCGTGAGCGGTTGCGCGTTGCGCTTTGGCCGCGTCGCTCTATTGGCCGGTCCTTGCGTTATTTTGGCAAGCGCGTTCTGCGGTTAAGAGCGACGCCGCACGCGATCGCGGCTGGCTTTGCTTGCGGGATCTTTGCTGCATTCATTCCAATCCTCGGCATTCATATTGCCGTTGCCCTGGCGGTCGCGTGGGTCATTGGCGGAAATATCGCCGCTGCCGTCATCGGGACGACGCTTGGAAACCCGCTGATTCTGCCTTTTATCTGGGCCGCAACGCTGGAGGCAGGGCGATTTGTCATGACCGGCAGTCTCAGCGGAGATCCTCTGCCGCACCATCTTGGTTCGATGCTGCGCCACCTGGATTTTGCCGTTTTGTGGGAACCACTGATCAAGCCAATGCTGATCGGTGCTGTACCGCTTGGTCTGGCCGCCGCACTTCTAGTCTATTTTCCAGTCCGCTGGGCAGTTGCGAGCTTTCAGAACCGCCGCAAATCGGGGTTTCGGCTTCAAAAGGTCGCTGAGCCGACATGATCATCGGCGTCGGTAGCGATTTGATCGACATCAGGCGTATTGAAAAAACGCTCGAAAGACATGGTCAGCGGTTCATAGACCGGATTTATACCCCCATCGAGCAAGCCAAATCCGAACGCCGGAAGCAGCGCGCAGCCTCCTACGCCAAGCGCTTCGCTGCAAAAGAGGCCTGTGCCAAGGCACTGGGCACAGGGCTTTCACGGGGCGTTTTCTGGCGCGACATGGGTGTGGTCAACCTACCGAGCGGCGCGCCGACCATGCACCTGACAAATGGTGCGGCGGAGCGTCTGTCAGCGATCGTGCCTAGCGGGTACACGACGCATATCCACGTGACGATCACCGACGATTTTCCGCTCGCACAAGCATTCGTGATCATCGAAGCGTTGAAAATCGAAGAATAGCCGCAATCAAACGCCATTGAGCACCGGAGACCGGCATTGCCCCTGGAGCCTTCAGCGGTTAAGAGGGGTCACATTTTGTTTTTGGAGATATGAGACACGTGAGCGACAAAGCTGTTGTGAAGAATTCTGGCGGTCTTGGCGAGACAATCAGCGTTATCGTGCAGGCGCTGCTGCTCGCACTTGTCATCCGGACGCTGCTGTTTCAGCCCTTTAATATTCCGTCGGGTTCCATGCGACCGACGCTGCTGGAAGGCGACTATCTCTTCGTCTCCAAATTTTCCTATGGCTATTCGAAATATTCGATCCCGTTTGCACCGGATCTGTTTTCCGGCCGCATCTGGGGCGGTGAACCGAAGCGCGGTGACATTGCTGTATTCCGCAAGCCGAATGATACGTCGCTGGACTTCATCAAGCGCGTTATCGGTCTTCCGGGCGACAAGATTCAGATGCGCTCCGGCGTGCTTTACATCAATGATGTGGCTGTGCCGCGCGTGAAGGTCGGGCAAATCGACAATTCCGACGTGACGGAGGTCAACCGCCCGGTCGATGTCTACCGCGAAACGCTGCCGAACGGCATCACCTATGACACCCTCGACTTGACACCGAATGGCCTCGGCGATGACACGCGGGAATTCGTGGTCCCAGCGGGTCATTATTTCATGATGGGTGACAATCGCGACAACTCAAGCGACAGTCGCTTTGATGTGGGCTATGTGCCGCTCGAGAACTTCATTGGTCGCGCCAATGTCATCTTCTTCTCGATTGCCGGCAAGGCAAGCCCGCTTGAAATCTGGCGCTGGCCTTCGGAACTCCGTTTCGACCGTCTGTTGCACAGTGTCAACGGTGCGCCCAATTCCGTGAAGAGCAATTGACGAGCCGATGAGTCTGTCCACTGAGGCCGTTCGCAGACTGGAAGAAAAGACCAAGCACACTTTTCGCGACCTCGCTCGTCTGGAGCGTGCGCTTACCCATGCAAGCGCACGCCCTTCGGCAGGGTCAGACTATGAACGCCTTGAATTTCTCGGTGACCGCGTCCTTGGATTGGTCATCGCCGAGCTTTTGTTTCGCGCCTATCCGACAGCGAGCGAGGGCGAACTGTCGCTGCGTCTGAACTCCCTCGTCAATGCCGATACCTGCGCAGCCGTCGCTGACGAAATCGGTCTGCACGAGTTCATCCGTACTGGCTCAGACGTGAAGGGCCTGGCAGACAAGCGCCTCAAGAGCCTGCGCGCCGATGTCGTCGAATCGCTGATCGCCACGATTTATCTGGACGGCGGGCTGGAAGCGGCGCAACCTTTCATCGAACGCTACTGGAACGCCCGCTCGCGTGAAATCAATTCGGCGCAGCGTGATCCGAAGACAGAACTGCAGGAATGGGCGCACCAGCAGAATGGGGCGCAGCCTCAATATACCGTCGTTGACCGCACTGGACCGGATCACGATCCGCAGTTTACCGTAAAGGTCAATGTCAAAGGCTTCGAACCGGCCACCGGGATAGGCCGTTCGAAGCGCATCGCAGAGCAGCAAGCTGCTGTCGCATTGCTTTATCGCGAAGGCGTCCGTCAGAAGGCGCAGGAAGAAGATACGAAATGACCGATCAGGACCAGACAACCGAGATCGAAGCCAAGTCCGATGCGCCAACCCGTTCGGGCTTTATCGCTTTGATTGGCGCGCCGAATGCCGGCAAGTCGACGCTGGTCAACCAGCTGGTTGGAAGCAAGGTATCCATCGTCACGCACAAGGTGCAAACCACACGTGCCCTTGTGCGCGGCATCGTTATTCACGAGCAAACACAGATGGTGCTGGTCGATACCCCCGGTATCTTCAAACCGAAGCGCCGCCTTGACCGCGCCATGGTGACGACTGCCTGGGGTGGTGCCAAGGATGCCGACCTTATTCTTGTTCTCATCGATGCCGAACTCGGGATCAATGAGGAGGCGGAGGCAATTCTCGACAGCCTGCACGAGAAGAAGCGCAAGGTGATCCTCGTCCTCAACAAGGTTGACCGCATCGAAGCGCCGAAGCTTTTGGAACTGGCGCAGAAAGCCAATGAAAAGGTCAGTTTCGACAAGACCTTCATGATTTCGGCATTGAAGGGGTATGGCTGCAAGGACCTGCTGAAATACCTCGCCGACAATCTGCCGGAAGGACCGTGGTATTACCCGGAAGACCAGATTTCCGATATGCCGATGCGCATGCTTGCCGCGGAAATCACCCGCGAAAAGCTGTATCTGCGCCTGCATAATGAATTGCCCTATTCCTCGACCATCGAGACGGAAAGCTGGGAAGAAAAGCCGGACGGTTCAGTTCGCATCCAGCAGGTTATCTATGTCGAGCGCGACAGCCAGAAGAAGATTGTGCTCGGCCATGAGGGCCAGGCGATCAAGTCCATCGGGCAGGCTGCGCGCAAGGAACTGATGGAAATCCTCGAGCAGAAGGTTCACCTGTTCCTTTTCGTCAAGGTTCGTGACAATTGGGGCAATGATCCTGAACGTTACCGCGAAATGGGCCTTGAATTCCCGCACTGATAGCGCGACGTTCCTTCAATGGAATGGCGAGACGAAGGTATAATTCTTGGAACGAGACGGCACGGGGAAACCAGCGCCATCCTTGAATTGATGACGCGCGAGCACGGCCGCCATCTGGGTCTCGTGCGTGGCGGACGCTCCCGCCGCATGCAGCCGCTGCTCCAGCCGGGCAACCGTGTCGACGTGGTCTGGCGCGCGCGCATGGACGAGCACCTCGGCATGATGCTGGTGGAACCTGTCAGCTTTGCCGCAGCGCGGCTGATAGAACAGCCAGTCGCTCTCTATGGACTACAACTTGCCGCCGCACATCTGCGGCTTTTGCCAGAGCGTGATCCCCATCAAAACCTCTTTGAAATCCTGGCCGTCATTCTCGATCATTGTGAAGATGCACTGATCGCGGGTGAACTGTTGTTGCGATTCGAAGTGCTGATGCTGGAAGAATTGGGGTTCGGCCTTGATTTAAAGCGCTGCGCGGCGACAGGCAGTGATCAGAACCTCGCCTATGTTTCACCGAAATCGGGACGCGCAGTCTCGCGCGACGCCGGTGCGCCCTGGGCTGACAAGCTTCTGGAAATGCCACCTTTCATGGTCAGTTCCAGCGTGCGTGCAGGGTCGCTTGATGAGATCTATGCAGCGTTCCGCTTGACCAGCTTCTTCCTCAATCGCCACGTCTGGGAGCCTCGGGCACAGAAGGCACCGGAAGCACGGGACGGCTTTTTGAGTGCCATTTCAAGATTACTGACAAATGCACCGCGGCAGGGGCATTCCGAGCAGGAAAGGTCTGTTTTTCCATGAGTTATGACGATTTGTCCGCGATCGATTTTCCCGGCGGCATCGGTCTGCTGCCGCTTGGCGACCTCGCAACACGCGGCGGTCTTGATATTCTGCAGGCCATGCTGCGCGGTGACTATCCCGCGCCGCCCATGGCCAAGACGCTCTCTTTCACCTTGCACGAGGTCGAACAGGATCGCGTGGTCTTCAAGGGAATGCCAAGACCGGAGCACCTCAATCCGCTAGGCGGTATTCATGGCGGCTGGGTTGCTACCCTGATGGATTCGGCTTTGGCCTGCTGCATCATGACGACGCTCAGGCCGGGTGAAGCCTATACGACGGCTGAGTTCAAGGTGAATCTGGTGCGACCGCTGAGCGCCGATATGGGCATTGTTTTCTGCGAGGGCCGGCTGATCCATCGCGGCCGCACGCTGGCAACGTCCGAGGCTTTCCTGAAAGACAACACCGGCAAGCTGCTGGCCCATGGCACGGAGACCTGCGCAATCTTCCCGCTCGAAAGCTTTGTTCGCGGCAAATAATGGAGGGTCGAAGCAGCTCGGCACCGCGCCGAGACCCGACCAAATAGCGCCTTACTGTTAAAGCAATTGGCAAGCTCATTAAGCAGGGGGCGATTGTTGATGCGCGTTTTGACGACACTTGTTCTTTCTCTGAGCCTGACCTGCGGCGCACACGCTGCCGATCTGTCCAGTTTCTGGGATAAGCCACAACATGGCGGCAACAGCTTCAATCGCCTGCCGCCCGATCAAGCCTATTTCGATGCCCTGCAACAGTACGGTGCGATGTGGGTACGGCTTTCCTACGACAAATGGAAACCAGCCAAACGCGATTTCCTCCTTGGCGATGCAGATCATTATGACGGCATTCCAGCAAGCGATCTTGCGACGCTGCGCGCGACGCTGGATCGTGCCCACAAGGCGGGGCTCAAAGTCGTCATCGCGCCTCTTTCGTTGCCATCGATGCGCTGGGCTCAGAACAATAATGGCAAGTTCGATGACCGCTTGTGGCAGGACAAGGGGAAATGGCAGGACGCCGCGCGTTTTTGGCATGATCTGGCCGCCGCCCTGAAGGACCATCCTGCGATCGCCGCCTACAACCTGATTAACGAACCTGCGCCAGAAAAGAAGGGCGGGCTGCAGGAGCATGCGAGCCCCGCTGACATGCAAGCCTGGTATCAGGCGCAGAAAGGCGGAGCGCGCGATCTGTTGGCTTTCTGCAATATGGTCATAGCAGAAATCCGGAAGGTCGATCCTGTGACGCCGATCATGGCCGATGCGGGCTGGTATGCGGCGGCCGGTGCGTTCAGCTACTGGCCGGCAGCACTTGCTGACAATAATGTGCTCTACAGCTTTCATATGTACGAACCCTATGAAGCGACCAGTGCCCCCAATATGAAGCGGGAAAAGCCCTATGGCTATCCGGGTGAGGTGCCCTATGCCGGTTCAAGCGTGATGTGGAATTCGCAGGAGGTTGCGAAGTATTTGGCTCAGCCTGTCGAATGGGCAACGGCGCATGGTGTACCACTTAGTCGCGTGGTTGCCGGCGAATTTGGCTGCATGCGCCGGCTGGCCGGGTGCAAGACCTATCTCGACGATGTGCTGACGGCACTCGACAGCAACAAACTGCACTGGGCCTTCTACAGTTTCCGCGAAGACAGCTGGGACGGCATGGATTATGAGCTCGGGTCCGAAAAAGTGAATTGGAAATACTGGGAAGCGATCGATGCCAATGAGCCTGACCCGGTGAAGCGCAAGACTACACCGGAGTTCGAGCCGATCCGCAAACGCCTCCAGCCTTGATCGGAGCTATTCCGCAGGCTGGAGAGCAGGGCGATACGCTGCCGTTTCCTGGATCGGCCAGTGAACGATGGCTGCGAAAATGCCAAGTACCACGCCGAGCCACCACACCGGATTGTAGCTGCCGAAATGATCATAGAGATAGCCGCCGAGCCATACCCCGAGGAATGAGCCGATCTGGTGCGAGAAGAACACGATGCCGCCCAACATGCCGAGATGGCGCGTGCCAAACATGATGGCGACAAGTGAATTCGTCGGCGGCACTGTTGACAGCCACATCAGGCCCATAAGGATCGAGAAAACAATCACCGAAGTACCGGTCTGGGGCAAGAGCAGGAAGGCGGTGACCACTATAGACCTTCCCAGGTAGAGATAAGCCAGGAATTTCGATTTGGAATAGCGCTGACTGATGACGCCTGACGCCAGCGAGCCGATGATATTGAAAAAACCAATCAGCGCGAGCGCTAGCACCGCATAGGTCGCATCGATACCGATATCACCGATATAGGCCGGAAAATGCGCTGTGATGAAGGCCACCTGAAAGCCGCAAACAAAGAAGCCGGTGGTCAACAGGAGATAGCTCTTATGTCCAAAGGCTTCGCGCAGAGCTTCACCAATAGATTGCTTGTAATGCGCTTCACTGACTTTGCCGCTGGAAGAATTGCCTCGGAGCGGAATCGCGAGAATTGGAATGATCAGCATGGCAAGCCCGAGATAGACCAGACCGTCAGACCAGCCGAACCGATCGATCAGTCCCTGGCTGATCGGCGCAAAAACGAACATGCCGGCTGAGCCAGCCGCTGTGCCGATACCGAAGACGAAAGTGCGATTGGCGGCGGAAACGTTCCGGGCAAAGGCCGACAGAATGATGCCAAAGGAACCCGACGCAACGCCAAGTCCTACGAGCACGCCGCCACCCAGATAGAGCAAGCCTGGCGATGTTGCCCACGCCATCATCACGAGACCACCGCAATACAAAATCGCTGACATAAACAGCACACGCCATGTGCCATATTTGTCGGCAATCGCACCGAAGAAGGGCTGTCCTGCACCCCAGAAGAGGTTCTGCAGCGCCATGGCCATGCCGAACGTGGTGCGATCCCAGCCTTTCTCGGCGAGCAACGGTAACTGGAAGAAGCCCATGGCGGAGCGGGGACCGAACGTCATGAGCGCAATAAGGCACCCGGCGATAATAATCAGCCACGGTACCCCAGTTTGCTTGACGGCTGTTGCTTGGTTCTGCGACATGGCGCTTTCCTTATTTCTGAGAAACGCAGGATTAGCGCATTTACCATCCCAATCAATTGAATTGAGTTGATTGATTCTTAAATGAGTTTGATGGGTACAAGCGTAGGCGTGTTTGTGCAGTGGTGAATAAAGGATTGAAAATATGCGACTAATTCTGCCGGTTCTGGCGCTCGGTACCCTTGTTCTTATAGGTTGCACCAATTCAGGAAGCGTCAGCCCCCTGGTCTTTTGCGACCGGCCAAGTGATTTCAACGCCAAAGTTTTCACCGATTGCACACCTCGCGTCGGCGGCGACAGCCCGTGGAAACGCGACCAGCAAGACCGTTACTACAACGACGACACCTATTTCAGACGGCATAGATAGGGGGACGGCTTGCGGCAGGGACGCGAAAGGGCGCACCCTTCTGGGCAGTGGTGCAATGAGATCAGCCTCTTGAAGCCAGCGAAATAATCCCTTATGTAGCAGCTGACGGCCTAGCCGTTTTTCTTTTGATCATAAATATGCTCATATTGAGTATAAATGTGATCTACCGACTGCACAGGCCGGGAGCCGGCCAGAGTTGATCAGTGAAGAGTGTCCAGGAGGAAGTGGATATGAGCAGCACTGCCCGCATGACCAGCGACCGCAACGAGCGGCAAACCGCAGCGGATCGCTATGGTATTCTTGAGATGCCTGATCTCTCTTACACACCGGAAGTTGCCGCGGAGACCGAGCATCTTTACGAGCGCGTTGCCCACCATATCCCTCGCATCGAGTGGCCAGTCTATGCGCCCTATGTGGCGGCGATCAATCGCCTGAAGAAGCAGCGCAATGCGGTCATCCTCGCGCATAATTACCAGACACCGGAGATCTTTCACTGCGTGGCGGATATCGTCGGCGATTCTCTGCAACTCGCCAAGGAAGCGACGAAGGTCGACGCTGACATCATCGTTCAATGCGGTGTGCACTTCATGGCGGAGACCTCGAAGCTGCTTAATCCGCACAAGACCGTGCTGATCCCGGATATGAAAGCCGGCTGTTCGCTGGCCGAGTCGATCACCGGCGCCGATGTGCGCCTATTGCGCGAGACCTACCCAGGCGTGCCGATCGTCACCTATGTCAACACGTCCGCGGAAGTGAAGGCTGAAAGCGATATTTGTTGCACCTCTGCCAATGCGGTTCAGGTCGTCGAAAGCTTCGGTGTCGATCGCGTATTGTGCCTACCCGACGAATTTCTCGCCCAGAACGTAGCTGCCCAAACCAAGGTGAAGGTGCTGACATGGAAGGGCCATTGCGAAGTGCACGAGCGTTTCACCGCGGACGAATTGCTCGCCTACAAGGCTGCAGATCCGGACATCCAGATCATTGCCCACCCCGAATGCCCGCCGGAAGTGGTTGCTGTCGCGGACTTCACCGGCTCGACAAGCGGCATGATCAATTATGTAAGAGATAATCGCCCCGCCAAGGTGCTTCTGGTCACCGAATGCTCGATGGCCTCCAACATCGAGTCGGAAGTACCCGACGTCAAATTCATCAAGCCGTGCAATCTCTGCCCGCACATGAAGCGCATCACACTGCCGAACATTCTCGAAAGCCTCGTCTATATGAGGGAGGAAATCCATGTGGATCCGCTCGTCGCCGAACGTGCGCGGCTTGCGGTTGAGCGCATGGTCAATCTAAAGAACTGACGCCGGAGGCGACGCTCATGTCCATTCAATCCGATCCCGTCATCATTATCGGCGGCGGCCTTGCCGGACTCTTCTGTGCGCTGAAGCTGGCGCCGCGGCCGGTCACGGTCCTCGCAGCGGCACCGATCGGTCGAGGTGCCTCTTCCGCCTGGGCACAGGCGGGTATCGCGGCTGCCGTCTCGGAAGGCGATACGATGGAAAAGCACGTGGCCGACACTGTAGCTGCCGGTGACGGTATCGTTGATGAGGGCATTGCCCGTCTTATGGCGAGCGAAGCGGCCGCGCGCGTCCACGATCTGCTTGAGTACGGGGTTCCATTCGATCGCGATCTTGAAGGCAGGCTCCAGGTCTCGCGCGAAGCCGCCCATTCTGAGAGCCGGATCGTTCGCGTCCGTGGCGATATGGCGGGACGCGCCATCATGCAGGCTCTTGTAAAGACGGTTGATGACACCCCGTCCATTCGGGTGATGGAAGGCTACGTGGTCGAAGACATCACCACGGAGAAGGGCGCTGTAACCGGCGTCATTGCACGGACGGAAGCGGGCCGCGGCAGCAGAGTAACGCTCTCCGCGCGGACGGTTGTGATCGCGACAGGTGGCATTGGCCATCTCTATGCGGTGACAACCAACCCTTCTGAGGCGCGCGGCGAGGGCATCGGCATGGCGGCTCGCGCCGGTGCCAGGATGGCTGACATGGAATTCGTGCAGTTTCATCCAACGGCACTGAATGTCGACAAGGATCCAGCACCGCTGGCGACCGAGGCCCTGCGGGGGCATGGCGCAACGCTGATCAATCGTGCCGGTGAGCGCTTCATGTTGAAGATCGATTCCGATGCGGAGCTTGCTCCGCGCGATGTCGTGGCACGCGGCATCTATGCCGAAGTCATGAGCGGACGCGGCGCCTGGCTCGATTGCACGAAGGCCGTTGGAGCGACGTTTGCCGAAGAATTCCCGACAGTCTACAAATATTGCCGCAACGCCGGCATCGACCCGGTCGTCGAACCCATTCCCGTTGTTCCGGCGGCGCACTATTTCATGGGCGGCATTCTGACCGATCAGGATGGGCGCACTTCTATCGATGGCCTTTGGGCTTGCGGCGAATGCACATCAACAGGTGCGCATGGCGCGAATCGCCTGGCGTCGAATTCGCTTCTCGAAGCGGTGGTGTTTTCGGCGCGCATCGCGGCCAGGATCGGCAGGGGTGACGGCAAATATACCGGCGACTGGTCAAAGGGTTCGGTGGACAGGGACGACCTGCAGGCCGAAGCCGACACGGCTGCGATGACCACATTGCGCAAGACGATGAGCGCGAGTTTTGGCGTTATCCGCGAGCGCAAGGGTATGCTGGAGGGGCTGAAGACCATTCTCCAACTGGAAAAGGCTAATCGCGACGCAGCATTCCGCAATGTGCTGGCGACCGCAAAGCTCGTTGCAATTTGCGCTTTACGCCGTGAGGAAAGCCGCGGCGGGCATTTTCGCACTGACTTCCCCAAAAAACGACCCGAATGGCAGCACCGGACATTCTTGACCCTGGCTGACGCCGAAACCACAGTGGACGAGATGATGGAGCTGGCCTGATGGCGGGTAAACCAGACGAAGCGCAAAAGGCTTTTTCGCCATCCTTGCCGCAACTGTTGATCGAAGATGCTGTGCGCGCCGCCTTGCTCGAAGACCTGGGCCGGGCAGGGGATATCACAACAAGTTCGACCTTGCCGGAAGAAGTCACCGCTGCGGCGGTGCTCTCCAGCCGCGAAGCCGGGACGATCTGCGGCATGGGCTTTGCGCGGACCGCTTTTGCGCTGATCGAGCCGTCTCTGAAATTCACGGCTTTTGTGAAAGACGGCGCGCGGGTCAATCGCGGCGACAAAGTCGCGCGGATCGAGGGCAATGCGCGCGCCATCCTGTCGGCCGAGCGGGTTGCGCTTAACTACCTGATGCATTTGAGCGGTATCGCCAGCTATACGGCGAAATTCGCTGACCTGATTGCCCACACGAATGCCAGGGTTTGCGATACCCGCAAAACCATTCCCGGCATGCGAGCCTTCGCCAAATATGCGGTGAAATGCGGTGGTGGCGCCAATCATCGTTTCGGCCTCGACGATGCGATCTTGATCAAGGACAACCACATTGCCGTCGCGGGCGGCGTGGCAAAGGCTATACTCGCTGCCCGCGCCTATGCGGGCCATCTGGTCAAGATCGAAGTCGAAGTGGACGGTCTTGAGCAGTTCGAGGAAGCACTGTCAGTCAAGGCGGATCTGATTCTTCTTGATAATATGGGGCCGGAACTCCTTGAAAAGGCGGTTAAAATAAACGCTGGCCGCGCCAGGCTGGAAGCGTCCGGCGCAATCGCTTTCGACACTATCAAAGCAATTGCAGAAACCGGCGTCGACTATATTTCGACATCAAAAATCACTATGGCAGCACCACCGCTGGATATCGGACTGGATATTGAACTGACATGAAAGTCATCGCTACGATTGCTGAACTGCGTGCTGCTCTCAAATCCGAACGGCTTAAAGGCAAATCCATCGGTCTCGTCCCAACCATGGGCTATCTGCATATCGGCCACATGACGCTGGTCCGCCAGTCGAAAGCTGCCAGCGATATCACCGTGGTTTCGATCTTCGTCAACCCGACGCAGTTCGGGCCGAACGAAGACCTTTCCACTTACCCGCGGGACATGGCAGGCGATCTCGCAAAGCTCAAGGCTGAAGGCGTCGACTACGTATTTACGCCGGAAGTCGCCGAAATCTACCGGCCTGGTGCCAATACGATCGTCGATAATCCAGTTCTGTCGCGCATCCTGATCGGCAAGATCCGTCCCGGACATTTCCGCGGGGTAACAACCGTCGTCACAAAACTGTTCAATATCGTTCAACCGGATCATGCGTTTTTCGGCGAGAAGGACTATCAGCAACTGACGATTATCCGCCGCATGGTGGCTGATCTCGATATGCCAATTAAAATTACCGGCGTGGAAACCGTGCGTGAGGACGACGGCGTTGCCTGTTCATCGCGCAATGCCATGCTGACGCCCGCCGACCGCAAGGCTGCCGTCATTCTGGCGAAATCACTGGCTCAGGTAGAGGAAATGGTTGCGGAAGGTCAACGCTCCGTCCCGGCCATTCGCAACGCGGTGCGTGCAGTTCTCGAAACCGAAAAGCGCGGCGAGATCGAATCCGTTGATATTCGCGATGCGCAGACACTTGATCCAGTCTCGGGTAAATTTAAGCAGCCTGTCGTCATCCTTTTGACGGTTCGCTTTGGCAAGGTGCGGCTGATCGATCAGCGCGTCATCGGCTGAACAAGGGCGAGGGAGGGGAGAAACATGAGCCAGGAAGTCACTATTCGCCGGGTCACTGCACCGGAAATCCGGGGGCGCAAGGGCGTAGAGCCGATCGTCGCGTTGACCTCATACCATGCCAATACCGCCCGGATCGTCGACAACCATGCCGATATACTCCTCGTCGGCGACAGTCTCGGTATGGTCCTCTATGCCATGGACTCAACACTTGACGTCTCGCTTGACCTGATGATCGCTCACGGCCGTGCTGTCGTCCGGGGCTCAAAGCGGGCGATGGTTGTGGTCGATATGCCCTTTGGTTCCTATGAGGAAAGCCCGGCAATGGCATTTCGCAATGCTGCACGCGTCATGCAGGAAACCGGCTGCGGCGCGGTCAAGCTCGAAGGCGGCGTCCGGATGGCCGATACCATTCGCTTCCTCACCGAACGTGGCATACCGGTCATGGCGCATATCGGGCTGACGCCGCAATCGATCAACACGCTCGGTGGTTTCAAGACGCAAGGGCGTGACACAGCGCTATGGCCCCTTATCAAGGCCGATGCGCAGGCAGTAAGTGCTGCAGGCGCTTTTTCGGTGGTGCTTGAGGGGATTGTCGAGCCGCTTGCGGCGGAGATCTCCCGCGAGTGCGCTATTCCGACCATAGGAATTGGCGGGTCGAGAGAATGCGACGGCCAGATCCTCGTGCTTGAAGACATGCTCGGCTATAACCCGAAGCCGCCCAAATTCGTCAAGGTCTACGGCGCTATCGGCACCGCCATCGACGAAGCGGTCAAGTCTTATGCGACAGACGTGCGCTCACGCACGTTCCCCGGTGACGAAAACGTTTATCTGCTGAAATAAGAACTATGCCGCCCGGATCGTGGGGATATTGCTCACGTCAACCTCGCGCTCCGCGTGCCAGGCATCGTGGGCGGCCTGCATTCGCAGCCAAATCTCCGCGCCATTGCCAAAGGCCCTGCCGAGGCGTGCAGCGACATCCGG
This sequence comes from Phyllobacterium sp., assembly GCF_037994405.1. GTDB lineage: Bacteria > Pseudomonadota > Alphaproteobacteria > Rhizobiales > Rhizobiaceae > Phyllobacterium. The sequence goes on from NZ_JBBNAN010000240.1 coordinate 26,749, forward strand.
CAAGACCGGCTTACTCTCGCCAATGATGTCATAGTAGCGGTTTATGCGCTATTTCGATCTTTCCGCTCTGTATCCGCGCCTTGCCAGTATTCCATCGTGGCTGATCGGTCATAGCCTTCGCCCATCAACCGAACGCCGACGCGACCGGTTTCGGGATAGAAAATCACGTCATTGGGGTTCTTTTCGCCGATGATGATAAAGCGGCAAGGCGCATCGCTGTGATTGTAGAAGGAATGGCCTACCTTCTGCCCGGCGGGAAAGACGACGTGATCACCGGCCTTCATCGCAAAGGTCTTGTCGCCGAGGCGCAGTGTCATTTCACCCTCCAGGATATAAGCCTGTTCCTCCTCAAGCATATGATAGTGATTGAGGCTCGACTCCATGCCGGGCGATAGCTCTTCCAAGGCGACACCGACATGATTAGCGCCGCCGAAGCCGGACAGATAGCGGAAGCGTGTGCCGTAGCGGCTGCCTTGTGACCATTCTTCCCACGGCACGGTGTCCGACGCGAATGGTTCAGAAATGCCATCTGCATTGAGTGATGTCGGTTTGTCGTCCATTTCTGTCTCCCTATCCTCTGCCGCCCACCCTAAGCCCTGCCACGCTGCGCTCCTCCAGCACATTGTGACGGAAACGATAAAGCGCCGCAGGCCGCCCGCGGGCCTGCGTCTGTTCAGCGCCCGTGGGTTCAACCAACTCCGTCGTCTCGACCAGCCGACGGAAATTCTGCTTGTGCAGGTGTCGGCCGGAAATCGCCTCCACCGTCTCCTGCAGCGCTGTCAGCGTAAACGTCGGCGGCATCAGTTCGAAGACAACGGGCCGGTATTTGAGTTTGGCGCGCAGCCGCGAAATGGCCGTGGCAAGTATGCGCCTATGGTCGAAACTCATCGGCAGGCCCAAGACGCGCGCAAGATCGGTGCGTTCAGCACGCCCGTCGCGCGCCGCCTCTTCAATCAACCCTGCCTCATACAGCAGCTCATAGCGTTCAAGGACGCGCTCTTCGTCCCAGACAATGCCGTCATGGCCAAAAGCGAGCCGAAACCGGCTTTGCCGCGCCGGCACGCCGCTCCTTTCCGCCCAGGCAAGCAATGCCGGCCGGATCGTCTCGTCGATTATCGCAGGCTTGCCGCCACGCCAGTCTTCCCAGGGCAGGAACGAATACCAGCTGCGCCAGCGTGCGCCGGATTTGCGCAGGGCTTCTTTGTTGTCTTCGGTTATGCGCGTAAGCGCGAGATAGCCCACTGAGACTATATGCAGGTCTCGATCTTCCGCCGTCTTGTGGCGGCCGCGATCGCCGAACGTATAAAGCTGTTCGACGTAGCCGAGGCGCAAGGGCGTCTGTTCCGCCACCCACTCCCGCAGCCCGGTCTCGAAGGTTCGATGCTGCAGGGGATTGAACGGGCCGAACGGCAGTTCGTCGCGCTCCGCATCGTCGCCGGAAGGCGTGGTCAGGATCAGCGGGTCATTGTTCGTCACGGCAACGATGGCGGCGCTCAGGTTGATTTCAACCGCATTGGGTGCGCCGGTCATGATTACACCACGAGCGGTAGAACGAAGGGCGTGCCTTCGAAGGCTTCTTCGCCGCGCCCGATTGCCTTGATTGCATCGACCATGCGACCCTGACGGCCAAGCATGTCGTCGGCAAGCGCTACCAGCCGGCTGTTGGGTGTTGCGGAGGGCGCATTTCGACGCAGCGTCTGGGCCAGCTTGCCCTCATCAAGCTCCGGATTGAGCGCCAGCGCCGCAATGTAGGCACCGGCTGTGGAACGCGAAATACCGGCATAGCAGTGGATGAGAAGGGGTGCCTTGCGATCCCAGCGCTGGCCGAATTCGATCAAATGACTGACATGATCAGCGATCGGATGGATCATGCCCTCGGTTGGCTCGATGATGTCATTGAAACCGAGAAAGAGGTGACGCTCTTCGGCAATCTCGGCCGGGCGCGGCACCGGTGTGCCGCTATTGATCAGCGTTATCATATCGCGGGCGCCGAAACGCGTTGCAGACTCCGCAAGGCGGGAAAGTGGCGAAACAACGATATGCGGCATGATCTTATCCTCGATTCTGCATCCGTTGATTATCAAGAAATGCAAAGCGCTGCAGAAAAGCATTTTGCACATTCTGGGTTGCCATGACGGTCAAGTCGAGACCTTGCGGGTCAATACCGCGCGGGCGGCCAAAAAATTGTACCGCTTCTTTCTCGGCAAATCCGGCAAGGCACGTCGCCTCGAAGTAGGCCGCAATCGCGTCAGCCCGCTTGATCAGGGTGCGCAGATCTTGTTTTACCACTGGCGAGAGCGAAAATCGTAGATGAATGGCATGCTGCAGACGCAGTTCCACGCTTTTGTAATCACCGCCGACAACGGCTTTGAACGGCGAAATCATGTCGCCGATCACATATTCCGGGGCATCATGGAGGAGAGCAATAAGCCGCTGCTCTGTGGTCGCATCCGGGACGATCTTGCCAAAGATTTCTTCGACCAGCAGTGAATGTTGTGCCACCGAAAAAGCATGTTCGCCAACGGTTTGGCCATTCCAGCGAGCGACGCGGGCCAAGCCCTGGGCGATGTCTTCGATTTCGATATCCAGCGGCGAAGGGTCGAGCAAATCCAGCCTGCGCCCGGACAACATACGCTGCCACGCTCGCAGTTCAGTTTTCTTTAGTAAAATGGTTTGCGGCTTTGCCGGCATTAACGATCCCCGCTCAGGCTTCTTGCGTCGCCTCGGGGAATGTAAACCGGTGTTCGGGCGGAATGGCAAGGTGGATGGCAATCTCTCCTGCCAGAATAGGCGTGTCGCCGTCCATCGCGTCTTTCACCCGATCGATGCGGACAAGCGCCAGCCCGGCTTTCCCAGCGACGCTGCCGAGCGTACCGATCTCGCGGCCGTTCGCCGTAATCGCTGCGCCGGTTGCGGGCAAATCCGACGTGCCGCTCGCAACAAGGATACGCTTCCGCGCCGTGCCCCGATGCTGCATGCGCGAGACGACTTCCTGACCGACGAAACAGCCCTTCTTGAACGACACGCCGCCAGTCTGGTCCAGATTAACGTCATGCGGGAAGGCGTCGCCAAGCGCATAATCATAAGGTGCTTCCGCAACGCCATGGGCTATGCGCAGGACTGTCCAGGTGGATTCGTCTCCACCAGGTGGCTGCTTGCCACCATAGTGCCGCCGAACGTTCAGCACATCGGGAAAGCGTCGATCACGGGCGGTTGAATCAACGTCTGAAGTGCTGGACTCACTTTTCCAGGAAACCCGGACAAGCGATTCTGAATCCACAGCAATTTGTACTTTCGCGCGCAACTTGTAGAGCGTGAGACGCTTCAGGAGATCATCCGCGGAAGTTTGCAGCGTATCGAGACGAAAGCCATCGCCATTGCGCGAGATAAGGAATTCGAACAGGATCTTGCCTTGCGGACTGAGCAAAGTGCCCGGTCTCAGATCGCCGCGTTCAAGGGTGTCGAGATCGGTCGTGATCAGGTTCTGGAGGAAGCTTTCGGCATCCTCGCCGGTCACATTGAGGAGCGCTCGTCCGTTTAAACTTGCCGATGGCATTGCATCACCCTTGCCTTTCGCGTTCCTGTTACGTAATCCGCAAGGAACAGGTTCGCAAGGCTGGAATGGAAAGCAGATGGCTCAAACTTTCGACACGATCTTTCGAAGCGGTATTGTCGTCAACCAGGATGGTGTTGGCCTGCGCGATATCGGCATCACGAATGGCCGCATAGCCGCCATTGGCAATCTCGGCGGTGCTTCGGCGGGTGAGATCATCGATGCCACTGGCTTGCACATCCTGCCGGGTGTGGTGGACAGTCAGGTGCATTTCCGCGAACCGGGGCTTGAACACAAGGAAGATCTCGAGAGCGGCTCGCGCTCCGCTGTTCTCGGCGGCGTGACGGCTGTCTTTGAAATGCCCAACACCAAGCCCTTGACCACTTCCGCCGAAACCCTTGCGGACAAGGTGCAGCGCGGCCACCATCGTATGCACTGCGATTTTGCCTTCTGGGTCGGCGGTACGCGTGACAATGCAAATGACGTCGCCGAGCTTGAGCGGCTGCCCGGCGCCGCCGGCATCAAGGTGTTCATGGGCTCGTCAACCGGCGATCTTCTCGTCGAGGACGATGAGGGCGTGCGCTCGATTCTGAAAAACACCCGCCGCCGTGCCGCCTTCCACTCGGAAGACGAATTCCGCCTGCGCGAGCGCGAAGGTCTGCGCATTCCCGGTGATCCATCATCCCACCCCGTGTGGCGCGACGAGATCGCGGCGCTCAAATGTACCGAACGTCTGGTACGGATCGCGCGGGAGGCGCGGGCCCGGATCCATGTCCTGCATATCTCGACGGCCGAGGAGATAGACTTCCTGAAGGATCACAAGGATGTGGCAAGCTGCGAGGCGACGCCGCATCATCTGACGCTCGATGCCAGCCAGTATGCGACGCTTGGGACACTGCTGCAGATGAACCCGCCGGTGCGCGATGCGCGCCATCGCGACGGTGTCTGGAAGGGCATCGTGCAGGGGATTGTTGATGTGCTCGGCTCTGATCACGCGCCGCATACGCTGGAAGAAAAATCAAAACCCTATCCGGCTTCACCCTCCGGAATGACCGGCGTGCAGACACTGGTGCCGATCATGCTCGACCATGTGAATGCAGGGCGCATGTCGATCGAACGCTTCGTTGATCTAAGCTCGCATGGCCCGAACCGCCTGTTCGGCATGGCTCGCAAGGGCCGCATCGCGGTTGGCTATGATGCCGACTTGACGATTGTCGACATGAAGCGACGGGAAACCATCACCAATGCGCAGGTCGGCTCGAAGGCTGGCTGGACGCCCTATGATGGCAAGACCGTCACCGGGTGGCCGGTTGGGACGATCGTTCGGGGTCACAAAGTGATGTGGGAAGGTGCGATCGTCACGCCTTCACAAGGCGAACCTGTGCTGTTTGGCGAGGCTCTTTTTCAGGGCAGATAGATTTCCGCTTTCATGAAGGTGACGGCTGAACCAGTGATGAGCACTCGGTCGCCGGCAAGCTCACAGAGCAGATGCCCCCCGCGCTTTGAACACTGGAAGGCTGACAGCTCCGTCTTGCCGAGCTTCGCGGCCCAGTAGGGCGTCAGCGTTGCATGGATCGACCCTGTCACCGGATCCTCCGGAATACCTGCATAGGGCGCGAAATAGCGGGAGACGAAATCATGTTCGTTTCCCTTCGCCGTGACGACAAGACCAAAGGGACCAAGTGCCGTGATCCTCGGTAGGTCCGGAATGAAACCGCGCACAGCCTGTTCATCTTCCAATTCGACGAACAGATTTTCGAAATTCTTGAACGCAACTGCGTTCTCGCCGGCGATTTGCCTCAATAGTGGCGAAACATCGTTGATCGGCTCTGGAGGAAAGCTCGGAAAATCAAGCTGATAGGCTGAGTTCTTGCGGTTGACGCGCAATGTTCCAACACGCGTTTCGAAGGCGAGTTCGCCCTCCATGCCCAGCTCGTGCGCGAGCGCATGCGACGTGGCGAGTGTTGCATGACCGCAGAAATCGACCTCATGCAGCGGCGCGAACCAGCGCAAATCCCAGCCGCTTGCGTTACGCTTTACAAAGGCCGTCTCGGCCAGATTGTTCTCGGCTGCAATCGCTTGCATCGTCGTGTCGGGAAGCCAGTCATCCAGAACGAGGACAGCGGCCGGGTTGCCACTGAACAGCTCTGTCGTGAAGGCATCGACCTGATACATGGTCAGCTTGGTGGTCATGGCACCGTCCGTTGCGTGGATCTTCCGTCAAGCTGTACCTTGAGGCGATGATTTCGCAAATGCCAGATGGCCTAGTTTTTCCGGATTGCGCACGATATAAATCGTCTTGATCTTGCCGTTCTCGATTTCGAGAGCAGTTGTCTGCGGAATCCCATCGAACTCGGTAGTTACAAAACCGGGCAGTCCATCGATCATCCCCTCATGCAAAAGCGGCGGGAACCGGTATTGCACGTGGCGGGCAATGCCATCGAAGAAGCGGGAAACCTTGGCAATCGTATAGATCGGGTTGATCGTGGAAGGACGAATTCCACCACCATCGGCATACATCACCACATCATCCGCCAGGAGCGATTGCAGCGCCTGCATGTCGCCACTGCGTGAGGCATTGAAGAAAGCCCTTGCTATATTCTGCCCCTGCTCGTCGGACACCGGAAAACGTGGCTTGGCTTGCTGAACATGATTGCGTGCCCGGCTCGCAAGCTGGCGGCAAGTCGCCGGATCGCGGCCAATTGCTTCGGAAATCTGATTGAAGTCCTGCCCGAACACGTCGTGCAGCAGGAATGCCGCGCGTTCCAATGGCGAAAGCCGCTCCAGGGCCATCATCAGCGTCAGGGTGATGTCGCTGTCTGACTCCTCTTCGCTCGGGTCGAATATAGGTTCTGGCAGCCAGTTTCCCACATAGGTTTCCCTTCGAACGCGTGCGGATTTCAAATGGTCAAGGCACAGCCGCGTAATGGTGCGCACCAGAAAGGCCTCTTGGCTGCGCACCTCTGACCGGTCGGCCTGATGCCAGCGAAGGAAACCTTCCTGAACGATATCCTCCGCCTCCGCGACCGATCCGAGCATGCGATAAGCAATGCGGATCAGTCGCGGTCTGAGGCGGTTGAACGTCTCGGCCGCGTTATCAGGCTGCGGCACGGTCTTTGGCTACCGGGTGGATCGAGCGGAAACCGATGGCCAGACGGTTCCACCCGTTGATGGTGACGATCAGCATGGAAAGCTTGACGATCTCCTCTTCGGTGAAATGTTCCTTCAGCGTGTCGTAGTCACTGTCCGGCGCATGGGTCTTGGCGACCAGCGTCAACGCCTCTGTCCAGGCCAGGGCAGCACGTTCACGATCGCTATAGAGCGGCGATTCCCGCCACGCGTTGAGCAAATAGAGGCGCTGTTCGGTCTCGCCCTTACTGCGCGCATCTTTCGAATGCATGTCGAGGCAGAAGGCGCAGCCATTGATCTGTGAGGCCCGCATCTTGACGAGTTCGATCAGGCTCATTTCCAGCCCGCTATTCACCACGCTCTCCTCCATCTTGAGCATAGGCTTCAGGGCTTCGTGGTTGTAGGGGTTCAGTCTCGCTTTCATGATGTTTCTCCGTGTCTGGCATTCAGTTGCCTGAACACAAGACGAGACAGCGTTACCGAACGTGACATCAAAACGAAATCTTTCAAAGAAAATTTCAGGCAGCGCGTCTCAGGGCGTGGCGGATCAGCCGGTCGATCAGTTCCGGATAGGTTATACCGCTCGCGGCGAATACCTTTGGATACATGCTGATATTGGTAAATCCTGGTATCGTATTGATTTCATTTATAAACGCCCGCCCATCGGCACGCAGGAAGAAATCGATGCGCGCCATGCCCTCGCAACCGAGCGCCACGAATCCTCTCTTCGCCATGTCCTGCAGCGCGATCGTGATGTCGTGCTCGATAGGGGCGGGCACAAACAGCGCCGCACCGTCCGCGTCGACATATTTCGCCTCGTAAGAGTAGAAACCATGAGACGCAGCCGGGGCGATTTCGCCCGCAACGGAGACATGCAATGTGCCGTCCTCGTGCTCAAGCACGCCAAATTCAATCTCGCGTGCCTCAACGAACTCCTCAATCAATATGCGGCTATCGTATTGCAGGGCGCTATCGATGGCCAATCGGAGTTCTTCGATCGTCCTGGCCTTGCTGACGCCGACGGAGGAGCCCTGTCTCACAGGTTTGACAAAGACAGGCCAGCCCAGATCCCGTGAAATTGCTTCGATGTCCGGCGAATCTTGTCGGCTGACCATCACGCCGCGGACCACTGGCAACCCGGCTTGAGCCAGCAAGCATTTGGCCTGGTGCTTGTCCATGGCCGCCGCTGAACCGAAAATGCCACATCCCACATAGGGTACGCCAGCTACTTCCGCCAAACCTTGAACAGAGCCGTCTTCACCAAAGGGGCCATGCAATACGGGAATCAGCACATCAACAGGTGCAATTTCGTATGCGGGGCCGGATTGCGGAATAACCAGCGCCCGGCCTTTGCCGCCGGGCAGAAAATTGATCTGCGCACCGTCCTCGGGAACCGAATGTGGAAATTCACTCTCAACGAGCAGCCACTGACCTTGGCGCGTGATTCCGATCAGCACGACGTCATAGCGTTCTTGATCGATTGCCTGAGCTACGTTGCGGGCCGACATGACAGAAACATCATGTTCGGCTGACTTGCCACCAAACAGAATTGCAACGCGTAACCTGGACATGCTGAAACGCTAACCTCGAAAAGAGCCAAGAACCGACTGGAAAACTGAGCTATCGTGAAGGCGCCCCGGAGGACGTCTCAGTCGCCCGTCACGAAAAACCGCCAGCGGCCTTTTGGAGTGATGCCGAGACGATAGAACACATACGTTCCGAACTGCTTCATCTCGTCATAATCGCCAGCGGTGACAATCTGGAAGAGCTCGACCTTTTGCTTCGCGTCGAGTTTGTCGAGCGGATAGGCGAAGAAATAAGGCCAGACATAGAGCTCGTCTGGCGTGCCTGCATCGAGATGCACATAGCCTGACTCGAGCACATCAACGAGGATGGCGAGAATCTCCTGGCCATCAGAATCGCCGGCGAGGCTTTTCAGGTACGCCAGAGGATCGCCTTCGATGTCCGTAAGCGACAGCATTGTAACATCATCGCCGGAACCGATGAGCGGTCGAAGCGCCTCGATCGATCCAGACTTTGCGGCTGTCAGAATAAGCTCGCGCATTTTTTGCACGGGGAATGGCAGTTTGCTGACGTCGTACTCTACCTGGGGGATCGGTGCCCCTTCCTTGGCGTTCGGCATGGCAACATTGCTGTTCGACGAACCACTGCCGCCATCATCCGTTGCGGCAGGCGCCTTGTCGGGATTATCAGGTGCGGCAGCCGGATTGTCTGGCGAAGCTGCCGGCTTTTGCGTTTCGCCGGCTGGCTTCTGCTCAGTACCCGGCTTGGCGGGCGCCGATTCTGCTGCTTTTGGAAGATCTTCTTTCTTGATCTCGCTCAAGGCGAGTTGAACTGGCACATCGCGATCAGCGGACAGAGCCGGAAAGCTGAAAACACAGACCGCAACTGCTAGAATACCGGTTCTGGCGATCGCGGAAGCGGAAATGTGCTTTTCAAGCATGCAGGATCACCCGAGTGTTAGAGCAATAGGCATTCAAATGGAGCCAGTTCTGTTTCTCAGATGGCGAGACAATCCACGCCAAAGGTGGCGGGGTCGATGTCTTTCCATCGGATGAAGCCGCCTGACAAAGTGGGTGTCCGCCAGCCGGAAACCCGAAGGGCGGGGTGCATTCGGGCCAAATCCTTCGGGCTTCGGCTTCGTCCGATGCAATCACATCGGTCTCGCCAAACCCCTTGACCATGACCACGAATTCTCTCCGGCAGAACGGTCCCATTTGGATGTCTATTGCTCTAATTATTGCAGAACGCGATTCGATGAAAACTCACCTGCAGAAATACGTTCACGCAGCACTTCAAGCAAGGCCAACGCCGACACTTCGCCGTTATCGCGGATCAATTCGGTCAACGCGGTTGCGAAAGCGGCTTCGGCCATAATTTCGGGTTCGATACCTTCAAGCGTGCCATCTGCCCAGACTTCATTCTGATATTCGATCGCAACCAGTTTTTTTTCTTCTGCAACCAACCTATCAAGGTCTGTCGATGTCATGTTCATGATATACCATCCTTGGCCGAGGCCAATTCTTAAACTACCGCTAAATAATACCATAGGTTTTGTCTAAAATGCGGTCCATTGGCTCCAACAGTTAAAGCCTGGTTAATTTCCATAGCCCGATACGATCTCAGAAGAAAGCCTCATTCCTTCTGCCTGGTAGCGGTCAATCGCCGCAATCGCCTGGCTGGTACACGTCGAATATGTCTCGTTGAATGTGCGGTAACCGCGGTTGAATCCAGCTATCAGCCTTGCCCTGCGCGCAGGGTCAGGATTTTCCGCCAAGAGCAGGGAATCCATGCGATCGCGCCACTGGCTGCTCTTTTCACCGCAAAGGTTGCGCAAGGAATGGATCGATCCCAGCACCTCGGCAAGGCGAAGAAGTTTTGCCTCATACAGCGGATCGACCGCATAGGCCGGTGCCGCTGCGAAAATCGCCGCCAAAAGCGCTGTGATCAATGCTGTACGCCGCACGGAAAGCCCTGAGCCCTGAAAATTCAAGTAGAGAGGCATGTTGCCCGAAAGCAAGGCACCTTCAAGGCGTCGATGGTTAATACCCTCAACTTTCGAAAGAGTGTGCCAGATATTGTGCAACTTCCAACACGCTTTCCGTCACGTCGAATGCCGCCATCTCCTCCACCCGTAACCAATGCACCGCAGCCGCATCATCGGCGGCGATGGCTTCCCCCATGGGATCGTGAGCGAGGAAAACGGCGAGACGGAACGGTTTCGGTGACGGAAATTCGGGTGTCGAATAGTCAAAGGTCACTGTTGTAAGATACGAGACATTGCTCGCGACGATGCCCGTTTCCTCATAAAGCTCGCGAATTGCCGCCTCGTGCGGAGTTTCGCCGTCCTCGCGCCGGCCACCTGGAAATGCCAGCCAGCCCTTCGACGGTTCGCGTCCGCGTTCGACGAGCAGGAATGCCTGGTCGCGAATGCAAACGGCCGAAACACCATCGACAGTTGCGGAAAGGGGAATCTGGTCCATATATCAGGGGTAAGTGGTGGTTGAGTGTTTGACAAGAGCGCCGATAGCTTGACCCGGCAATGCAAATGCGGATGATCGCCACTCCCAATTCAAATCAGGCCCAACTTGCATGTGCGGACGTTTTTCCCTCCTCGGTACTCCGGAAGAGATCGAAGCCTGGTTCGATCTGATGGAACTTGAAGCATTTCCGCAACGCTACAACATTGCTCCAACACAGCCGATCCTAATGGTCGTCAGCGGTGATACGCCGCCGCCCGGCAGCAACCGGCCCAACCGCCGCGCGTTGCTTGTTCGATGGGGCTTCATTCCGGGATGGGTGAAGGACACCGCCAATTATCCATTGATGATCAACGCCCGCTCGGAAACGGCGATTGAAAAGGCCTCATTTAAGACAGCGATGCGTCATCGCCGCGCTCTGATCCCGGCTTCGGGCTTCTACGAATGGCGGCGAACGGGCGATAAGAAATCGCAGGCCTATTGGATCCGTCCGCGCAATGGCGAAATTATTGCCTTTGCCGGTCTCTACGAGCCCTGGGCCAATGCCGAGGGCTCTGAAATTGATACGGGCGCGATCCTGACGACCAGCGCCAGTGAAAATCTGCGCTTTATCCATGACCGCACGCCCGTGGTGATCGAGCAGAAGGATTTTTCGCGCTGGCTCGACTGCAAGACGCAGGAACCTCGCCACGTCGCCGGTCTGTTGAAGCCTGCGCAGGCGGATTTCTTCGAAGCCATACCCGTATCCGACAAGGTGAATAATTTCGCCAATACAGGAACGGAGATTCAGGAACGTGTTAATGAAACTGTGGAAGAGCGCAAGAAACCGGCACGGGCCAAGTCACAAGAGCCTGACGACCAGATGAAACTGTTCTAGCTAGAGCAATTTCCGATCATATAAACGCAGTTCTGTTTCCCGGATGGCGAGACAATCCATGCGGAAGGTGGCAAGGCCGATGTCCACCCATCGGACGAAGCCAAACCCCTTGACCTTGTCCACGAATTCCCTCCGGTAGAACGCGTCGATTTGGTCGGAATTCGCTCTAGCCGCTTTGGCCTACTTCTTGCTGAGCAAGGCCACCGCTTCGACATGCGCCGACCAGAGAAATTGGTCGATCGGAACAACACGGTCAATCTTGTAGCC
>NZ_JBBNAN010000241.1:0-6787 GCF_037994405.1 Phyllobacterium sp.
GCCCTGCCCGGAACGGACTTGGCAGACCCTTGAAGACACCGCTTCCGTCGTGATTGATCGCCGAGGAGCGACCATGCATCGGCTCCCTTGCGCGAACGACCTCACCGCCAAAAACCTCTCCGATGCATTGGTGACCAAGGCAGATGCCGAGCATCGGAACCTGCCCGCTCAATGTCTCAATGATACTCATTGACTGGCCAGCTTCGCGCGGCCCGCAGGGACCAGGCGAAAGCACTATCGCTTCCGGCGCCAACCGTTCGACATCCGCGGCGGAGATCGCATCGTTTCGCACGACCTGTGTTTCCGCGCCAAGTTCCGCGAAATAGCGCGCCACGGTGAAGACAAAGGAATCGTAATTGTCGATGATCAGGATCATGACACATCCCCCTGATCAAAGACCGCAAAGATACGCGCCGCTTTATCGAGCGTTTCCTGATACTCCGCTGCGGGGTCCGACAAAGCCGTAATGCCGCCGCCTGCCTGGAATACCGCTTTGCCGCCCTGAATCCGCACCGTACGTATGCCGATATTGCTGTCGAAGTTGCCATTGAACCCGATGAAGCCGATGGAACCGCAATAGATGCCCCGCGCTTCGTGTTCAATTTCGGTGATGATCTCCATGGCTCGCAGTTTTGGGGCGCCGGTAATCGAACCGCCTGGGAAAGCCGCCCGGATCAAATCCCTCAGGGATTTTCCCTCTTCCAGCCGGCCGGTAACCACCGAGACCAGATGATGCACGCTCGCATAGGATTCGAGACCGCACAGCACGGGCGTCAGTACTGAATGCGGGCGGCAGACGCGCGAAAGGTCGTTGCGCATCAGGTCGACGATCATCAGGTTTTCCGCACGATCCTTCTCCGATTTGAGAAGTATATCGGCTAGTCTCTTGTCTTCATTTGGATCTGCAGACCTTGGCACTGTGCCCTTGATCGGCCTTGTCTCGACCTGATCGCCCCGTACCGACAGGAAGCGCTCGGGAGAACTGGAGGCGACGACGATATCGCCATGATCCAGATAAGCCGCAAAAGTCGCAGCATTTCTCTTGCGAAGAGATTTGTAGAACCGCCATGGGGCAAAGCCTATCGGCAAATCGGCGATAAAGCGCTGGGCGATATTGGCCTGGAAAATATCCCCGTCCAGAATGTATTCCACCACTTTGGCAACGGCTTGCATGTATGAGTCGCGGTCAAAATTGGACCGCCATGAAGCTCTCGGAATTCTGCAATCAGATTCCTTTTGGGACGACACGTCTCCAAATTGCTTGTGAAGATGGCCCGAAAACAATTCGGCTCGCTCGTGGCTTTTCCTATCCTGCGCAATGCCGTCCGCTTCCGGCAGGCCCGAAGAAATGAGCCAAGCCTTTCGGGCAAGATGATCAAACGCGAGGATAACGTCGTAGAAATACCAGGCGGCGTCCGGCATCGATCCATGAGCGGGAACGTCGGGTTTCGGCAACCGCTCCAGCAGCCGACCGAACTCGTAGGAGAAATAGCCGATGGCTCCGCCCTGGAACGGAGGAACTCCCGGTCGATCACTCAGACGATAGAGACCGAGATAATGCGAGACTGCATCTAGAGGCCGCCAGTCGAGCCCGACGCCGTTCCAGCTTGCAACGCCATCCTCCACAACCAGTTTGCCAAAAGGATCAGCGGCCACATAGGAGTATTGGCCAAGCTGATCGTGACGCATGGCACTGTCAAGAAAGCCCAATCCGCCAAGCGGTCGCAACCGTTCAGCGGCCTCGACGGGCTCCAGCCATGGAATCTCACGAATGTGCAAGCATCGACCTCCCTTTCGACCGACGAGACTATCCGCTCTTGCGGGTCGATAGAAGGATACTTGTCTCTGTCGAGGTGATTCCGTCAATATGCCGGATGTCGCGCAACGTCCGATCGAAGGCCTCCAGCGTCTCCACCTCGATTTCAGCGACGATATCCCAGCGGCCATTGGTCGTATGGAGCGCCCGGATTTCGGGAAAACCCTGCAATCGTCTAACCACCTTTTCCGCGGCTTGCCCTGCGACTTCCACCATGGCAACAGCACGCACACCGTAGATGCCGGCACCGGCCTTTAGTGTGACCGTGAACCCTTGAATCGTTCCGTCTGTGGTCAGCTTGTCGATCCGGGTGCGCACCGTGGCGCGAGAGATACCTAGGACCGTCGCCATGGAAGAAACTGGCATCCGGCAGTCATCTCGCAGCAAGGATAGCAATTTACGGTCTACGTCATCCATTATCTTCCAATCTGATCAATCTGATTGAGCAAACTGCGCATCAATATGCGCATTTCTATCAGGATGCTGTCTTTTTGTCACCGCGTCGAAGTGCCAATATCAAGGTCGAAACGTGATATTCTGTTTTTCAGATCCTGGACCATTCAAACGCGAAAGTGGCGGTTGTTGATGAACATGCAAGGCAATTTCGAAGACACTCATAAGCAGAAGCTGACCATTGTTGGCGCACCCATCGAGGAAGGCGCAGGCCGGCTAGGCGCACTAATGGGGCCTGCAGCCCTGCGGACGGCTGGCCTGATCCGGACGCTCGAAGAACTTGGCCATCCGCTCGAAGATCGCGGCGATCTGCGTCTGCCAAAGGAACTGCCGATTGTACCGCCCGTCGCGGGCCTCGCGCATCAAATCGAGAAAATTGCCGCGTGGTCGCGCATGTTGAGTGCCGAGACCTACGAGGCGATGAGGAGCGGCAGCTTCCCGGTCATACTCGGCGGCGACCATAGCCTCTCCATGGGTTCGGTCAGCGGTGTTGCCCGCTATTGTGAAGAGCACAACCGCGAACTCTTCGTGCTTTGGCTTGATGCCCATTCCGATTTCAACACGCCTACCACCTCGCCTTCCGGCAACATGCATGGCATGTCAGCTGCGCTGCTGTGCCGTGAACCTGGTCTTGAAGGTGTCTTGGGCGATGAGCCGCATGGTTTCGTCAAGCCGGAAAACCTGCATCTTTTTGGAATTCGCTCAATCGACTCGACCGAGCGTGTGCTTCTGCGTGAACGTGGTATCGATGTCATCGACATGCGCCAGATCGACGAGTTCGGCGTCGCCAAGCTGATGCGCCGCATCATCGAGCGCGTGCAAAAGGCCAATGGTATTCTGCATGTCAGTTTTGACGTCGACTTCATCGATCCCTCACTCGCACCCGGCGTCGGAACGACCGTTCCTGGCGGCGCGACTTATCGCGAAGCGCATCTCGTCATGGAAATGCTGCATGATTCCGGCGTCGTCGGTTCGCTGGACGTCGTTGAGCTTAACCCATTCCTGGACGAGCGCGGCAAGAGTGCCCTGCTCCTCGTCGATCTTGTCGCCAGCCTGTTTGGCCGGCAAATTTTCGACAAACCCACCCTCTCTGACCAGAGCGCAGCCGCTCTGAACGTATGAATTCGGCAATAGGAGGATACTTTGCTGCACACGGCCGCTGACCTGATTTCAACAGAATCCCGCCTTGGGGCGCATAACTACAAGCCGCTCGACGTGGTGCTGGAGCGCGGCGAAGGCGTGTATGTTTGGGATATTGAAGGCAATCGCTATCTGGATTGCCTCTCCGCCTATTCGGCTGTCAACCAGGGTCATTGCCACCCAAAGATTCTGAAGGCAATGACCGAGCAGGCCGGCAAGCTGACGCTGACCTCGCGCGCCTTCCGCAACGACCAGCTGGCATTGTTCTACGAAGAGCTCGCCGCATTGACAGGCTCACATAAGATCCTGCCGATGAACAGCGGCGCGGAAGCTGTCGAGACCGCAATCAAAGCCGTGCGCAAATGGGGCTATGAGGTCAAGGGCGTGCCTGCAAACGCTGCAGAAATCATCGTCTGTTCGGACAATTTCCATGGCCGCACCATGGGTATCGTTGGTTTCAGCACCGATCCATCGGCACGCGACAATTTCGGGCCCTTCGCGCCAGGCTTCAAGATTGTTCCCTTCGGCGACATCGATGCATTCGCGGCTGCACTGACACCCAACACAGTCGGGTTCCTGGTTGAACCAATCCAGGGCGAAGCCGGCGTAATCATTCCGCCCAAGGGCTATTTCGCCAAGGTGCGCGAACTTTGCACGGAAAACAACGTCACGCTCATTCTCGATGAGATCCAGACCGGCCTTGGCCGTACTGGCGCCTTGCTGGCTGAAGCGCACGAAGGTATCGAAGCCGATGTGACGCTGATCGGCAAGGCTCTGTCCGGCGGTTTCTATCCCGTGTCGGCAGTGCTTTCAAACAGTGATGTCCTCGGCGTTCTCAAGCCCGGCCAGCACGGCAGCACCTTCGGCGGTAACCCGCTGGCTTGCGCCATCGCACGCGCTGCGCTGCGCGTTCTGACCGAAGAAAACATGATCGAGAATTCCCGCATAGAAGGCGAATATTTCCTGCAGCAGTTGAAGGGCATTCGTAGCAACATCGTGCGCGAAGTGCGCGGTCGGGGTTTGATGCTGGCGGTCGAATTGCATCCGGAAGCCGGCGGCGCGAACCGCTTCTGCTACCAACTGAAGGAGCGCGGTATTCTCGCCAAAGATACCCATGGCGATACGATCCGCATCGCACCGCCACTCGTCATCAAGCGTGACCAGATCGACTGGGCTCTGGAGCAGTTCGAGACGGTCTTGACGAGCATGAATTGAGTTATTGACCTGGCCGGATCAAATCCGGCCAGTTTCACATCCGTACTCGTTCGGCCTTTGGATCATACATTGGCTTCAGCGAAGCCTCAGCTTTCACGCGCACACCGGCAATTTCAATTTCGTAGCTCGAGCCCAGAACCTGGCCAGGATTTTCGCCCTTGCTGGCGACGTAGCCTAGACCGATGGCGCCGCCGAGATGGTGGCCGTAATTGCCCGACGTGATGGTGCCAACGATTTCACCATCGCGAACGATAGCCTCATTGTGGAAGAGCAGCGGTTCGGGATCGCTCAGGCGGAACTGCACCAACCTTCGATCTAGCCCGGATTCCATCTTCGCTAACACTGCATCGCGGCCGATGAAGTCGCCCTTGTCCGCCTTCACAGCGAAACCGAGCCCCGCCTCCAGCACATGGTCCTCGTCGGTGATATCGTGACCGAAATGCCGGAACGCCTTCTCAATGCGACACGAGTCGAGTGTATGCAGGCCGCACAGCTTGAGACCAATATCCCTGCCGGCTTCTTCGATGGTTTCGAAAACATGTGCCGCCTGGTCCGTCGAGACATAGAGTTCCCAGCCAAGTTCGCCGACATAGGTCACGCGATGCGCCCGTGCGAGCCCCATGCCGATTTCGATCTCGCGCGCCGTACCAAAGGGATTGGCTTCGTTGCACAAGTCGTTCGGGCTGATCTTCCGGATCAGCTCGCGTGATTTCGGCCCCATCAAGCAAAGTACGGATTCCGCAGCGGTCGCATCGGTAATGACGACGAATTCATCTTTGAGATGTTTGCGCATCCAGGCAAGATCGCGCTGCAGCGTCGCGCCGGGAACGACGGCGAGGAAGGCTGTCTCCGACAGGCGCGTGATCGTCAAATCGCTCTCGATCCCGCCACGATTGTTCAGCATCTGGGTATAGACGATGCGGCCGGGCTCGACATCGAGCTCGTTGGCGCAAAGCTTTTGCAGAAACGCCAAGGCATCACGGCCCTCGATGCGTATCTTGCCGAATGAGGTCATGTCGAACAGGCCAACCCCGTTGCGTACGGCAAGATGCTCATCCCGCTGGTTGTCGAACCAGTTCTGCCGCTTCCAGGAATAGCGATACTCGCGTTCCTGCCCTTCCTTGGCGAACCAATTGGCGCGTTCCCAACCTGCCACCTCGCCAAACACAGCGCCCCGTTGTTTCAGGTGCTCGTGAATGGGCGAACGGCGCACATTACGCGATGTCGCCATCTGCCGATAAGGAAAGTGATCGGCATAAAGCAGACCGAGCGTCTCCGAGACCCTCTCCTTCAAATAGCGCCGGTTCTTCTGGAATGGCTGGGCACGGCGGATATCGACTTCCCAGAGATCGAACGGTGCTTCGCCATCATGGATCCATTGCGCCAGCGCCATACCGGCACCGCCGGATGAGACAATGCCGATCGAATTATATCCGGCCGCGACCCAGTAGCCGCCGAGCTCAGGCGCTTCGCCGAGATAATAGCGGTCATCGGGCGTAAAGCTTTCCGGGCCGTTGAAGAATGTATGGATACCGGCAGTACCCAGCATCGGCATGCGGTTGACGCCCATTTCGAGGATCGGTTCGAAATGTTCGAAGTCTTCCGGCAACTGGTCAAAACAGAAATCTTCGGAAATGCCATTCATGCCCCAGGGCTTGGCGACCGGCTCAAAGGCGCCAAGCATCATCTTGCCGGCGTCCTCCTTGTAGTAGGCGCATTCATCGGGAACACGCAATACCGGCAGCCGTCCCAGCCCTTCAATCGCTTCGGTGACGAGATAGAAGTGTTCGCACGCGTGCAGCGGCACAGTGACGCCCGACATGGCAGCAAGATCGCGTGCCCACATGCCGGCACAATTGATCACCACGTCCGTCTCGATCGTGCCCTGTTCTTCGCCTTTAGTCCATGACACGCCCGCGACGCGGCCATTCTTTTTGAGAATATTCGTTACCTTGACGTTTTCGACAATCTTCGCGCCGCGCTGGCGAGCCCCTTTTGCCAAGGCCATCGCAATGTTGGCCGGATCGCATTGACCGTCGAGCGGCAGATGCACCGCGCCGACCACATCCCTTATGTTAAGATGCGGATACATCTCCTTGACTTCGTTTGGAGATATCTCCCTGACATCCACATCGAAAGCGCGTGCTAACGACGCCTGTCGAT
>NZ_JBBNAN010000242.1:0-9916 GCF_037994405.1 Phyllobacterium sp.
ATATTTGAGTCGTTCTGCCGGAGGCAATTCGCTTGCCTGCGACGACAAAACGATTGACAGTTTGCACGGATCACGATACTTAAGTATATGCTTAACCAAACGACACCACTCGACCTCATGTTCCATGCTCTCGCCGACCCCTCACGGCGCCTCATGGTCGAACGGCTGAGTCGCGGGCCAGCATCGGTCAGTGAACTCGCCGAGCCGTTGACCATGTCGCTTCCAGCGGTGGTGCAGCATTTGCAGGTGCTGGAGGCAAGCGGGCTGGTTCGTTCGGAGAAGATCGGCCGTGTCCGCACCTGCCACATCGAGTGGGCGGCGTTGCAGACGGCCGAAGACTGGATGATGGACCGGCGCAAGACTTGGGAGCAACGCCTCGACAGGCTGGGCGACTTTCTTGCCGAACAGGAAAAAGGCTAGATCAATGACCAAACGATCCGTGACACACGACACCTTCGTCATCGAACGCAGCTATTCGGCATCTCCTGCCCGCGTTTTCTTTGCCTTGAGCGACAAGCAGGCCAAGGAAAAATGGTTCGTTGGACCTCCGGAATGGGGAACCAACTATCACGAGATGGATTTTCGCGTCGGCGGACGTGAGACCAACAGTGTCGCGCCCGCCGACGGCCCAAGCCACCGGTTTGACGCCATTTATCAGGACATTATCGAGAATGAACGTATCGTCTACAGCTACGATATGCATATTGGCGACAAACGGATCTCCGTTTCGCTGGCAACGATTGAACTGACGCCGGAAGGCACCGGTACAAGGTTCAAACTCACCGAACAGGGTGCTTATCTCGACGATTTCGACGATCCTTCGCTGCGGAGGAAAGGTACCGAAGACCTCCTCGACGCACTCGGTGCTTCCCTGACCGAGGCTTCTGTCAACGCTTGACGAGAGCGCCCGGGCTCAGACGCTGTCGCCTGAGCCCGTAACGACGGTCTCCGCAGGCGCTTTGATGCGGCCTTGGCTTTTCAGCTGCTGCTCGCGGAAGAAGATGAAGAGGCCCGATGCAATGATGAAGCCCGCACCGATCAGCATCGGTGTGCGCGGCACATCACCAAAGACAAACCACCCAAACAGGATCGCCCATAACAACAGCGTATATTGCAGCGGCGCCACAGTCGCGGCATCCGCGAGTTTGAGTGCCCTGTTGACCAGAACATGGGCGAGCATGGCGACAACACCAAGCAGCCCCAACAGGAAAAGATCGCGCACGCTCACTGGCGTCCATTCGACGCTGATGGAGGCCAGTCCCGCAAGTCCAGCACCAACAATCTGCCAGAAGACCAGGGTCGTGTCCGGCGTACCGCGCAGGGATCGGCCGAGCAGCAGCATGGCCGCGAATGTCATGCTGCCGAGAATGGAAATGATTGCCTGCGGCGTCAATGCCTGCGACGACGGTTCGAGTGCAATGATCACGCCGATGAAGCCGACAATGATCGCGCTCCAGCGCCGCCAGCCGACAGGCTCCCCCAGGATAAACGGCGAGATGGCCGCCACATAGATCGGCACGGCCAGCCAGTAGGTCATCACGTCGGCAAGCGGCATATAAGAGACTGCGAAATAAAAGGCGAAGACTTCTGCGGTGGACATGAACACGCGCGCAGCTTGCATGGCGGGACGTTCCACCTCAACAAGCTTTCTTGGGCCGCCAATCCATAGAAATGGTGCAAGAACGATCAATGCCGCGACACTGCGGATGAACACCACTTGACCGACCGAATAGGTCGATACTAGCCACTTCCCCATGACGTCATTCAACGAAAACATCAGCATGCCGAGCAGCATGAGCAGCACGCCGTTGCGGGCTGCGGAGGTAATGGCCGTACTGGAAAGGGTTGCCGGGGCGTCGGCGGCATGGATGCGTTCCTGAAACGGGCGTCTTTTGCCCTCCTTTGAGCGATTTTTGCGCACCAATCCAGTCGAAAGATCACAAAATCATGAAATCCGCGTCATAAATCAGAGCTTGGGGGGCAAGCATCTGCAATTTCAGCCATAATCTCGACTTGAAGTTGTACTTTTTGGTAGATTGCCGTCGTTGGGGACGCGTTCATTGACATTGAAGACCGATGCTTTTGTGCATCAATAAAGTGGTCATTAACCAATAAATCGGATAGTCCGGCTATTCGGGGGTTGGAAAACGGTCAGGATTGGAACGATATTGTCAAACGTGAGTCATGCGCAGAGCGGCAATTCGAAGGGTGTTTCCGTTCTATTGGCCCGCTGGTTCGGTCCCCTCATGATCTTCCTGTCAATGCTGATTTCATCTGCCGAGGCCTTCGCCGAAACGCGCACCTTGAAGCTCTTCTTCGTCCATACCAATGAGCGTGCCGAAATCACATTCAAGCGCAATGGACGGTATCAGCAGGATGGCTTGAACAAGCTCAATCAATTCCTGCGCGACTGGCGTCGCAACGAACCGACCAAGATGGATCCCCGCCTCTTCGATCTCGTCTGGCAAGTCTATAATAGGGTCGGTGGCAGCGACTACATTCACGTCGTTTCCGCCTATCGTTCGCCGGCTACGAATTCCATGCTCCGCTCCCGTTCGCGCGGTGTTGCACGCAAGAGCCAGCACATGCTCGGCAAAGCCATGGACTGGTATTTGCCGGGTGTGAAGCTTGCGACCCTGCGGGCCACTGCGCTGCGGTTCGAAGCGGGCGGCGTCGGCTATTATCCGCGTTCAGGTTCGCCATTCATCCATACCGATGTCGGCAATGTGCGCCACTGGCCGCGCATGAGCCGCAGGGAATTGCTTGCCGTGTTCCCGGACGGCAAGACGATGCATGTTCCATCCGACGGCAGGCCATTGCCCGGCTATGAGCAGGCCGTTGCCGCCTACGAAGCGCGCAGGCGCAGCGGAGGCTCGATCCAGATCGCCAGTTCAAGTTCCGGGCGCAGGGGCAAGACGCTGTTCGGCATGCTCTTTGGCGGCGGCGCCGACGAAGAAGAGGATACCGGCGAGAGTTCAGTTGCTGTAGCATCGGCAGCGAAACCCTCGCGCACCGTTGCAGCGAAACCGGCAGCCGTTGCAGAAGAAAGCGACGAAGGCGGCGCCCAGGCGCCGGCCGCAGCGCCTGCGCCAGTCCCGGCTCCTACCACGGCGCGCGCGCAGCCGCAGGTCATCACCCCTGATCTTCCAGCGCGCGAGGCAACCGCGCCGTTAACAGCGCCTCGTCCTGAGGCACCGGTCGAAATGACTGCGGAAGACAATCAGGCTCTCACCTTTGTCGTACCGGTGCCGCTGCGCCGGCCGGACTATGCCCCCACCCCCGCACCGGCAGATGCATCGACACTCAATGCGCTAGCCCAGAACGAAGCGACGGTGGCCGTGCCCGCGCCCAAGCCACAGGATAGTGCCGGCGCGATCCGCGATCTGATCGCAGCCAATGTTGACGATTCGCAACCTGCCCCGACCCAGCCAGAAATGGCCAACGCGCTCGTGCCAGTTCCCTTCGACAAGCCCAAACATAATGACATGATGGTTGCTTCGGTTGTGCCCAGCCAGCGTCCGGCAGCTCCTGCACAGATTGCGCCTGCGGACGTCATCGCCGTTCCCGATGACAGTCTGACGCCAGAAGCGATCATCGCACAGGCCGATGCGGATAGTGGCGACGCTGTTTCAGATTTGCAGACTCCAGCGGAATTGCCGGCGCCGGAAATCACGAGCGGGCGTGTCCAACCCGGCGGCCATCAAAACCAGCAGATAGCATCCGTTGAACCGCAGCCCTCGCTGCGCCGGACCATGCTCGCGGCAAAGGGCGACCCGACTGCCATGCTTGACAGCGGCGTAATGACGACGGCGAAAAAGGCCAAGCCGCATCGTCAGACCGCCCAGGATCAGAGCGCCAAGGCGATCCTGGTCTCGTCAGACGTTCCAGATCGCGCCCTGTCGGCTGAGCAGGTCGCGGAGACGGCTCCGGCCGTGGTGCCGGCGGTCCTGCGCAACAACTCGATGCGCAAGGCACCGACGACGGTCTATACGGCTGGCTTCCAGCAGAACCTGCCCGTTGCAGATGCCAACAAGTTCACCGGCAAGGCCGTGACCTTCATGCAGATCGCCAAATTCCATCCGGCGAGCGGCATCTAATTCCACCGACTATCCTATAGCCCGGCGACCCTGACAAAGGGCCGCCGGTATTGCTTTGGTGCCTTTCGGCGTTGACCGAGAGTGCGCTACCGCCTGTTGGGTCTACGCGAATCTGGCCCTCGAGCGCTCGCGTAGCTTCTCGGCCTCGACGGCACGATCGCGCGCCGGAGCCTGTGTATGCAGGGAGGCAAGTAACCGCCGTGCGGCATCAGAAACTTCTACAACGGCGCGGTCAAAGGCTTCCGCGTTCGCCTGAGATGGTTTGTTGAAGCCGGAGAGCTTGCGCACAAACTGCAGCGCGGAAGCGTCGATTTCGTCCTTGGTCGCCGGTGGTTCGAAGTTGAACAGCGTTTTGATGTTGCGGCACATGGCGGACTCCCTGTTCTCGTCCACAAAGATAAAGCCGGGCATCGTCCGAACGAAAGCCCGTGAATGCTATCCCCATCCAACCGCGATGCGCCGAATTTTGCAATATTGTTGTCGATGCAGCTACGAGAGCCCGCTGAACAGCCCGCAGCGGATCCGGCACCAAGACAAGACATCAGACAGGGCCGTGACCTCCATGCAGATCGCCAAATTCCATCCGGCGAGCGGCATCTAATCAGTCGATAACAAAAGACTAACGGCCCCAGTTGGGGGGCCGCAGCCGGTTTCGTTTTGATGCTCATTCGGGTTTTTGCATTAGGCCTTTCGCATCACTTTCGCTTGCAGCAGATCGGCGATGCCAATACGGCGGGCGAAATCGATGCGCACCTCTTCGGCAAGCTCGATGACTTCTTTTGCACCATCGCCGACGAAATCGATGATCGAACGGGCCGGACGCGAGCCGGCTGGCAAACCGACGATGCGGACAATCTCATCAGCCACAGCCTTGGGATTGGCATCCTCCGGTGTCAGCGCGCTCAACCGTTCACCGACCTGATCCATGATCCCGTCATAGCGATCATAGGCAGCGGCCCGCCCCTCGTCAGCGGGCTTGCCGGCAGTCGGGAAATGCGCGGTACCCCTGGTAAAGGCACCCGGGACGACGATGGAGGTTTCGATACCGAAGCGTGCGATCTCATAGGACAGCGTGATGGCAAGTGAATCCATCGCTGCCTTTGCCGCCGCATAGGGGCCCATGAACGGCGGGAACCCGCCCTTCGTGGTCGTACTGCTGATCCAGAGCATCAGTCCGGACTCCTGCTCCCGTAATTGCGGCAGAGCTGCGCGGTTCACCCGCTGCGCGCCGAGAAGATTGGTGTCGAAGACCTTGACGATCTCCTCCGGCGTGAAGGCCTCGGTTGGACCGATCACCAAATGACCGGCATTCTGCATGACAATGTCGAGACGGCCCTGCTCCTTGACGATGGTGTCCACTGCTGCGTCCGCTGATTCCTGCGACAGGACGTCGAGTTCAAGCGGGCGCAGGTCGACATTCTTTGCCTTGGTCCAGGCGCGAATCTCGTCGGCGCGCTGCTTGTTACGGCCGTCCACGTCGCGCATGGTGGCGTAGACGATATGTCCGGCTTCGGCCAGGGATTCGGCGGTGAGTTTGCCAATGCCACTTCCGGCGCCGGTAACCAGAACAACTGATTTCATGATCGTATTCCTTCTATGGGCTTGGGGATGAAAGGAGTGATTTCAGACAAGGCCACCATTGGCACGCAGGATCTGACCATTGACCCAGCCGGCATCAGGACCGGCAAGGAACGAGATGACACTGGCGATGTCTTCGGGCTGGCCGAGGCGTTCGAGCGGCGCCGCCTTGCTGAATTGCTCGATGAGTTCGTCGCTTTTGCCGGTGAGGAAGAGATCGGTGGCGATCGGCCCGGGGGCTACGGCATTGACGGTGATGTTTCGGCCACGCAGTTCCTTGGCGAATACATGGGTAAAAGTCTCGACCGCCGCTTTGGTACCCGCATAGACCGCATAGCCGGGCAGGTTTGTGCCGACCACCGAGGTGGAGAAATTGACGATCCGCCCGCCATTGTTCATGCGCGTTGCCGCCTCGCGCAACGTGTTGAACGTGCCCTGCACATTGATGGCGAAGGTCTGCTCAAAAACAGCGTCGCTCGTCTCCGCCAGCGGCATGACCTTCATGATCCCGGCATTATTGACCAGAACATCGATCTTGCCGAGCTTCTGTTCAGTTGCATCGAACATTGCACGGACATCTTCCGCCTTCGAAACGTCAGCCTTAACCGCAATCGCCGTATGACCGGCCTTCTCGAGTTTTTCAACGAGCGCATCGGCCTCGGCCGAGCTGCTGGCATAGTTGATCACCACGGCAAAACCATCGGCTGCAAGGCGCTGCGCAACGGCTGCGCCGATACCACGAGCTGCGCCGGTGACGATGGCAACCTGCTTTTGAACCTGTGTCATTGTTCTGAACTCCGTGTTCGTGTTGACAATGACCACACTATGCTTCAAACGAAATTCGCGATAATTAGCCAATATTTGGCATCACTATTCGAATTTCTATAACAATGGATTGGACAGGTTCTGCGATGGATCGCTTTCAGGAGATGCAGATCTTTGTGCGCATCGTAGAGCGGCGCAGCTTCACCAGTGCCGCTGACGATCTGCACATCCCGCGCGCCACGGTTACCAATGCGATGAAACGCATGGAAGACCGGCTGGGCACACGGCTGCTCGACCGGACCACGCGCCAGGTCAACCCGACGCTCGACGGCGAGGCTTATTACAATCGCTGCCTGCGTCTCCTTGCCGATATGGAGGAAGCGGAGGGATCGTTTCGCTATGCCGCACCGAAGGGCCTGCTCCGGGTCAATCTGCAAGGCACGCTCGCCCGGCATTTCGTCATTCCGGCCCTGCCCGCCTTTCTGGCGCGCTATCCGGCGCTGGAACTCAGTATCGGCGAGGGCGACCGGCTGGTCGATCTGGTGCGCGAGGGCATCGACTGCGTCTTGCGAGCTGGTGATCTGCAGGACTCGTCGATGGTTGGTCGCCGGGTTGCGCAGATGGAGCAAGTCACCTGTGCCAGCCACGACTATCTCGCCCGCCACGGCGAACCGAAGGACTGGAAGGATTTCGCCGGCCATCTGGCCGTCAACTTCATTTCGAGCACTACAGGCAGGCCCTACCCGCTCGAATTCAACACCAAGGAAGGTCTGAAACTGGTAACGCTTGCCGGGCACGTCGCGGTGACCGGTGCGGAAGTCTATACGGCTTCGGCCGTAGCCGGGCTTGGCTTCATCCAGGTTCCCCGCTACCGCGTCGCCGCGGAGCTGGCGGATGGCACGTTGCAGGTGGTATTGCCGGACTGTCCGCCGCCGTCGATGAGTGTCTCGGTGCTCTACCCGCAGAACCGCCAGCTTTCCTCGCGCGTCCGCGCTTTCGCCGACTGGCTCAGCGAGATTTTCGCAAAGGTCCCAGGACGAATGCCCGGCTAGCTCATGAGCGTTTCCAGTTGCACGGCGCAGGCACGCAGCGGCTCGGCGCTCTGACTTGCTTTCGCCATCGCCATGGCACCGGAATAGCTTGCAACGATCAGCGTTGCGAGATCGTGCGCCCGTGACACGTCCATATCCGGCCTGTCGGAGTGCAATCTGAGCGACAGGGCGATCCGCCATCGCTCGAAGACACTATTCACCGCCTCACGGAAATCCGCATCCGCGAGCGACAATTCCAGTGCGAGATTGTTGAGCGGGCATCCTGTTACCGCGCGATTGCGCTCCAGCGTATCGGCGACGCCGTTGAACACATTGCGGATACCCGCCGCAGCCGACGAAGCAGTGGCGACAGGCCGTATGGCGGTCTCGTCGACCTCCGGCGCCACCCTTTCGGCAATGACGGCAAGACCCAGGGCTTTCTTGGTCGGGAAATGATGGTGGAGCGCCCCGCCAGTCGTCGCGGCCGCACGCACGACATCCTGCACACTGGTGGCGTTGTAACCCTGTCGCTGGAAGAGATCCGCAGCCACGTCGAGAATCTTCCCGCGCATTGCCTGCGGATTGTTGGTCCGTCTGGGCCTGTCCGTATTGTCCTGTGTCATGTTCTGCCTTCACCTCCCGTCACAGGATAACAAATTGACAAAACAGGGCAACCGGTCTTATTTAAAATAGGACAACCTGTTTGTTTTATGCCGGAGGGGAACCTTATGTCTATCACTGCACCAGCCGCCAACCCCGCACCCATCAGCGAAAGCCCGCGTCACAGCGCGATTGTGGAACTGCGCCGTTATACGTTGCATCCCGGACGCCGCGACGATCTCATTGCACTGTTCGACACGCATTTTCTGGAGGGACAGGAGTTTTGCGGAATGAAGATCATCGGCCAGTTCAGGGACCTCGATGATCCGGATGCCTTCGTATGGCTCCGCGGTTTCGAAGACATGGAAGCTCGCCATAACGCGCTGTCTGCATTTTATGATGGCCCGGTCTGGGGTGAACATCGCAATTCTGCCAATGCAACGATGATCGATTCGGACGACGTCCTGCTGTTGCGGACCGCCGGCGATTCCGGCGGCTTCGCGCTTCCCGCCGAACGGCCCCGCCTGGGCTCCACTGATCAGTCGCCCGCCATCATCCAGGCGGTGACCTACAAGCTCAATTCGCCTGCCGAACAGGGCTTCCTCGCCTTCTTTCAGCAAACCCTCGCGCCAGTTCTTCAGGCGGCAGACGAACAACGCATTGCCCTTTTCGCCTCCGAGCATAGCGAAAACACCTTCACCCGCCTGCCGCTACGCCTCGGCGAAAATGTCGTGGTATCTTTCTCGCGTTTCGACAACGCCGCCGCCCATGCATCCTTCACCAAGGACCTCATCAGCAACCCAGCATGGCTAGCCGCACAGGAACAGCTTTCGACCTATCTCGTCGCCCCGCCGGTTATCGCGCGGCTGGCGCCTACGGGGAGGTCGCTGCTGAGATGACCAGCAACTGGGAATATGACTGAGGCAGAGAAGCGCCAGCTTGATTCGTTCAGGATGCAGGATCGTCACCCAGCCGCTGAATCCTCAGACCTACCGCACGAAGTGCAGAACTATATTTCGACCATCGAGATGGACCACTATGACCTCAAGCAGGAAAAAGCTGCCTCTCGCGCTCTCGTTTTGAGCCTTGGCGGCGCAGCTTTGCTGTACACGAGCTACTACGGCATCCCACCCGCGGAATCGATCTGGCGGTACATCGGCGGGCTCGTGTTCCTGATCGCGCCATGGATTTATTACAAGGTCGAATGGAATCGTAATGCCGAGGAATTCTTGCCCCCGTGCCGTGGATCAGGACGGCTTCGTCCTCGACGTTCTGGTGCAAAGCCGCCGAAATGCCAAGGCGGCAAAGCGTCTGATGCGAAAGCTGCTGCAGAAGCAGGGCTGTTCACCACGTGTAATGATCACTGACAAACTAGGCTCCTATGCCGCCGCAAAGCGGCAGATCATGCCAGGTGTCGAGCGTCGCCGGCACAAGGGGCTGAAATAACCGGGCAGAGAATTCGCATCAGCCGAGCGACGGGAGAGGATTATGAAATGCTTCAAGTCAGCACGACAGTTTCAACGCTTCGTCTCCATCCACGATCCGATCGCCAACCTGTTCCACTTTCCCCGCAACAACATCTCATCTGGCGAACATCGCGATCCGCGCAACCAGGCGATGAATGTCTGGCGTGAACTCGCATGCCTCAACGCCCCCTGAAACCAGCACCAAAGTCATAAATGCGCCGGAACTCACCCCGACATCAGAACTGGGTTTTTAACTTTACGATGCCGCCCTGCGTGCTGGATCAATCTTCGCCATTCGGTATCCCTTTTTTCTGCTCAATCGAATCTCGTATTGACAATATAGTCGTTCTGACGTATTTGTCCAACTCGAAATTGAATC
>NZ_JBBNAN010000243.1:0-6240 GCF_037994405.1 Phyllobacterium sp.
GTGGACGCAGTATTGGAACCAAATGCTAAATCGTCGGTTTCGTGTATCGGAGGGCGCATCAATAACGGAGAAAGCCCCATGAAACGGCTACTTCTATTAACCGCAGCGATGATGCTTGCCGGCTCAGCTCATGGATTTGCACAAGACACCGTGATAGTTGAGGTTCCCCAGCCAGCCCGCGATTATGTGATCGCCCATCCGTCCGACCCCGTTGTGATTGAAGGGGATGTGGCGGTAGGAACGGCGATTCCGGAAGCCATCGAATTGGTACCGATACCCGACAGCCCGGACTATGCCTATATCTACGTCGACAAGCAGCCAATCATTATATCGAGGAAAGACCGAAAGGTCGTGTATTTGTCCCAGTGATCATGGCGGCGTGTGATCGGCTAAGGCCTCAGTGCGCGGAAGTGCTGGCCCTCTAGCAAGACCTACACAGCGATCAGGAGACGAGAACGCTTATAGTCAACCGACACAGGCGGCTGATTAGACCGCCATGCTTCAGCGGTGCTCGTAGCGGAGACCTGCTTTGTCCCGCCCGCCGAAATCGGGGCACCCTTTCAGCACCGTTCTCCCGAAACCAGGGTCGGTTGCGGCTGCAAGTTCTGGACTGTCAGTGTGTCGGACCGCCTATATCGGTCTCAAACCGCACATAGATGTCGTGGCTCATCATACCACAGTCGCGGGCGATGACGCGCGTACAGTGGCCGATTAGGGCCTTGACAAGATGGCCAGCCGACCGAGGTGCATCGTCACGGGATGGCGGTTCACCGTCGACTGCCGGACGGCACCGGGGGGTTTTTATGGACCATCCGTTCGACGCTGATCCTAGCTGGAGCCATCAAGGCACCACCGCACACGCAGTAGTGCCCAGACGGCCCCTGCCGCTCTTGTGCACTTGCACGCCTGGAGAAATGTCCTCCGCGCGGAAAAAATTTCTCCTGACTTGTCGGAACCGGTTCTCCCACGACGTTCTTTAGACTAGTGCGCGTGCATTACCAGCTGGACAGTCTGTCTCGCGACTAATGTAATGCCGAAGGAGAATTGTCATGATGAAAGTTGCCCAACATCTCTGGTTCGAGAAGGACATGGAAGCGGCGGTCGGCTTCTATACCTCCCTCATTCCTGACTCGGCTATCCATTGGGTGTCGGCCCTGCCCGCCGACAGCCCGAGCGGACCTGGGGGCAGTGTCAAGATCGCATCCTTCACGCTCGGCGATCAACGCTATATGGCCATCGAGGCGGGTCCTCTTGATCCGTTCAACCATAGCTTCTCGATCATCGTCGAATGTGAAACGCAAGCGGAGATCGATCAGCTCTGGGATGCGCTGAAAGAGGGCGGCTCGACGGAGCAATGCGGCTGGCTGAGGGATCGCTGGGGCGTTTCTTGGCAGATCACCCCGAAGCGGCTCGGCGAACTTATGGGCGATCCCGACCGTGACAAGGCCACGCGCGTCGCCGAAGCGATGCTTGGGATGGTGAAGTTCGACATCGCCGGCCTGGAGGCGGCGGCGAGAGGCTGAGTCCGACGGTGCTCGACCGCTGCCGTTCAGACTTCAGCCAGAAACTTGACTGGCCAGTACGTCGGGCATCCTCGTCCCGTCCTGGGAAGCAGTGTCTTGACGTTGGTAAATATGGCCAGCCGACCTGGGCCGCGGGCATCTCGGGCGATACAGGCCTATTCGGCTTGCCGCCTGTGCATATCGACATGAGTTTCGGCGACATCCTGAAGGAACTTGATTTCGGGACCATGGCTGTCGGCGAGGCGCGTTACGATCGCTACAGTACCAACATCATGTATACTAAGATATCGAGCGGCCGCGGCACGCCAAGAGGCATCATTGCAGACAATGTCGATGTTTCGTCCGAAACATTTGCGGGCTTGCTTGCTGCCGGCTATTCGGTGCTGCAGAATGACAGGGGCAATCTCGATCTCGTCGCCGGTGCGAGGGTCTGGAACGCCAGCACGGAGATTTCGTTTAGCGGCGGCATTCTCGATGGTGTCGACCGGAGTGCGACCAGGGTCGACGGTCTGGTCGGCGTCCGTGGAAAATATTCGATCACCGACAAGGTATTTTTCACCGGCTGGGGATTGGTGGGCGGCGGTGGTGTCGATATTGACTGGGATGTCGCAGGCGGCATCGGCTACAACTTCAACAAAACAATCTCTGCGATCGCCGGATAACGGGCTCTCGGTGTCGACTACAGCAACGACGGTTTCGTCATGGACATTGGTGAACAGGGACCGATCGTCGGCGTAGTGGTCCATTTCTGAGATCGAATTGACGCGAGCCAAAACTAGGGTTCGCCGCTTGAGCAATTGAGTTAGGGCGAGACCATCTCGCTGCTTCCTGTAACAGAAGGGCCACTGTTAATAGTTACTGTTACTTACTTTCTTCCAATCTCATGATATGCATGCTCGATGCGCACTGACTGATTTGGAATCGCGGTCGCGGCATGCATGTGGGAGAATGCGACATGGCTGACACGATACATCCTGCAGCGATTGAACACTTGCCGGTCTTCATTACTGCCCCCGGCCAAACCGATTGGCTGTTCAATGGGGTCGTCGTGTTCCTTTTGGCAATGATCCTCATCGTCGGTAATTTCTATTTTCAACTCCATGCCCTGCCGGAGCAAATGGCGCACCGGGGGAAAAAAGTGCAGATGGAAATTGTGGCCGTCCTGGCGCTCATCTCCCTTTTCACCCACAATCATATCTTCTGGATCGCCGGTTTGTTGCTGGCGCTGATTGACCTGCCGGATTTTTCGACGCCGATGGTTTCAATCGCACAGTCGCTGGAGAAACTGTCTGAACGCGATAGAACTGACGAGGACGAGGCAAGAGTTTCGCCGCCCGACCCGCAGCCGAAAGCTGAGACTGCGGGCGGAGGTATCTAAATTATGTTTGAGCTCATTCTCTGTTCAATGCTCACAGTCTTTCCGGACTATCTCTTCCGCCGTTATGTGCAAGGCAAACGTCTCGGCAAGGAGATCAACATTTATACGGTGTGGTATGAGCTGCGCTGGGGCCTCACCGCATGCCTGTTACTGACTGTTTCGTTGATCACCCTCGTCTTTTACTATCATCCGTCTACGAAGAACGTCACCGCGATATTCCGCACCGTCACCATCCTTCCGGAAGCGACCGGCCGTGTTGCCGAGGTGTTCGTCGGCATCAATGCCAAGGTCGAAGCCGGGGACCCGCTGTTCCGGCTCGACAGTTCCGAACAGGAAGCCGCGCGGGAGACAGCGCAGCGCCGCATCGCTGAAACCATCGCCGAGACCACAGTGGCACAGTCAGAACTGGCGGCTGCGGATGGGCTCATTCAGCAGGCGCAAGGAGCGTACCAGCAGGCTCTCGATGAGCTGGCAACCAAGCAAGAGCTCTTGCGAACAGGCACTGTTTCGGTTCGCGAGGTCGAGCGGTTGCAAATCAACGCTGACGGCCGCAAGGGCGCGCTCGACGCCGCTGTCGCCAACAAGCGGACGATCGAGACAAAGATAAGTTCGCTCCTGCCGGCCCAGAAGGCGAGTGCGGAAGCTGCGCTTGCGCAAGCACAGGTGGATCTGGACAAAACGCTGGTTCGGGCGGGCGTCGCCGGAACCGTGCAGCAGTTCACACTGAGGCCGGGCGACATTGTCAACACGATGATACGACCCGCAGGGATCCTCGTTCCAAAAGAAGCCGGACGGGTAGCGCTGATTGCCGGCTTTGGTCAGATCGAGGCGCAGGTGATGAAAGAGGGGATGATTGCCGAGGCCACATGTGTCGGGAAACCGTTTACGATCATTCCGATGGTTGTAACTCAAGTTCAGGATGTCATCGCAGCGGGACAACTCCGTCCAACGGATCAATTGATCGACGCGCAACAAATTGCGCAAGGCGGGACGCTCACCGTGTTCCTCGAACCGCTCTATCCCGGGGGGCTAGAGGGCATACCGCCGGGCAGCAGCTGCATCGCCAACGCCTACACCAACAACCACGACGCGCTCGCCGCGAAAGATACCGGCACGGGGAGATGGTTGTTCCTGCACGTCGTGGATGCGGTCGCACTTGTGCATGCCATGATCCTTCGGATCCAGGCACTAATGCTTCCAGTCCAGACTCTTGTGTTGGGTGGGCACTAAAGGAGCGCATGGTCGCGTGTCTTCCTAAGCGAATTCGCTACTGGCGGCGGAAGTTGGCAATGTTGCCAGGCGCGGACTTGTTGGCCGCATGAACAGGCGCACATTTGTTCCTGGGACAGGTCAAGATATTGCAGGTATAGTAAGGAAACCGTCTGCCAGGGGCAAATGAATGCACATTGCCGTTATCCGGGACTTGGCCGCTAGAGCGAGCGTCATGCTTGCGTTGAGCCTGGCTCTTTTGTGTGCCTGTATCGCGGGGTCGCAAGCCCAGACTAGTCCCGCACCGCCACCCCCGTCAGATAAGGTTCAGCAACTGCTGAAGCTGCTGGATGATCCGGATGTCAAAGCCTGGATCACCACAAAGGGTGCGCCGCCGGCGGCAGAGATTCCAGCTGCACCTTCAGCGAGCGACTTTATGCTCTGGTCGAACGCCATTCGTGCGCATTTGCGGGGTCTCGGACAAGCCATTCCAGCGATTTCGGCCGAGTTTTCAGGGGCGAGCTCCACAATCATGACCGAAATCAAGGGGCGAGGTCCGGGAGCAATACTGGTCCTGTTCGCTGCATTTGCAGCGCTCGGCTTTGGTGCCGAATTTCTCTTCCGGCGGGCGGTCAGTCAGGCGAGCCAGCGGAACGTTGCGTCCAGCGCGATCGAGGCAGGCTCGCCCGCGCGGCATCACATGATTGGCCGTGCGATCTTCGCCGCCATCGCACCCCTGGTGGTCTTCGCTCTCGCCAGTATCGGCGCCTTCCTCGCTTTCACCTGGCCGCCGTTGTTGGCCATGCTTGTGCTTCCCATGCTTGTCGCCCTGATCGCCTGGCGCGTGATCACGCGAATGACAGCTATTCTGCTCGGAATAGACCGCCGGCAGTTGAATGATGGCAGCCAGGGCACCATGCGTCTCATTCCGATGGATGATGCGAAGGCCGCCTTCTGGTATCACCGGGTTGCCTTGTTCGCAGGTATCTTCTTCACGGGATGGGCGGCAGCCGGACTGATGACCGCGCTCAATTTCACCCCCAACGTCAAGAGCCTGATCGTTTACATGCTCGGCCTTGGTCTTCTGGCGGTCGCACTCGAAACCGTGTGGCACCGCCCGGAAGCACCCGCTGCCTCCCGGGCCTATCGCGTCAAGGAGTGGCTGCTCACATTCTATTTGTGCCTGCTTTGGCTCTTGTGGGTCGCCGGCCTGAGCCTGGCGCTATGGATAGGGATTTATGCTCTCATCCTGCCCCCGATATTGAGGACGACCAGCACAACCGTAAAGTCGCTCTTCTCTAGTCCTGACGATGCGGCAAAGGCGAGGAACCCCGTCTTTGAAGTTCTCATTGAGCGGGGCGCAAGGGTGGTTATCATCGCACTCGCAGCCGCCTGGATTGCCGCGGTCGTTCGCTTTCGTATGAGCGGATTGATGGAGGACGAAGCCGTCAGCCGCATGATCCGCGGCGTATTGACTGGCGTGGTGATCCTGCTCGCTGCAGACCTGATCTGGCATATGGTCAAGGGGCTCATCAACGGGCGTATCGAACGCGCCCGCATCGAAGGCGGCGATGAAGCCGCATTGGCTCGCAGCGGCAGGCTCATGACCCTGCTGCCGATCCTGCGCAACTTCCTCGCCGTGCTCATTGCCACCGTTGCGGTCATGATGGTTCTGTCCGGGCTGGGTGTGGCGATTGGCCCGCTGATCGCGGGCGCGGGCATTTTCGGCGTCGCGATCGGCTTCGGCTCGCAGACGCTGGTCAGGGACATCATCAGCGGCGTATTCTACATGACCGATGATGCATTTCGGGTGGGAGAATATATCCAGAGCGGCAGCTACAAGGGCACGGTTGAATCCTTCGGCCTCCGCTCCGTCAAACTACGTCACCATCGTGGCCCGATCTTCACCGTTCCCTTTGGTACACTTGGTGCCGTGCAGAACATGAGCCGGGATTGGGTCATCGACAAATTCTTCATATCGGTGAACTACGACGCGGACACCGCCAAAGTCAAAAAGCTGGTAAAGGGTGTCGGCGCGGCGCTGCTCGAGGATCCGGAGTTCGGCCCGCAGATCATCGAGACAGTAAAGATGAAGGGCGTGGAGGAGTTCGGCGATTATGGCATCAAGCT
>NZ_JBBNAN010000244.1:0-11668 GCF_037994405.1 Phyllobacterium sp.
ACCTCCCTCATGGTGAGCTTGTCGAACCACGCAACGATGGATATGCCAAACCTATGAAAACCTGTTTCAAATCATTTAATCTCGAGCCGGGTTGCTTCTTTGAACGTTTGCCCGTATAAGCCGCCCGTTCATTGCTCGGCGTCAGCTGGGGGCTGAACGGAGGGCCGGATGAAAATCCGTCGTAGCGTAAAGCTTCAGCCTCCCGTGTCTCCGCTCTCGATCGTCTCCATCAGCGTCCTTTCTTCCCCGGTCTTCCGGCAGAGAGATTCGCAGAGGTTTACCGTTGGCCCGGGCAATATTAACGAAGAAAGGCAAAGACAATGGCTCTTTATGAACATGTGTTCCTTGCCCGACAGGACATTTCGCAGCAGCAGGTCGATGCGCTTGTAGAACAGTACAAGGGTATCATCGAGACCAATGGCGGCACAGTCGGGCGTATTGAAAGCTGGGGACTTCGTGCCCTCACCTATCGTATCAACAAGAACCGCAAGGCGTATTACTCCCTGCTCAACATCACTGCTCCTGCAGCAGCTGTTGCCGAGCTCGAGCGCCAGCAGCGCATCAACGAAGACGTCCTGCGCTTCATGACCATCCGCGTTGACGAACACGAGGAAGGCCAGTCGGCCATGCTCGCGCGCCGTGACGATCGCCGCGACCGCGACGACAACAAGTTCGGTGGCCGCGATGATGACCGTCCGCGCCGTCCACGCCGTCCGCGTGACAACGAAGCCGGTGAAGGAGCAGAATAATGGTTGATATCAATCAGATCCCGACCCGCCGTCCGTTCCATCGCCGCCGCAAGACCTGCCCGTTCTCGGGTGCCAATGCGCCGAAGATTGACTACAAGGACATCAAGCTCCTGTCGCGCTACATTTCCGAGCGTGGCAAAATCGTTCCTTCCCGTATCACGGCTGTCAGCCAGAAGAAGCAGCGCGAACTCGCCCAGGCGATCAAGCGTGCGCGTTTCCTCGGCCTGCTGCCATACGTTGTAAAGTAAGAACTATCGAGGGCGGCGGGTATGCCTGCCGCCTTCACCTCTCCATCCGCGACGGGCGCGGGTCTGGTGAACTAGAAAACCCAAGTTGAGGAACTGGTTGAAAAACCGCCTCTAACTGCTTCGGCAAGCAGGACAGCGAGCGAAATGAAACCGACTGCAAAAGATATTGGCGTTGGAGTGTTGGCGGGCCTTGCGGCAGCGCTGCTCTCGGTTGGCGTTATCACGCAATCGACCCTCGCCATGGCATTGCTGCTGTTCTCGCCGCTGCCGATCTTTGTCGCTGCGCTCGGCTGGGGAACAGCCGCTGGTTTTATTGCCGCGTTGTCTATGGCCATTGCCGTTTCCGTGCTTGCCGCACCGACCGCCGCTCTCATCGTCGTACTGATCACTGCCCTTCCCGCCGCGGCTGCGGCCTATTTCACCGGGCTTGCGCGTCCGGCCGATGAAATCGGCGGGCCAAAGGACGTCTATGTCTGGTATCCGCTCGCTGATACGCTGTTGCGGCTCGCCCTGATCGTCGGTGCCAGCTTTATTGTCATCGGTGTCATGATCGGGTTCGGCGAGGATCTTGCTGGCGAACTTGCAAAGTCGCTGGGCCAGCAGCTTGCTGCCAGCAATCCGGAACTGGCTTCGAACGCCGACGTAGCGCAAAGCATGGCGGAGTTTGTCGTGCGCGTGCTACCCGCTCTGCAGCCTGCCGTATGGATGATGGTAATCGTCGCCAATCTCTATCTGGCGCTGCGACTTACAGCTGCGTCGGGCAAACTGCGCCGCCCCAAGGATGACTGGCCACGTGCGCTGCGCATGCCGCGCCCTGCGCTCGTCATTTTTGCCGTTGCCTGCGCCGCCTGCTTTCTGCCGGGCGGTGTTGGCTATGCAGCGACGGCGATCGCTGGCGCACTTGGCGCGGGTTTCATGATGGCGGGTTTTGCCATGCTGCACGCAAGGACACGCGGTGCGCCGTGGCGCCCGGTCGCCCTGTGGTTCGCCTACCTTGCGGTCATGCTTTTTGCCTTCGTGCTCTTCCTCTTCCTTCTGGCCGGTCTGTTCGACACATCGCGCAACGCACCGGTCTCGAAGGCTGCAAATACAACACCACCCAGTAACGACAATTGAACATCAGAACTTGAAAGGAAAACTCAATGGAAGTCATTCTTCTCGAACGTGTCAGCCGCCTCGGCCAGATGGGCGAAACAGTCAAGGTAAAGGACGGCTTTGCCCGTAACTTCCTTCTGCCGCAGGGCAAGGCTCTTCGCGCCAACGAAGCCAACAAGAAGAAGTTCGAAGGCCAGCGCGCCCAGCTCGAAGCCCGTAACCTCGAGCGCAAGACCGAAGCCCAGGCGATCGCCGAAAAGCTCGACGGCAAGACATTCGTCGCCGTTCGCTCGGCCGGCGAAACCGGCCAGCTTTACGGTTCAGTTTCGACGCGCGATATCGCCGACCTGATCACGGCCGAAGGTTTCTCGCTCAACCGCAACCAGGTTGAACTGAACACGCCAATCAAGACAATCGGCCTGCACAGCATCGTTCTGGCGCTGCACCCGGAAGTTGAAGCAACGGTTACTATCAATATCGCCCGTACAGCCGATGAAGCCGAGCGTCAGGTAAAGGGTGAAGATCTCACCTCGGCCCAGGCGATCTATGGCATTGAAGAAGCACCGCTTTCGGACGAATTCTTTGATGAGGACGAAGAAGGCGAAGAAAACGCCTGATTTTACTCGATTGATCATTCAAAAGAATGATCCCATCAATATTTTGAAACACCCGGTAGCGATGCCGGGTGTTTTTTTGCTTTTCAGGAACAAAAAATCGATTAGATTTATTTGTCCTACCCATGCCCGACCTGGACTCCTCCCGAGTCGCTCTATGGCCGAGCTCTGTCGTCAATGATGGAGATTGTTCATGAATGCCATTCTAAAGGCTGCACTTTCACGACTGATACACACTGGTACATTGGTAATAACCGACTCTTCCGGCAAATCCCGAACCTTCGGTGATGGAACCGGCGTGCCTATACACTTCCGCATCAACAGCGCGGCTGCGGAGCGGAAAATTGCCTTCGATCCGTCACTGCATTTCGCCGAAGCCTATATGAACGGCGAAATCGACGTCCTTGACGGCGATATTTATGACGTCTTGAAGATCATCTTCGAGAACACCGGCGCTACCGTCGCCAGAGAACCCTGGATGCTGGCGATCGAAGGTATTCGCCGCGCCACCCGCCGCCTGCACCAGATGAACACCCTGACGCGGGCATCCAGCAATGTGCAGAGGCACTATGATCTTTCGGAAGATATCTACCGGCTGTTCCTCGATACGGACATGCAATATTCATGCGCCTATTTCGAGCGGCCGGATGCCACGCTGGAAGAGGCACAAATGGCGAAAAAGCGCCACATCGCGGCCAAGCTGCTGGTTGAGAAGGGTCACAAGACCCTCGATATCGGCTGCGGCTGGGGTGGCCTCGGGCTTTATCTCGCCAAGCACCTCGAAGCCGATGTCACCGGCGTGACACTTTCTCAGGAGCAGCATGGCATCGCTAACAAGCGCGCATTCGAAGAGGGCCTGACAGCCCAGGCGCGATTTGACCTGCGCGATTACCGGACGATCGAGGAGAGTTTCGACCGGATTGTCTCCGTCGGCATGTTCGAGCATGTCGGTATCGGGCATTTCCCCGAATATTTCCAGCATACTGCGCGCTTGCTCAAGAAGGATGGAGTTTTCCTTTTGCATTCGATCGGCCGCTCGGATGGGCCGTCCTATACCAACGCCTTCATCCAGAAATACATCTTCCCCGGCGGTTATATCCCTGCGCTGTCCGAGGTCATCCCGCATATCGAAAAGGCGGGCCTGGTGATCACCGATATCGAGATCCTGCGCCTGCACTATGCCGAAACGCTACGGATCTGGCGGGACCGCTTCATGGCCAATCGCGAAATGGCCAAGGCGATCTATGATGAGCGCTTCTGCCGGATGTGGGAATTCTATCTCGCAGCTTCCGAAGCGGCGTTCCGCTGGCAGAACCTGGTGGTGTTCCAGATACAATTGGCGCATCGGCAGGAGGCTGTGCCACTGACGCGGAATTATATCGAGAAGGAAGAAAGGCGGCTCAAGCGGCTCGAATGCGAACGCAGTTCAGCCAACAGCCAGGTCAATACGAAAGAATCAGTCGCCGGGCGGTAGAACTCGGCTCCCTCCCCCTTGTGGGGAGGGAGCCTGCAAAGCAGCAGGGAGGGTCGTCTGCAACTCACCCGGTTTGCGAGTGTTTTTCTTAAAAAACCCCTCCCCGGATCTGCGATCCGTCCCTCCCCACAAGGGGGAGGGCAAGGCGATGGTACCATCCGCACGAGCAATCAACCTTCGCCACTACACCTCCCATAATTTGCAGAAACCATCGTTGAGGCTGTACATTCAGCACTGGTCGATTCGAGCCCGAATCAGCTCCAACGAGTCAAGCTGTAAACACCCTGTTTTGTACTTCTTATGTGGATGGAAATGTATATTCCGCCCCTGCGTTGCGTCGACACAAACGCCATGGCCATAGTGATTGGGAACGGGAAAATACAAGATGGCTGAAGCAACGGTACGCAAGATCAACGAGGCGCGGGACGCATTTTACCGCGAAGCCCCGAACAATATCGAGGCGGAACAGGCCTTGCTCGGTGCGATCCTCGTCAATAATGACGCTTTCTACCGTGTTTCCGACTTCCTGAAGCCGACCCATTTCTACGAGCCGCTGCACCGGAAGATTTTCGAAGTCTCGTCCGACATGATTCGCATGGGCAAGATGGCGAATCCGGTAACACTCAAGACTTTCCTGCCCGCCGAGGAAAAAGTCGGTGAGATGACGGTGATGCAATATCTTGCCCGTCTTGCCGCAGAAGCCGTCACTGTCATCAACGCCGAAGATTACGGCCGCGCCATCTATGATCTCGCCACACGTCGTGCGCTTATCACGATCGGCGAGGATATGGTCAACATCGCCTATGATGCGCCGGTCGATGTCGCGCCGCAGGGCCAGATCGAGGATGCGGAACGGCGTCTCTTCGAGCTTGCGGAAACCGGCCGCTATGATGGCGGCTTCCAGACCTTTACCGATGCGGTCAAGACCGCGGTCGACATGGCCAATGCCGCCTTCATGCGCGACGGCCATCTCTCCGGCATTTCTACCGGCATCCGCGCCCTCGATGCCCGCATGGGCGGCTTGCAGCCTTCGGACTTGATCGTCCTCGCCGGACGTCCGGGCATGGGCAAGACCTCGCTTGCCACGAACATCGCCTTCAACATTGCTGCCGCCTATGAACCGGAACAGCTGGCGGATGGAACATTCAAGGCGAAGAATGGCGGCGTTGTTGGTTTCTTCTCGCTCGAAATGTCGTCTGAACAGCTGGCGACACGTATCATCTCCGAGCAATCGGAAATCAGCTCCTCGAAAATCCGCCGTGGCGAGATCAGCGAAGCCGATTTCGAGAAGCTGGTAGCCTGTTCGCAGCACATGCAGAAGGTGCCGCTCTACATCGACCAAACGGGTGGTATTTCGATCGCCCAGCTTGCGGCGCGAGCACGCCGTCTGAAGCGCCAGCGCGGGCTCGATGTGCTGGTCATCGACTATATTCAGCTGATGCAAGGGTCGTCCAAGCGCGCGTCGGAAAACCGCGTGCAGGAAATCACGGAAATCACCACCGGCCTCAAAGCGCTCGGCAAGGAGCTGAATACGCCGATCATCGCCCTTTCCCAGCTCTCCCGTCAGGTTGAGAGCCGCGAGGACAAGCACCCGCAGCTCTCCGACTTGCGTGAATCGGGTTCGATCGAGCAGGATGCCGACGTGGTGCTTTTCGTTTATCGTGATGAGTACTACATCAAGAACAAGGAACCGAAGGCTGGTACCGAAGAGCACTTCAAATGGCAGGCGGATCTCAACGAAGCCATGGGCAAGGCCGAAGTCATTGTCGCCAAGCAGCGTCACGGCCCGACAGGCACGGTGAGACTGGCATTCCAGGCGGAATATACCCGCTTTACCGACCTTGCCGAAGACTCGCATCTGCCAGAACGGTTCGAGTGATCATTTGATTGCCAGGAAACCTCAGATCACAACCGCCGGTGCCGATCCACGGCTCGCAGGCGGGCGCCTCACAATCGACCTTGACGCGCTCGTCGCGAACTTTCGGCTTCTCGCAGAGAAGTCGAAGCCAGCACAGACGGGTGCGGTGGTTAAGGCCGATGCCTATGGCCTGGGAATCGTGCACGTCATCCCGGTGCTATGGCAGGCGGGATGCCGCACGTTCTTCGTGGCGCTGGCTGAGGAGGGTCTGCGTGTAAAGGCCTTCGCACCCGATGCGCGGGTGTTCATTCTCAATGGCTTCTTTGCAGAGGCATTTCCGGTCTACGAACAATCTGACCTGATCCCGGTGCTGGGCTCGCTGCATGAGCTCAGCCTTTGGGAGACGCTAAACAAGGGCCGCACAGACAAGCTGCCCTATGCGCTGCACGTCGACACCGGCATGAACCGCCTTGGTCTCGGCGTCGATGAAGCGCTTGCCTTTGCTGCGGATGAACAGGCCGAAAAGCCAGTGCTTTTGATCACGCATCTTGCGACCGGCGACGATCCAGCCCATGCGCTGAACCAACGACAATTCGAGTCATTTCAAAAGCTTCGCGCTGCTTTTGCAGGAATTGAATCAAGCATCGCCAATTCGCCCGGCATTTTTCACGCCGCAAGCGGCAATTTCGATCTCAGCCGCCCCGGCGTTGCAATGTATGGCGGCGAACCGCTCTCAGACTCTACCAATCCCATGCGCCCCGTGGTGACACTCGAAGCGCGCATCGTGCAAATCCGCACGGGATTGAAGGGCGAGACCGTCGGCTACGGCGCAACGGCGACGCTCAAACGCGATACGCGCATCGCCATTTGTTCGGTTGGCTATGCGGACGGCTATCTGCGCTCTGCGTCCGGTAGCGGCGTGCCGCTGCGTAATGCAGTTCCGGGTGGTGGCGAAGGCTTTGTCGCGGGCAAAAAGGTGCCGGTCATTGGCCGTGTCACTATGGACCTCACGTCATTTGATATAACCGATCTTGCCGAAAATGCAGTGAAGCCCGGCGACTATATCGAGTTCTTCGGGCCGAACATCGCGCTTGATGATGCCGCCCGTGCAGCAGGCACAATAGGTTATGAATTGCTGACAAGTCTTGGAAATCGTTATCACCGCCGCTACCTCAATACGAAAAAAGGCGAGTGATGGCCAAGCCAAGGATTCAATTTATCTGCCAAAATTGCGGTGCGGTGCACACGCGCTGGGCGGGAAAGTGCGATGAGTGCGGTGAGTGGAATACGCTTGTCGAGGAAGGCACGTCGGGTGGTATCGGCAGCGGACCGGGAAAGCTGTCGGGACGCAAGGGGCGCGCGGTTGCTCTCACCACCCTCTCCGGTGAAATCGAGGATGCACCGCGCATCCAGGCCGGAATCGGCGAACTTGACCG
Organism: Phyllobacterium sp.; assembly: GCF_037994405.1. Taxonomy (GTDB): domain Bacteria; phylum Pseudomonadota; class Alphaproteobacteria; order Rhizobiales; family Rhizobiaceae; genus Phyllobacterium. The sequence goes on from NZ_JBBNAN010000244.1 coordinate 7,475, forward strand.
CGTCACGGGTGGCGGCTTCGTACGCGGGTCGGCCATACTCGTCGGCGGTGATCCCGGCATTGGCAAGTCCACGCTGCTCACCCAGGCAGCTGCCGCGTTGTCACGCAAAGGCAATCGAGTCGTATATGTTTCTGGTGAAGAAGCCGTCGCGCAGATCCGACTGCGGGCGCAACGATTGCACGCGGCAGACACGGATGTGCTGCTCGCAGCGGAAACCAATGTCGAAGACATTCTGGCGACAATCTCCGGTTCGAAACGGCCGGATTTGATCATCATCGATTCGATCCAGACGCTTTGGACCGACGCAGCCGATTCGGCACCTGGAACGGTCACGCAGGTCCGGGCCGGCGCGCAGGCGATGATCCGCTATGCGAAGCAGACCGGTGCAGCGGTCGTTCTCGTTGGCCATGTGACCAAGGAGGGCCAGATTGCAGGGCCGCGCGTGGTCGAACACATGGTCGACGCTGTGCTTTATTTCGAAGGGGAAGGTGGTCACCATTACCGCATTCTTCGTACGGTGAAGAACCGTTTCGGGCCGACTGACGAGATCGGGGTGTTTGAAATGTCGGACCGGGGTTTGCGTGAAGTTGCCAATCCTTCCGAGCTTTTTCTCGGCGAACGCAACGAAAAGTCGCCGGGAGCGGCGGTTTTCGCCGGTATGGAAGGAACCCGCCCGATTCTCGTGGAGATCCAGGCCTTGGTCGCGCCCTCCACGCTCGGCACGCCGCGCCGCGCCGTTGTGGGCTGGGACGGTAACCGACTGTCAATGATTCTGGCCGTGCTTGAAGCGCATTGCGGCGTGCGCTTCGGTCAGCACGATGTTTACCTTAATGTGGCGGGCGGATATCGGATTACTGAGCCTGCAGCAGACCTTGCGGTTGCATCTGCATTGGTTTCCTCCATTGCCGGTATTGCCCTTCCTGCAGATTGCGTCTATTTCGGCGAAGTCAGTTTATCTGGCGCGGTTCGCCCGGTGGCGCACGCGGTGCAGAGACTGAAAGAAGCAGATAAGCTTGGGTTCAAGCAGGCTGTTCTTCCCAAGGGAAGTAACGACGTGTCGAAGAACGGCAATGCTCGTCTGACCGAGACGGCTTCGCTGCCGGACCTTGTGGCCCGGATCGCGGCGTCGGGACCAGGCAAGAGACAACGCGAAGACTGATTGGGGATGAAAATAAATGCCGATTACGTTACTTGACGGAATTCTATTGGGCATCACCCTTGTTTCGGCGGTCCTGGCCATGGTGCGCGGCTTCTCGCGCGAGGTGCTATCGGTTGTATCCTGGGCAGCGGCGGCTGCCGCGGCGTACCTCCTTTATAAGCCTGTCGTGCCCTTCCTGACCCCCTATATCAGCAATGATACCATTGCTCAGATCGCGGCAGCAGGCTTGGTCTTCATCGTCACGCTGATTGTCGTCTCAATCATCACCATGAAAATTGCCGATTTCATCATCGACAGCCGAATCGGCGCACTCGATCGCACGCTTGGTTTCGTTTTTGGCGCCGCACGCGGGGTCCTGCTGGTGGTTGTGGCCATGCTGTTCTTCAACTGGCTCGTCCCCGAGAACCAGCCGGCATGGGTCGGCCAGGCCAAATCCAAGCCGATGATCGACCAGCTTGGCGCAAAGCTGATTGGCCTGCTTCCGGAGGATCCGGAGTCAACGATCTTGAAGCGTTTGAAGCCCGGCACGACGGCCGCACCTGACTCAGCACCGGATGGAACAGCGCCGGAACCGAAGGAAGACATTCCGCCGGAAGGTACGACAAACCAGTAATCGCAGAGCAGAAGGACATAACTGCGTCAATATTGGCATATATCGGCTCTTGGCGTTTGTTTGGTAATGCTCCATATAGTGTGACATAATACAAACTAGGCACAATTGACTCTGCGGCGAAAGGCTGGCGGCAATGACCGACATTTCTCGTGACGATAATCAATTGATGTCCCTCGATGACGACACACTGCACGAAGAGTGCGGTGTGTTTGGCATTTTGGGGCATCCCGACGCAGCAACCCTGACTGCGCTCGGATTGCATGCCCTGCAGCATCGCGGGCAGGAAGCCGCCGGTATCGTCTCCTATGATGGACGCCAGTTCTGTTCTGAACGCCGTATGGGCCTCGTTGGCGACCACTACACCAACCCGGCCACCCTCGCGCAGCTGCCCGGCGACAGGGCTATTGGCCATGTGCGCTACTCCACGACAGGCGATGCAGCTCTGCGCAACGTTCAGCCTCTGCTTGCCGAGCTGGAAATCGGCGGTATCGCCATTGCCCATAATGGCAATTTCACCAATGGCTTGACCCTGCGTCGCCAGCTCATCGCCGATGGCGCTATCTGCCAGTCCAATTCCGATACCGAAGTCGTGCTGCATCTCATTGCGCGTTCGCGCCACGCCTCTTCCAGCGACCGCTTCATCGACGCGATCCGCCAAATGGAAGGCGGCTATGCGATGCTTGCCCTCACCCGTACCAAGCTGATTGCAGCACGTGATCCGATCGGCATCCGCCCTCTGGTCATGGGTGACCTCGATGGCAAGCCAATCTTTGCTTCAGAGACCTGTGCACTCGACATCATTGGCGCGAAGTTCGTACGCGACATCGAGAATGGCGAAGTGGTGGTCTGTGAAATCCAGCCGGATGGCTCGATCAGCATCGACACATTCAAGCCGCAAAATCCGAAACAGGAACGCCTTTGCCTGTTCGAGTATGTCTATTTCGCCCGTCCGGATTCAGTCGTCGGCGGTCGGAACGTCTATACGGCACGCAAGAACATGGGCATCAACCTTGCCAAGGAAGCACCGCTGGAGGCCGATGTCGTCGTGCCGGTCCCCGATGGTGGCACGCCAGCAGCGATCGGATTTGCGCAGGCAAGCGGTATCCCCTTTGAGCTCGGCATCATCCGCAACCATTATGTCGGCCGTACGTTCATTGAGCCGACCCAGTCGATCAGAGCGTTTGGCGTAAAGCTGAAGCACTCGGCTAATCGTGCCGTCATCGAAGGCAAACGCGTCGTGCTGGTCGATGATTCCATTGTTCGCGGCACGACGTCGGTCAAGATCGTGCAAATGATCCGCGATGCAGGTGCAAGCGAGGTGCATATCCGCGTTGCCAGCCCGATGATCTACCATCCTGACTTCTACGGCATCGACACGCCCGATGCAGACAAGCTGCTTGCCAACCAATATGCGGACCTTGCCGCCATGTGCGACTATATCGGCGCGGATTCGCTGGCATTCCTGTCAATCGACGGACTGTACAAGGCTGTTAGCGGTGCTCCACGTGATCCACGCGCGCCATTGTTCACCGATCACTATTTCACTGGCGATTATCCGACGCGGCTCCTCGACAAAGACGGTCCCAGCAACGTCCACAAGCTTTCGCTTCTCGCAAACAACGGTTGAGTTTTTTTCACGATGATTTCTGACGGCAGTTTTCGGCTGGACGGCAAGCTTGCGCTTGTCACCGGCGCATCCCGCGGCATTGGCTATTGCCTTTCCAAAGAGCTCGCCAGCCGCGGCGCCCATGTGATAGCCGTTGCCCGTACGGTGGGCGGCCTCGAGGAACTCGACGATGAGATCAAGGCGGCAGGTGGAACAGCCACGCTGGTCCCCTTGGATCTAACGGACATGCCGGCCATCGATCGGCTTGGTGGCTCGATCCACGAACGTTGGGGCAAGCTCGACATCATGGTCGCCAATGCCGGCATTCTCGGCACGATTTCGCCGATTGGCCATGTCGAGGCGAAGGTGTTCGACAAGCTGATGGCGATCAACGTCTCAAGTGTCTGGCGCCTGATCCGGACCACCGATCCGCTGCTGAAGCTCTCGGACGCCGGCCGGGCCATCTTGGTCTCGTCCGGTGTTGCCCATACCGCCCGTCCCTATTGGGGACCCTATGCTGCATCCAAGGCCGCGGTAGAGGTCATGGCGAGGACCTGGGCGGAAGAATCGCACCAGACCCGGCTGCGCGTGAATTCCGTCAATCCCGGCGCAACCCGCACCGCAATGCGGGCGCAGGCGATGCCCGGCGAAGATCCCGATACGTTGCCGACGCCGGCCGAGGTAGCCGCCAAGATTGCGCTACTGTGCGATCCTGCACTCGAAGTGACGGGCAAGCTCTATGATGTCCGGGCTGGCAAACTGCTGAGCTACAACGAGCCGAGCTAGCCCGCGAGGCGGACCACCCGGTCCCCTGTC
>NZ_JBBNAN010000245.1:0-6011 GCF_037994405.1 Phyllobacterium sp.
CATAAGATGCGTACAAGGCAAACAAATTCATCCTTACGATGAGTTCATCGTTTACTTGCATCAAAATTGCGCAGAATATTAGCGCATGGGAGGAAGCCTTCGGCCCTCACTCTCTATAAATTGCGCCCGAACGGCTTTCCTCCCTTGGCTCAAGGGAGGATTAATCATGAGGCGAACTTTGCTGTACGCGGCGTCAGCTGCGGTACTATCGCTCGGCGTCTCGCATGCATTTGCGCAGTCGGGCAGCGTTGAGAAAGCGGTTGGCGGCTATAATTTTGCCGAAGCTGCCAAGGAAGCGCCCGGCACGAAAGATTTCCATTCGGCTGACGGTCATTTGACCTTCGCGATCGTGACGCATACGGCAGGCAACGGCTTTTTTGATCCTGTCTATGTCGGCGCGACCGTCGCCGGCAACATGATCGGCGCCAAGATCCTGCTGCTCGGTTCCGAATCGCCGGTAGATGATCCTGCACGCGAGATCGAAATCCTGAACCAGATCGTGCAGGATCCGACGATCGACGGCATCATCATGACCACACCACAGACCGGCGCCTATAACGACATTGTCAAGACCGCAGAAGCAAAAGGTATCCCGGTCGCCACCACCAACTCGTTCGACGCAAGCATCTTGCACCGGAGCGCCATCAGCCACACCGGCCAGGACGCGTCGGCTGCGGCAATCGGAGGTGAGGCGCTCGCCAATTGCGTGCTCGCCAGTGGCGCGACCGGCGGGTCGATCGTGCTGCCGTCCTCTACCGCGATGGGCAACATTGAGGTGAACAACCGTGTCACGGCCGCCTTCAATGCAATTGTCAAGACGTTGAAGGCTGCCGGCAAGCTCGAGGCCTTCAAGGTTGACGCTGGTCCGGAGAACGTGGGCATCGACACGAACCCAAATGACCCGGTCAACGCACTTGTTACGCTTTTTGAGTCGCGTGGTGATGTGGTCGGCGCCTTCACGGCCAACAACGTCTTCACGCCGCCGCTCGTTAAGGCGGTCGAACAGACGAAGAGGACCGGCAAGTTCTGCGCCTATGGCTTTGACCTCGGCCCAGCACAGCAAGAAGGTATCGCCGCCGGGAACCTGACCGGTTCGCTGGGACAGCAGCCCTTCCTGCAGGGTTTCTGGCCGGTCATGCAGCTCTATCTGCAGATCGACCGCGGCATCGCGGCCGCCAATCTTGACACGCGCGCCCAACTCGTGACGAAGGACACGGTTGCGAATGTCGGCAAGCGCTTCGAGAATTGATGTAGCTCGGAACACTTCAAATCGCCGCGGGAGGGCGCGAGTTCTCCCGCACTGCGACGGCAAGGGATCAGAAGAACGCTATGACGCTCATCACGACCACATCGCTCGGCCGTGCGCCGCCCCAGCTCGTCGGCGGCTGGGAGATCGGACTTCTCATCTTCCTTGCCCTCCTCTACTTCGGCGGCGCGCTCGTCAATCCGACCTTCTTCGGTTCAACGGAGGCGCTTCATGCGCTTCTGCGCGACACATCCCGTGTTGGGATTATCGCGGTTGGGATGACTTTCGTCATCGTCAACAGGGATCTCGATCTTTCGGTGGGCTCGATCTACGGCTTGATCGCCGTCGTTTTCGCCAGGTTATTCGCCCCGAGCTTCCTTGATCTCGGCGTCACGACTTCAGTTGTTCTGTGCATCCTTCTTGGCGTCGTGCTCGGATTGATAAACGGGGTGCTGATTACCATCCTGAGGGTACCAGCGTTCATCGCAACCCTGACGACGCTCTTGATCGGCCGCGGCTTCGTACTTGCACTTACGCATGGCCAGGCCATTTATTATTCCGACAAGGCGGCCGGGCATCCGCTCTTCTTCCATCTCGGCGAAACCAACGTCTTGGGCTTCAACAATCAGATTCCGATTGCGATCGTGGTGATGGCGATCGGTGCTTACGTTCTGGCCAAGACGCGCTGGGGATACGAGACCTTTGCTACCGGCGGCAACGAGCAGGCAGCGATCTATGCGGGCATTGCGACGAGCTGGGTGCGTATTCGCGCATACCTGATCTCGTCGCTTTGCGCGACCCTAGCCGCCCTTTTGTCGGCCGCCCAAGATAAGGGCGTGACCCCGCTATATGGCGTGACTTGGGAACTCACCGTCATCGCATCCGTCATCATCGGCGGCGCCTCGATTCTTGGCGGCCGCGGCCGTGTAGTGGGCTCGTGTCTTGGCGCCGCGCTCGTCGTTCTAATCGACAAGGTATTGCGCGAAGGCTGGCCCATTACCCGCATCATCGTCATCGACGGTCAGAACATCCCGGTCAACGCCAAGTACACCCTGCCAGCGGGCGCAGTGCTGGTATTTCTTGGACTCCTCCTCGTCGTCGCCGTGCTCATCGAGCCTTATCTCATGCGCCGCCAGGTCGCAGCCCGGCTCTGGGCATGGCTTCGCAGCAGGCCGCCGCCGCCCGCCTACGAGATCGGCGGCATCGCGGTCGAGGGCGCCCAGACCAAGGGGGCGATGGTAACCGACATGGCGCTGTCGGCCACCGGGCTCGGCAAGTTCCTCGCCCGACGCGACGCGCTCGCCGTCATCCTGACCGCGCTGCTGTGGTTGACGGGCCTCGTTCTGCGGCCTGACTATTGGTGGAACCTATCCAATACCTTCGCGATCCTGCTCAACTACACGGAACTGGCGTTGATCACGGTCGGTCTCACCTATGTGATTGCAGCCGGCGATATCGATCTTTCGGTCGGGGCGGTCCTCGCCCTCGCCGGAAGCGCCGCCGCCTATTTCCTGAAGGTGCTGGGCGCCGACCCCTTCACCGCCGTGGCGATGGGCCTGCTCGCGGGTATGGCCGCTGGCCTCGTCAACGCGATCGTCACGGTCGGCTTCAAGCTGCCGGCCTTCATCGCCACGCTCGGCATGTTCTACATCGCCCGCGGCCTCGCAGCCTGGTTTGTCGCCGGTCAGCAACTGACTGGCTGGCCCGAAGGCTACAACCTGCTCGGCCGCAAGGTAAACGACATCCTCTTGCATTTCGGCATATCACTTGCCGATGGAGTCCTCCGCTCGGTTGCCGAAGTGGTGAGCGTGCAGACGGTCTGGATGCTCCTCGTCGCGCTGATCGCTGGCGTGGTCCTCGCCTACACACCGTTCGGGCAGAAGGTCTACGCCACCGGCGGCAACGTCCGCGCCGCAGCCTATGCCGGCATCAACACCAATCGAATGCGGTTCGTCTCGCTGTTGTTGGCGGCGCTCTGCGCGTCCATGGCAGGGATCATCAATGTCGCTTACTTTCGCAGCTTCAACCCGGTCGCTGGCCAGTTCCGCGAGCTTGACGCCATCGCCTCCGTGATTATCGGCGGAGGCTCGATCTTTGGTGGCTATGGCACCGTGATCGGCGCGCTTGCTGGCGCTGCTGTGATCACGCTCGTCCGGGCACTCTTGCAGCTCAATGTCCAAGGGTTCAGCATGCCGCAGCACTGGATCAATGTCTTCATCGGCGTCATCCTTATCGTGGCGGTGCTCGTCGATATCTGGGTGCGACAGGCCAACATTTTTGGACGCCTGCGAACCCGCCTTACAAAGGGCGCACGAACGTCGGAAACCGTTCATGGCTGATGCTACACCACCCCAGCCGATCGTGGAGATGCGGAACATCGAAAAAGCTTTCGGGGCCGTGCAAGCGCTCCGCAAGGTCGACCTCATACTTTATCCTGGTGAGATTCTTGGCCTGGTCGGCGACAACTCGGCCGGCAAGTCGACGCTGATGAAGATCCTAACCGGCGCCTATCAACGCGACGCCGGTGAGATCTTCGTGGCCGGGCAGCCGGTTCACTTCAAGAGTCCGCACGAAAGCCGTGACGTCGGCATCGAGATGATCTACCAGGATTTCGCGCTTTGCGGGAACATGGATGTCGGTCAGAATATCTTTCTTGGCCGCTGGCCGCTCAAGGGGCCCTTCGTCAATCGGCGGAAGATGTATGCGGAAGCTGACCGTGTGCTGAAACGGCTTAAAGTCGACGTGAACTCCGTGTATCAGAAGGTCGAAAGCCTGTCGGGCGGCCGCCAGCAATCGGTGGCCATCGCCCGCGCGATCTCGTTCGAGCCGCGCGTCGTGATACTCGACGAGCCGACCGCCAACCTTTCAGTGATGGCCACCGAGCGCCTGCTCGAAACCATGCTGGAGCTAAAGAAGCAAGGTGTTGCCCAGATCATCATCTCGCACCGCCTCGTCGACATTTTCGCCGTGGGTGACCGCGTCATGGTGCTTAAGCGCGGCGAGTACGTAGGCGACCGCTACATCAAGAACACCGACGAGCATGAGGTACTGGAGATTATCGTTTCCGGCACGCGCGAGCATGCGCGCACGGCTGATGAAGCAAGGGAGATTTGACCGGTCATGGATTACTTTCCATGCGTGTTGGTCTGATCTGCCCCCAGCGAAACCAGGGTGTCACACAGCCTGGAAAATGCAAACGGCGAGCGCATCTCGGCGCTTGGCGCCTGCACCCGAATTCGCCCGCATAGGAGCCCTTCGCCAAAGGTGAAATGCACCAGCCGCAAAAAATGCCGTATCAAAGGAAATCGCGCTGGAATCAATGGGTTCGACCGCGATAGGCGAAGCCGGCGTCGAAAATATTTGGCAATGGCTGTGCAAAACACGCTCTTGGCGCCAGGCTAGGCTTTGAATAGGCCCAACTTCAATTCAACGCGAGAACACCGGTTTCAAAAGGAAGGATGGATTCATAGGACTTCGCCAGTCTCAACACGCTGATATCCGCTCTCGGTCTGCCAATGATCTGCAGCCCCATCGGGAAATTGTCCTTAAATCCCGCAGGGATGTTGATGACGGGGCAACCCGACAAGGTTGCCAGAGTAACCACTTCCATCCAGCGATGATAGCTGTCCATCGCCTTGCCGTTGATACTGTCCGGCCAGTGTTTTTCCGCCTCGAAGGGAAATACCTGCGCCGAGGGTATCGCCAGAAAATCGTAACTCTCGAAAAGATCCAAGACGGCGGCGTACCAGGCGGTTCGGGTCTGGGTTGCGATCAATAAATCTGTGGCTTTGAGGCCAAGACATCCCTCTACTTCCCAGCGCGCTTCGGGTTTCAAGAGGGGCCGCTTTTCAGGATCATCGTAGAGCGGTTTCAATCGCGCGCTCATGTTGAACTGACGCAGAACGACAAAAGCCCTCCACAGCGCCTCGAAATCGAAACGAGGGGTGACCGGCTCGACAGTGCAGCCGATGGTCGCCATGTGTTTCAAAGCTGCCTCGCAAAGGTCGAGGATTCCCAGTTCGAACGGGAGATGCCCTCCGAGATCGGACAGCCAGCCGATCCGCGTCGCTGAAGGCAAACCTTCCAGGCTGGCAGCATATGACGACACCGGCCGTTCGAGGGACAAGGGCGCGCGTTTATCGTATCCGGCCTGAACATCGAGCAGGAAGGCCAGGTCCTCGACATTGCGGGCCATCGGCCCGTCTGTTCCTAGCTGTGAAAAGAAGGCATCGACTGCGGGCCAGGCAGGCACCCGTCCCTGTGATGGGCGGAAGCCGTAGATATTGTTGTAGGCGGCAGGGTTTCGCAACGAGCCGCCGAAATCACTTCCGTCGGCTACGGGCAACATTCGCAGGGCGACCGCAACGGCGGCGCCTCCGCTCGAGCCGCCGGCTGTCCTAGTCGGATCGAAGGCATTGCGGGTAATGCCAAACACCGGATTATAGGTGTGCGAGCCAAGACCGAATTCCGGCGTATTTGTCTTGCCAATGATGATCGCACCCGCCTTGCGCAAACGCTCGACGGATAGCGAGTCGACATCGGGAACAAAATCCGCGTAAAGCGGTGAGCCGAACGTCGTACGCAGCCCCTTGGTGAGACTGAGGTCCTTGACCGCAATGGGCAGCCCATGCAGCGGCCCGGTCGCATCGCCGCTGGCAAAAGCCCGGTCGGCCATATCGGCATCTTGCAGAATATCTTCCCGATCCCGGAGCGAGACAATGGCGTTGTGAAGCGGATTGAGGGCATCAATCCGGTTAAGGAACGC
>NZ_JBBNAN010000246.1:0-7316 GCF_037994405.1 Phyllobacterium sp.
ACGCGGGCCAACTGCGCACGTACCCGCTTGAGATGGACCTGGACACGCCTTGTCCCCAAGCTGGTGCGTGTCGTTGCGATCGGATTGCTCGCACTCGGGCTCTGGCAAGGTGTTCCGCGTCGCTACCGTGCGCTGACAAAGATCGAGGCGACGCACGAGCTGTCGAAGGAAATCCTGGCGAAGATTACCGACATGCAGGCTGCTCAGGCTGCTCAGCCGCCTTCCCCGGAAGACAAAGCCCGCGCCAGCGAGCGCATTGCAGAAGCAGTCACAGACCTGGCAAAGAGCACAGACGAACGCTCCAAACGCGCATTTGCAGCATTAAAGAAAGGCGACACGCGCGCTGCCGAGGATTTGTTCAATGCTATTCTGGAAGAGAAAGCCCGTGAGGGGCAGGCTGCCAACCGTGAGGCTGCTAGCGTCGCCCGAAATATTGCGGCTTTTTCTCGCCTCACCAATGTAGCCAAGGCCGCCGATCTGTATGCGCGGGCGGCCGAACTCGACCCGGACAACTTCGAAAATTGGATCGACTTAGGCGATATGTCGATCGAGGCAGGGCGGCTTGAACAGGCGAGCGCCGCATTTGCGCGCGCCTTCGCCATTGCTGACCGCCTGGCGAAGGCGGAGCCGGGCAATTCCGAATGGCAGCGAGACCTCTTGATCTCGCACGAGAAGATCGGCGACGTGCAGATCGCGCAGGGCAACCTGTCGGGGGCGCTGGCGAGCCACCAGGCCTCGCTGGACATTGCCGCGCGGCTGGCAAAGGCCGACCCCAGCAACGCCGGCTGGCAACGCGACCTCAGCGTCTCGCACGAGAGGATCGGCAACCTGCAGGGCATGCAGGGAAACCTGATGGGGCGCTGGTGAGCTACCAGGCCAAGCTGGCCATTACCGTCCGCCTTGCGAATGCCGACCCCGGCAATTCCGACTGGCAGCACGATCTCGCCGTCTCGTTCGACAAGATCACCAGCGCGCAGCGCGCGCTGCACTACCTGATGGGGGCGCTGGCGAGCTACCGGGCCTCGCACTCCATTTTTGATCGCCTTGCGAAGGCCGACCCCGGTACCGCAGGCTGGCAGAGCGACCTCGCCTACGCGGAAAACAGCATCGGCGAAGTGCAGTTCATCCAACGCAATCTGACGGGGGCGCTGGCGAGCTTCCAGGCCTCGCTGGCCATCAGGGACCGCCTTGTAAAGGCCGACCCGCAATGCCGTCTGGCAGCGCGACCTTGCTAAGAGCTATGAGCACTTGGGCATGGTTTATGCTGTGCGGGGTAACCGCGACGATGCGCTCCGAGTTTTCCGCCAGGGACGCGAGATCATCGAAAAGCTCATGAAACTTTCGCCGTACAACGCGAGCCTACCCAAGGATCTTTTGTTTTTGGATGGACAGATCGGTCAGCTGGAAAAATAAGCATGGTGAAGGTCATTATTTTTCGCACTGCTCGAAAACTGAGAAAACTAACAGATTCGAGCAATCAGGGGCGACGACAAGATTTGTTCCAAATCATACGCTAGCCATATTCATGAGCCTTTACAGATAGTTATGCTGATGAATATGAAGGAGAATTCCGACCGGTCTTGGAGTTTTAGCCAAAGAAACCCCGCGACGAGCTGGTCATGAGTCGGTCCGCCGTTGTCCACGACGCGCGCGGCTTTACCTTCGACTCTTTGCCGAAGCGGTGGATTCACCAGAGGTGTAACTAGACGCAGAAATGACAGTGGTGCGACGAGCAGACAAAATCCATGCCGCTACAACCGAGAGCCCGAGGATCGGCAATATTCCGCTTTCGCCGGCTACATATTCGCGCGTCTCTGGCGACGAAGCAACTGTGATACCTGTCAGAGTATCCCAAGCAACATTGTAGACCGCATGAGCAATCGCGCATGGCCACACGCTACCGGTTGTGAATCTCAGGTAGCCGAACAGAACGCCAGCAAGCGTGAGTGTCACCAGAAACAGCGGCACGACAATAAATTTGCTACCGCTGGGATGGTACCATGGCGTGGCGAGCATTATCGGCAGATGCCATACACCCTGCAGGAAGCCAACCACAAGCATGGCCCTGAAGACGCCGAGCGTCTTGAGGCGAGGTAGCATATATCCGCGCCAGCCGATTTCCTCGCCCATCGCGAAGAACGTACTGAACGCCAGACCGAGCAACGCCACAAGGACGAATTTCAGTAGCCCGTTGGTGACTTGAGCGTGTATCTCGGCAAGGCCGCTAACCCAAGTCACAGCATATGTGCCGCCGAGCACCAGCGTGGGAACCATGATCGCGAAGGGCCAACCGTTTAGGCCAGCCTTGTGCAGATCGAGCGAAGTCCAAGCGGCCCGGTGCCGTCCATCATCGGTGACCAGAAGCATCATGACGAGTACGGCGGCGGCGGGAGTTAGCATTGTAACGTGTGGGGTCGAGGGCCCCCAAGTCGATGTGGTGGCCGCAATTGCTCCGGCGAGCGACAAGGCGATCACATAGAAGAGAGCCGCCTTGGCGGCATCGCTCAAATTCACTACCATAATCCGCCCCCATGCCAATTCGCTGCGAATGCAGGAGACCACGGTCGATGGATCAATGAGCGCCATGGTCCACACCACGTCAGCGGCGAAGCCACGTGCATGGCCGAGCCGCTTCTGCGCAAGTCGATCTCTGCGGACTTTATCGTAGCCATTCGTCTTCAAGAAGCGGAATTCGCGTTGCTTGTTTTTGTCGCTGACGTAATTGCTCTGAGAGCCACAGCCCACACAGCGCCGAATGGGCGATCCACCTAACCGGCCGCTATCCCGACTGGTGGCAGGGCAAGACCTTCGACACGGCGGTGAGGCTGTGGGCCGTCGGCGCCACCGGCGAAGGCACGCGCGACCGCGATAGGTCGGAGCTTCCCTCCTGCCAAAGCCGGTTTGCCCGAGAGGAGCCAAAATGGCCGCCGCGCCCTCAATCTTTGGCCATTTTAAACTCTGCTTGACCCCCTGGGGACCGCGGCGCAGTATTGCCATGCGCGCGTAACATGCGCAGTCCAATTGGGGTCGTCCTTGGTAAGTGCAGTGGACGTCAATACGGGCAGCCGTCGTGACGCTTGGTTAGGCATCCTGCTCGTTCTCACCTCTGCGCTCGCGTGGAGTACCATGGGCTTGTTCGTGCGCATGGTACCTGACGTCGACATATGGAATGTCGTTTTTTGGCGCTGCATCTTTGGTGGACCGTCAATCATTGCTCTCGCCATGATCGAACGGAAGCGTTGGTCGTTCGAATGGCGACGAACCATGGCGCCAGCCGGCGTCGCGATAACCACACTCATCGCTACTGGCCTTTTCTCCTCCATTTATTCCATGCAGAACACCACCATCGCCAATGGTGGTGTCATCTACTCCACGGTTCCTTTCATGGCAGCTATTCTTGCCTGGGTATGGTTTCGGGAGCGGCCCGGTGTCAGTACGGTTTTCTGCACATTCGCTGCCATCGTGGGTGTTGTCGTGACCGTAAGCGGTACCGTCACCGCGGGTGGCGGGCATCTGAAAGGCGATCTTGCGATGGTCTACGTAGCCTTCGCGATCGCCATGATGACCGTCATCATGCGCCGCTATCGCGACACACCAATGCTAGAATCCGTGGCTCTCGCCTGCTTCATGGCGGCCATTTTTGCGTTCTTTTTCGCTGATCCATTCAATGTCCCTATCGGCGAGATGGCCCTACTCGGTCTTTTTGGAATCATCACGCAAGGTGTTGCCCTCGGGATCTACACGATGGGCGCACGGCGCCTGCCCGCCGCTCAAGCCACTCTGCTCAGCTCGGCGGAAATGCCAATGGCTCCGCTCTGGGTCTGGTTCTTTTTCGATGAGATGCCTGCGACGGAAACGTTCGTAGGCGGTGCATTGGTGCTTGCAGCGATCCTGTGGAATATTGTCGTGGAGCTACGAGCCGGTCCAACTGCAGAGACTGGTGAGGCGCCAGTCCTCCATGGAGTTGCCGGAACCAGCACGAAGCAAGCCTAAACGGCGTTGGTTGCCTCCACCATTCGACGGCTTCACAGGATATTTCCACCGACCATTGTCGTTAGGAAAATATGGGGTGCAACCAGATACGAAACCGCAGGGACAAGCCACGACTTGCACGAGACGTACTGATCCATTCTTTTTCAGGCGATAGAAAACTTAGTCGCTATCTGAAAGCGCATTCCGAACCTGGAATTTTGCGGCAAGTGCATCCGCTGAATAGTCCAACGATTAGATGGCCACCACATAAAACAATGTCGGAAAACGAGGCCTTCGAGTTAGCGGACCGGTATACACATATACTAATCCAGTCACAGCAAACGTCGCCCAATCAGTCCATCATACCCCTTGGCCAAGGGGTAATTCCAAAATGCGACCACAACGGCTGCGCCAACTTTAGTTATCGCCGCTTCCAGCAGTCGAATGGCCGAGTGGAATGGTACTGTATGGATCACGCAGCAGACGGCGGGAATGGGAGCCGCGACTTGATCGCAGCCGCTGAAAACTCTTTTAGGCGATGAGATCTGCATCCAGGTATTTTTTCTACTCGCCAATTGAACATTGTGCAGGCATTTCTTGACCTACAAACCGGCAGAGTCTCATTTCGTCCGTTCTTGTGTCTAGTGCGCACTTGACGTAGCTCGCCTCCAGCACTCCGCTGCCCGTCTGGACTTCGGGGGATTGCCTCTTCTTCCCGGCAAGCTGACGACCCGCATGCGGCAATTCCAGCGGCAGGCAAAAGTCACTCCTGGCGTCCAGCCGGTGCACGGCTATCGCCACGGCTTTGCCAGCCAGCTTGTCGCCGACAATACTGATATCAAGACGGTCTCGGACATGCTCGGCCACGCAAACCCTTCATTCACGATGAATGTTTACGCCAAGAAAATTACTGGCAAGGACAGCGATGCATCGAAGCGTATGGGCCAGCATTTTCGCGTCATTTCGGGCAAATAGAGGCCACGACCTGCGCCAAATCTGCGCCAGCTTGGTTTTGAAAATTGGCGCAATGAAATGCAAAAGGCGAAACGAGAGAAAATCGCCGCATGAGAAAAGGCAGTAAAATCTGCACGTTAGCGCAAACGCCGACAAACCGCGCAAATGACGTACAGACGAGTTCTTTTCTTAAAAACCGTCGTGCGGGGAGTTCGAATCTCACCTCTTCCGTCACCCCCATTTGCTAGTCTGTTGTTGTTATTGGCTTTTTGTTGACGCAGCCACGCTTCACGATGCATTTGACACCACGATCACGCCGCTCGCCTGACTTCATCCTTTTGGGGCGATTGTCGGCGCGGCGCATTTGTCAGATGATGTACCGGCAAACAACAATGACGGGGGAACAACCTCATGCGCCTGACAGCTTTCAATTGCCTGACCGTTTTCACCATTGGCCTCAGCCTCGGTATAACGATTGGTGTGCTTCACATTTAGGTGCTTTCACCTCCAGCGCTGTCTAACAGCTCCACCGCACCAACGTGCAGCAACAAAATGTAGTGGGTATGAGCATCCAAAACCGACAATGAGTTGATTTTGGATGGGCGAATCGGTTCAGACTATCCAATGACGACAATGGCGTCTTGGAAGGATGACTGAAATGACCGCAATGACGTTCGAAGAGTTCCGGGCTTCGCGCGATTATAGCGATGACCTCTATGCGATCGGTTTGTGCCAAGGCGAAGGCTATGTCTACGCCGACGGTCTATATTGCATTGAAAAGAGTGGCGCTGTGTACCTGCTTCACGACGCTGACCGCACTCTGGTCGATGCCGACCTCGCAAAACTGGAGCGCGAGCTCTATAGCCGATGGTATTTGGCGGAAGCGGCGTAAAGCGCCGGCCGCGCAGCATGGGCAGATTAGCTGTCCCCTTGGACAACATATTTAGCCTGAACTAAGGCCTGCCTACTCCATTTACTGAACTGTTACCTCCATTTGACACGTTGTAACCGTTCAGTTGGGACGTAAGATTGCGGCTATGATGATGATGGAACCAACAAAAAGCTCCGACAATCAATCGGACAGAACAACGGAATGCAAGGACGCCCTCAGGCCAGCCTTTGAATATCTGGCCGACCAGGCCTTGAACGCCGGCTGGGATCCGTACGAGGTAGCGCTCGCCCTGTCCGAGCTCGGGGAACAATTTCTTCAGCAAACAGCAGAGACGGCTGGCTCAGAGGCCGACATCGCAATCGCCAAGGCGCTGTTCGAAATAAGGAAATCCCTCTCGCATTAGGTCATCATTTTTTCTGAATTTCGTGGAACTATCTCGGCGGCAACGCGTTTTAGAAGTGCCGAGACAGCATTGGACAGGTTCCAACAGGCATCCCGACAGAGGCTCAGTATCGTCCATGGCATCAAAACCCATGCGGCAATCTGGGCCTCACTTATGACTCTCCCATTGATAGACCTGATCACGTCAGCATATCCGCCAGCTCTTGCTTCGCGACTTCCCGCAAACGGTCGGCTTCGCCCTCGGCGATCCAGCGATAGGGAAAGCGCAGCCGCGTTCCTACCGGCCCCCAGTTGCCGATCGCGGCCAGCAGCTTATCGAGCGCCGCATTCGAATAGCCGGCCTTCTGCCGGAACGGGACGATATGCTCATCCATGAACCGGCAGATCCGCTGTTCAATTTCGAGCGCCGCATCGATGTCTTCATTCATCAATCGCGTCCATCGCTGTGCGCCGCGTGGGCTGAGGCATGCGACATTGGAAAACGAACCCGCCGCGACGCCTTCCTTGAAGCCGGTGGCGAGATGATGCCCGGGAACAAAGAGTGAAATACCGTGCAAATATTCACGCGCCCTTGCGTACCAGTCACTGCCGCCATCCGCGAGCTTCACGCCGGTTACACCGGGTGCCGAAGCCAAGATCATCGCGAGTTCGTTCGGGGCGAGAACACGTTTTGCATGCGGGGGATTGTAGAGGATCAGCGGAATGCCGTTTGCCGTTTCAGATGTTCTGTTCAGAAAATCGATCGCTTCCGGATTGGTGACGGGCCACCAATCCGGCAAAATGACCTGGATTCCGGCCGGACGAAGTGATGCGGCGCGGCGCACGCGGTTGAGCATGATCGCCGGATCGGGCTGACAGGCGCCAATGACAAAGGGCATTCGCGCCGCTTGGCAGCGTTGCGCCAGTATCAGCTGGATGCGATCGAATTCCTCTTCGGTCTGATTGTGGAACTCTCCAGCAGTACCATTCGAATAGATACCATCGACATCCGCGTCGATCAGAATATCGATTTCATCGCCAAGCTTGGCGAATTCGATGCTATCGTCCGCCTCGATCGGCAGGAGCAGACTGGCCCAATTGCCAGCGATGGCAGGCT
>NZ_JBBNAN010000247.1:0-8246 GCF_037994405.1 Phyllobacterium sp.
CCCAGGCTTGCAACAGTTCCTATTTCGAACCCGATACCGTCTTTTTGACAAACGCCGTCGATCAATGAGATCGGCCGCCCAAACTGACGTGATCGCGGGTACGAGATAGCGCTCGTATAGTTCCGGCGCACCGCCATCAAGTTGCCAATGTTCCTGCTCTGACATTGAAAGCCTATGTCGTGACGTTCACAGGTTGAGTACCATTTAGCATGACAAGGCGCTGTGGTCAGCAACGGGACATTCGCGCTGGTTGGGTTAGTTTGCACCGTTTGGCGCCGTACTAGAACTTCGAACTTATGGTTAGACCCTAATAAATGCCTCGCGCCTGGCTGGATAAGGCTCAATGGAAGGCTCCGGCCATTTTCCTGGGCCCCTTCAAAATTTGCGACGGAACCTCAGATATTGTATTCTCTTCGATCTGCCGGTCACCGGCCTTCGTCGCCCGGGAGGCGGGGCCACGGCGAGTTGGTCGCTAGGGTTCTTCGGTGGAGGGGCGCGTGGTGGAAGAATCGAGCGTCAGTCTCAGTCGCCAGGTCGAGTTGCTGAAGAGGGAGCTCGGGGGGGCGATCGAACAGCAGACTGCGACGAGCGAAATCCTTCGCGTCATTTCGATCTCACCCACTGACGTGCAGCCCGTGTTCGATGCGATAGCGGAAAACGCTGCGACCCTGTGTGGGGCCGAATTCTGCTTTGTCTGTCGGTTCGACGGAGAGCTTCTCCATCCGGTCGCCTACCATGGCATCTCACGCGAAGGCATCGACGCGGTGCGTGCCTTTTTCCCCCAGAAACCAAATCGGGGCAATGTAACGGGACGAGCCCTCGTCAGTGGCGCCACAGAGCAGATTCCGGACGTCTTTGCCGACCCTGAATACCGGGTGCTCTCCGTTGCAAAAGTCGTCTCCTTCCGCAGTGCCATCGGCGTGCCGCTGATCCGGAAAGGACGTCCGATCGGATCAATCGCCGTAACTCGGCGCCGGGTTGGACCTTTTCCGGAGCGGCAGGTCGAACTCCTCCAAACATTCGCCGACCAGGCAGTGATTGCCATCGAGAACGTCCGCCTTTTCGAGGAGGCGCAGGCGCGCAACCGAGAGGTCACAGAGGCACTCGAACAGCAGACGGCAACAAGCGAAATTCTGCGCGTCATCTCGACCTCACCTACCGACGTGCAGCCGGTGTTTGACACGATCGCGCTGCGCGCCGCCCGACTATGTGGCGCCCAGTTTTGCCACGTGTTTCGCCATGACGGCGAACTGCTCCACTTCGTGGCGTGGCACCGGCTGGAGCCGGAAGGCGTCGAAGCCGTGCGCGCACTGTTTCCGTCCCCACCCAATCGAGGCAGTGCCGCCGGGCGATCCATCCTTAGCCGATCGGTGGAACAGATACCGGACCGGCTTGTCGATCCTGAGTATACGGCCCACACCACCCTTGGCGCGCAATCCGCGAACTACCGAAGCCTGGTAGCCGTGCCGATGATGCGCAACGGCAATCCAATCGGAACCATTGTTGTCGCACGGACCGAGCCAGGAATTTTCCCCGATCGCCAAGTCGAACTCCTCAAGACCTTCGCCGACCAAGCGGGGATAGCGATCGAAAATGTCAGGCTGTTCACCGATCTGGAGACACGCAACCTCGAGCTGAAAGAATCTCTACAGCAGCAGACTGCCACAGCGGATGTTCTTAAGGTCATTAGCCGGTCGGCGTTCAACCTCCAGGCAGTACTCGACACCCTTGTCGAGTCCGCCGGGCGATTGTGCGAGGCTCACGATGCGGCAATATTCCTGAAGGACGGAGATATGCTCAATCTAAGAGCGCATCACGGGCCTATTCCCATCGATTTTTCGGGCTGGCCGGTGTCACGCGATTGGGTTACAGGGCGCGCCGTTGTTGACCGAAGGCCGATCCATGTACCTGATCTGACCGCCGCGCCCAACGAGTTTCCGGACGGCCAGGCGATGGCCGTGCGGATGGGGCACCGCACCATTCTGGCAGCACCTCTCCTTCGGCAGTGGGAAGCAATTGGAGGTATTGTCATTCGCCGGACTGAATGTAGGCCGTTCACCGAAAAGCAAATCGAGCTCGTCCAGACCTTTGCCGACCAGGCGGTCATAGCGATCGAGAATGTGCGGCTGTTCGACGAAGTCAAAGCGCGGACTAGCGAGCTGACGGAAGCACTTGAGCAGCAGACTGCGACGGCTGAGGTGCTGAAGGTCATCAGCCGGTCCGCATTCGACCTGCAAGGGGTCCTTGACACCCTCGTAACTTCCGCTGCCCGCCTTTGCGATGCGGATATGGCAACAATGACCCGTCCCATGGGAGACGCGCACTATCCTGTCGCCAGCTACGGCTTCTCGCAAGAATTCGGCCAATATCTTCGGGCTCTCCCGCTGGAGCCGGGGCGCGGCACTATAGTTGGCCGAACCCTGCTCGAAATTCGGCCGGTTCAGGTCGCCGACGTTCTCGATGATCCGGAGTACGAGATGCGCGAGGGGCAAAGACTTGGCGGGTTTCGGACTGTACTCGGGGTGCCGCTCTTGCGCGAAGGTAGCCCGATCGGCGTGCTCGCATTAACCCGCTCGACCGTGCGCCCTTTCTCGGAAAAACAGATCGAGTTGGCGTCTACGTTCGCCGACCAGGCAGTGATCGCCATCGAAAATGTGCGTCTCTTTGAGGAGGTGCAGGCGAGAACCGAGGAGCTGTCGCGCTCGCTCGATGATCTGAGGACTGCACAGGACAGGTTGATCCAGACGGAGAAGCTCGCCTCGCTCGGGCAGCTGACAGCCGGGATCGCTCACGAGATCAAGAACCCCTTGAACTTCGTCAACAATTTCTCGGCGCTATCCATCGAGTTAATTGATGAGTTGCATCAGACACTTGACGGCGCCCTCACCGATGGCGTGATGCGCGCCCAGATCGACGAGCTGGCTGCGATGCTCAAGGGCAATCTCGAAAAGATCGTTCAGCACGGCAAGCGCGCCGACTCGATCGTCAAGAACATGCTCCTGCACTCGCGCCAGGGGGCTGGCGAGCATCGGCCGGCCGATATCAACGCCATCCTCGAGGAAAGCCTCAATCTCGCGTATCATGGCGCCCGCGCCGAGAAGCCAGGATTCAATGTCACGCTCGAAAAGTCGCTCGATCCTGCGGCCGGAGAGGTTGACCTGTATCCGCAGGAGATCACGCGCGTGCTTCTCAACCTCATCTCGAACGGCTTCTATGCGACGAGCAAGCGCGCGGCCTCAGAGCCCGGCGACGGTTATGAGCCGACGTTGGCCGCAGCAACTAGGAACCTCGGCGACAGCGTTGAGATCATTATCCGTGACAACGGCCCCGGCATCCCGCCGGAGGTGCGGGAGAAGATGTTCAACCCATTCTTCACCACCAAGCCTGCTGGCGAGGGGACGGGTCTCGGCCTTTCCCTCAGCCACGATATCATTGTGAAGCAGCATGCCGGTTCGATTGAGTTGGACACAGAGCTTGGTCACTATACTGAGTTTCGCATCCAATTGCCGCGGATAGCCGCCGTAGTCGCAAAGCCGGAGGGCAAATCATGAACCTCCTTATCTTGGTGGTCGATGACGAGCCGGATATCGAGCTACTTTTTCGACAGCAATTCCGCCGTGACCTGCGCGCTGGCCGCTTCATGATGGAGTTCGCACAATCGGCGCCGTCTGCACTCGAACGTATAGCCGATGCAGCCGATGTCACGCTCATTCTCATACTGTCGGATGTCAACATGCCAGGGATGAGCGGACTCGAACTCCTCCCAAAGGCGAAGAACATACGGCCTGACGTGCCGGTAATCATGATCACCGCTTATGGCGATGCGGAAACGAAACGGAGAGCGCAGGAATGCGGCGCGGAAGCGCTGCTCACCAAGCCGATCGACTTCGTCGCACTGCGAGAAGAAATCGACATGCGAGTTGGGCCGACCGCATGAGCACCAGGATACTCGTTGTCGACGACGAAACGGATCTGGAAATCCTTCTCATCCAGAAATTCCGCAAGCAGATCCGCGAGGGCATGCTGCGCTTTCTATTTGCCCACGACGGGGTCGAGGCTTTGGCCGTACTTGCGGCCAACCAAGACGTGGACATGGTGCTAAGCGATATCAACATGCCGCGCATGGACGGTTTGTCGCTGCTGGCGAAGCTTCAGGAGAGGGACCAGGACCTGTCCACGATCATCGTCTCCGCCTACAGCGATATGGCCAACATCCGCACGGCGATGAATCGCGGCGCCTATGATTTCGTGACGAAGCCGATCGATTTTCCCGATCTGGAGGCGACGATCGCCAAGACGATCCACCACGTAGAGGCACTACGCGAAGCGCAGCGGCGGCAGACGGCGGCCGAGCAGGCGCGCGCGTCGCTTTCCCGTTACTTTTCGCCCAATCTCGCAGAACGCTTGGCCAGCAGCGCCAATGTCCTCGACCTTGGCGGCACGCGCCGGGAGGTTGCCTCGCTCTTTACCGATCTGGCGGGTTTCACTACACTAGTAGAGACGATCGAGCCGAAGGTGCTCGGGCCGCTCCTCAATGATTACATCGTTGGCATGACCGACATCGTGTTCGCCCATGACGGTACAGTCGCCAAGATCATCGGTGACGCGCTCCACGTGCTTTTCGGGGCACCTTCCGATCAGCCGGACCATGCCAGTCGTGCGGTGGCCTGTTCGCTTGCGCTTGACGCGTTCGCGTGGTCTTTCCGTGAACACTGGAGCAAAAAGGGAATACCTCTCGGCCACACCAGGATCGGCGCGCATGCCGGCACGGCCGTGGTCGGTAATTTCGGGGGAGGAAGATTTTTCGACTACAGCGCCTATGGCGACACTATCAATGTTGCCGCGCGTCTGGAAGCAGCCAACAAAACGCTGGGCACTCGGATTTGTGTGAGTGGCAGCTTGGCCGCGAAAGTGCAGGGTTTCTGCGGCCGACCCGTGGGCGACCTGCTCCTCCGAGGCCGGTCCGAGCCGATCCGCGCATTCGAGCCTCTTGACGCCAACAGATGTGTCAGTCCAGAGACACAGGCCTACATAGACGCCTTCAAAAAACTGGAAGCGTGCGATCCGGGTGCAATTGCGTCGTTCGCCGCGCTGGTCGGTCGCAACGCGGAGGACCGGCTTGCCAGCTTTCATCTGAAGCGCCTGCTAAACGGCGGGACCAGCACGACAATCGCCATTTGAAATCCCCGGCCGGATCGGCGAGGCCAAACCTTGCCGGAGCGTCAGGTTCTCAAATTTCAAATAACGTGTGTCGGTTGGCACTTAACGCAAGAATGCACCAGATCCGTTCGTGCCAACTTTGGCATTTAATAAGGGTCGTCCTCAGACTGTGTGACCGATGGGTAGGGAGAGCGGCAATATCCGGGCCCGCAATAGTTCAATGCTTGCACGGCCAACATTCCGCGTGAGCGGTTTTCAACCGGTTCATTTGTCCGTTGGTGTGGCCATTGCTCCAGCGTTTCGGTTAGCGCGTAACTGACGACGGTGAGATCTCGCCGCAACGTGCGAGCAAAGCGCTGGACGGCGTAAATGCCGGATTGCTGGGCATCAACAAGCCAGATCTCAAGACGTTGAGTATCCTTGCTTTGTAAGATGCCCCGAAATCGCACGGCAAGCCTGCGCATCGCCGCGAAGTCCGGCGAGGCGCTTCAAGGATTCGAACCGACGATCTGCTGGTTATGATCCAGCCGAGATGACCACTTCTCGACTCCGCGTGGAACGAAAATGACGGAACATAGTTAGTTGTAGGTTAGCCAACAAATGGAGGCTTGCTCAAATGTCGGACGATAATTGAAAACGAGACAATCGCAATGGCTCGAAAGTTTCGGCGAGCGAAGATTACGAAGTCCAATACCTCATGACAAAATACGATCAGAAACCGTGCGCTTGAGCTGATCGCCAAACACGGAGTAAGTCGGAAGAAAATTGAGAATGAATTGGATGCCGTTAACATCTAGAATATGGTGAATAGGTTTCCATGGCTCGGGGAAGCTTTTCCCGAGCGAATAAGGTCTTGTCTCACATGTGATCAACCGGTAGTTCTAGCACACTCGGGCCGTATATTGACGCCAGTACCAGCTCAGTTTGCAGAGCGTATATCAGGAGGTGGAGTATGAAACAGCTCAAGTTTGGTCTCGTTGTGGCCGCGTGTCTTGGTTTGGTGGTTGCAGGGACAGCCACAAGCCGATTCAGTCTGGTTGGACCGGCCCTTGCCGACAAGGGCGGCAATGGCAATGGCGGCGGTCATGGAAATGGCGGCGGTCATGGAAATGGCGGCGGCAGCGGCAAGGGCAACAGCGGTAATCACGGCAAATCGTCCGGTCACAGCAAGTCGGCCAGCACAAACGACAAAACGAAAGTCCAACACGATAAGTCAAAAGCGCAAAAGGCGCAAAAGGCTTCAGTTGATGTTGAAGACGATGTCGTCGTTGACGAGATTGATGACAACACGCTTGGCCCATTGAACGCGGCGCATGCTTCGGCGCGAGCTAGGGAGCGCGCAGCGTCCAACTCGTCGGTCGGCAAGATTGCCACCTATGAGCGTAGCCGCGAAGCGGCGTTGGCACTGACGGATCCCGTACTGCGCGAGCAGGCGCTGGATGACGCGGTAGCGCAGCTGGAATCGGATTTCGGCCGTACCCTGACCGACGATCAAGTTGATCAAGTCAACGCACTGCTCGATGCAAGGCAGTAGACTTTTAGCGCCAGTCCGCGCGAAATGATCTTTGTACAGCGGCCCCAGGGCCGCTGTTTTCATTTGATCCACAATGCCCAACCACGGAAAACGGGACACACCACTCTCATGTTCGCCTTTTCAAGTCGCAGGAATAGAAATTCTTTCGCCCGATTTTCTCGGACGTCGTGTTTCGTGTGATTGCGTCCTGGGGAAAGCAGGAGGCACGGTCTATGAACGACGGTGGATCATGCTCTGATACGCGGGTTGGTTACCGCCGGACCTGATGCGTCGCGGAGCTTCCTCTGTCTAGAATGCAGCGTCGGAACGAATCCGGCTGATAGTGGAAACGAGGGTTCTCCTGCCGTGACCGTGCCCCCAGCCTTGCCCAGGTGCACATGGCTTTCTGATCGGCTCTTCTCCTCCTCGATGAGCTGGACTTTGAGAGTGTTCAATGCGGTGAGACCTGACATGCAATCGCCCAGACGAAGCCAGACAGTTCCCGAGCAATCGCCGTCGTTACTGTCGTTGCCGGCTTTCCGGCCTTGGTGAGCTTTCGATAGCGACTGCACAGCAGCACCTGCGCTTTCCATGCTGTGTCACGGATCGTTTTTGGAAGCTGCTCCTGGCGCAGCAATTGTTCGCGGCTAATTCTCGCAGGAAACCGGTAACTCCATGCCGCTTCAATCAGCATGCGACGTGCAGTTCCGTTCCCCGCTTTTGTAATTCCGCCTTGGCGTCGAGTGCCGCCGCTCGAATGCTCCGATGGTACAAGCCCCAGATAGGCCATGAGTTGACGCGGATTGGTAAAGCGACTGATATCACCCAATTCGGCAATTATCGTTGCTGCGGTGACCAAAGCCATGCCGCGCAGCGACTGCAGAGCGTGCACGACCGGGGCCAGCGACCAATCGCTCAACATCATCTCGATTTGCTTTGTCAGCCGGTCTCGTCGGTCTGTTGCAGCCTCGATCGTGGCGATATGATCCTCGAGCACAATAAGGTGGGCTGGTTGCTCGAAGCGAAGGCCTGCCAGCCAACGGCGGTGCATCTGCGTCCAGGCCGGACGGCCATAATGACAGCCGTGGCGCAACAGAAATCCGCTGAGTTGTTGGCGCGCGTGTCGCAGACTGCGTACGGCAGCCAGGCGCGCCCGCACCAGATCACGCATCGCCTCATGGGCGGGATCTGGTATCCAAACAGCGCTCAGCTCGCCAGCACGATGAAGCCTTGCCAGATTGTTGGCATCCCGGCGGTCTGTCTTGATACGATCGCCAGGCTTTCGAGGGATCAAAGAGGGAGCGACGACCACGCAGTCATGACCTGCGGCAGACAGCTGCCGCTGAATGCTGTAGCCGCAAGGCCCTGCTTCGTAGCAAAACTTCAGCGTCCGGCCCGGTTGCGAAAGCTTGGCCAGCATACGGGCCAATGCTGCTGGTGTGTTTACGATCTGGCCAAATACGCGTGCGTCACCACGTCCTTCACCATCAGCAAGCGCGACCGAAATCGTTTCCTTGTGAACATCCAATCCGACATATGTGATAGTATCTTCCATGGCCCGTCTCCTATGCAT